>NZ_JARUBF010000001.1:5243401-5555101 GCF_029626025.1 Solwaraspora sp. WMMD406
GAAGATGTCGACAACCAGGGTGATCGGGCCGTCTGGATCCGATTCGGCGTCGTCGGAGCCGCAGGCCGCCGCCGTCAGCATGACGGCTGAGGCGAGTGCGACCGCGGCGAACCGCCGGAGCGTGACGCTCATCCTGACCCCTCTCAAGGTCGCTATTTCTGTGGTGGGGGGTGACCGTGTGGTGTCCGCTCCGGGCTCCGGGACAGCGTTGGCGAAAGGGGTCCGACAACTCGGAGCGGGCACTGCACGGCCGCGCTCCGGGAGAATGCAAGCAAGTGACGTGGGCCTCACTCACCCCGGCCGGGAGCGCTCCCATGAGATTGCCGGGAGGTTTCGGAGGTGTCAAGGGGCCACTGGGAGCGTTCCCATTTCGTTACTGCCGGAGCTGACCCCGTCCAGCGGGGCGCCGGATCGACCCACGGGTGGTCACCGGCCCGGAAACCGCTGGTCGCCTAGCGGTGAACCGACGGACGCCTGACGGTGAACCGACGGACTGGCCGCCGGCGGTCGGTCGGTCGGTCGGTCGGTCAGGCGAACCGGCGCAGGAGCGTGGTGACGCGGGCCGGATCGAAGGTGTGCGGATCGAAACGCGGACCCGCCCAGGCGATCATGTCGGCGTGGCGGGGATGGGCCGGATCGGCGACCGCGGCGAGGAACTCGGCGTACCCGTACGCCCCGCCGACGTCCTCCGGCGGACAGCCGCCCGCGCCGTCGAGGCACAGTGGATACCGTACGTCCGGCTCGGCGAGGCTGACGTCCTCGACCACGACGTCGTGCTCCCACCAGTCCCCGAAGTCGTACGTGTAGCGAAGCCGGGCGCCTTTGCCCGCCACCACGTCGAGCCGTACGTCCAACTCGTCGCGCAGCAGCAACTCCCCGTCCGGGTCGGGCACACCGTACTGTGCACCGTCGATCTCGAACGAGTGCAGGTGGCAGTCGTGCCAGCCCATCGCGTGCTGGATCACCCGGTGCACCCGGTCGAGGGTGTAGCCGCCGGGCACCAGCAACCGGCGCCAGACCGAGGGGGTGACGTCGGTCAGGGTCACCTTCAGTCGAAAGATCTGACGAGGCATGTCCACCGCTCCTCTGGCCTAGGCTCGGACCATGATCTGTGGTGCGTGCCGCGTGGGGCAGCACGGTAGGTGTCCGGGCGGTAACTGGTGCGACTGTCAGCACCGTACCCCCGCCCCCACCCCACCTGTCACGGGTCCGGCGGGCGAATGAGCCTCGACGCCGCCGGCGACCGGTCTCCGACACCCCCGGCACCAGGGATCCGACGACTGGCACCGATCCGACCCTGCCCCGTCGACCTGGACGACGAGGCGCTCGTCGACAGCTACGCCAACCCGGCTCTTCCCCATCTGCGCGTCAACTTCGTGACCAGCGCCGACGGGGCGGTCACCGTGGCGGGCCGGTCCACCGGTCTGTCGAGCCCGGCGGACAAGCGGGTCTTCGCGATCCTGCGGATGCTCTGCGACGCGTTGCTCGTCGGCGCCGGCACGCTCCGCCAGGAGCGGTACCGTCCGCTGCGGCTGGATCCCCGACGGCGGTCCTGGCGGCGGCGACACGGGCTACCCGAGCAGCCCACCCTGGTGGTCGTCTCCGGTTCACTCGACCTCGATCCGACGCATCCGGCGCTGGCCGACTCCCCGGTCCGGCCGATCGTGCTGACCACGCGCACCGCGTCTGCCGACCGCCGACGCCGATTGGCGCCGGTCGCCGACGTGATCGCGGAGGGCGACCCGTCGGTGGACCTGACCGCCGGCCTGGACCTGCTGCGGGCCCGGGGACACCGGCACCTGCTCTGCGAAGGCGGCCCGATGCTGTTCGGCGCCCTGACCGCCGCCGACCTGGTGGACGAGCTCTGCCTGAGCGTGTCGCCGCTGCTCGCCGGCGCTGGCGCCGGCCGGATCACCGCCGGTCCGCTCAGCCCCGTACGCCAACTCGACCTGCGCCAGGTGTTGGTGGCCGACGACGGTCTGCTCCTGCTGCGCTATCTGCGCCGACCCGACCCGACACCACCTCACCCCGATCACCCACAGTGATATAACGTTCACGCCAAGGCGCCGATCATCGTTGATTACCCCGCCGGACGCGGAAATCGAGCCGGCTCCCCGAGTCGGTTCGCCTCGGGGTCGTACCCGTGCGGCAGGATGCAACCCGTGGGTACGAAGCGACGCGAGATACAGCGATCAGGACATCACAATGAGTGACCTGATTGCGGAGCCCGAATGGCCGGACTACGACGGTCCGGACTACGACGGTCCCGACCCCGACGGGCCGGCTCTGGGATCGGCGGTCGGTCGGGTCCTCGGCACCGCGGACGCCACTCCCCTACAGTTCTGGACCGCCGTCGAAGCCGGCAGCTACCTGCAACTCGACGACGTCGTGGTGACCCGACGCGCGCTGCCCGGACAACCGCCGGTGACCATCGCCGGGGTGGTGACCCAGGTACGGGCCCGGCACGAAGGTGCCCAGTTCGACTCCGACGTCTTCGCCATCGCCGACGGCACCCTGCCCGCACAGGTGCAGGAAGCCGCCGAGATCACCGCCACCCGACTCGACCCCGAGATCTACGTACCGCCGCAGCCGGGCGCGCCGGTCTGGCGGGCCGAAGGTGACGCCCGGGCCCGCGCGCTGCACTTCGACCGGATGGAGCGGCAGATCCCGATGGGATTCGGCCGCGACAGCGTCCCGGTCTACCTCAACGCCGACTTCCTCGACGGCCAACGCGGCGCGCACGTGTCGATCTCCGGCATCTCCGGGGTGGCCACCAAGACCAGCTTCGCCATGTTCCTGCTCTATTCGGTGTTCCGCTCCGGCCGACTCGGCGGTGACGCGGTTAACGCCAAGGCGCTGATCTTCAACGTCAAAGGCGAGGACCTCCTCTTCCTCGACCACCCCAACGTCCGGTTGGACGAGGCGACGACGACCGCGTACGCCCGGCTCGGCCTGCCCGCCGGGGCCTTCCCCGACGTACGGGTCTACGCCCCGCCCCGGGCCGGCGACGCCTCCGGCACCCCCGATGTAAAAAGCCGACCGACCGGCGTGGACAGCTTCTACTGGACCGTCGCCGAGTTCTGCGACAAGCAACTGCTGCCGTACGTGTTCGCCGACGCCGACGACGAACGTCAGCAGTACACGATGGTCGTCCACGCGGTCACCGCGTACCTGCGCCGGCACGCGCAACCCGCCGACGGCGGCATCAGCATCGACGGCCGGCGGATCGGCTCGTACGGGGATCTGGTCGACCACGTCGTCGACCAGCTCGGCGACGAGGAGACCCGGTCGGCCTGGGCCGGCTCGGCCGTCGGCATGGGTACGGTGAACGCCTTCGCCCGCCGGCTGATCGGCAGCAAACGCGACCTGGCCCGGCTGATCCGCGGTGACCTGGCCACCCGACGACCACATCAGATCAGCACCGACGACAGCGCCCAGGTGACCGTGGTCGACCTGCACAACCTGCCGGACCGGGCGCAGCGGTTCGTGGTCGGGGTGACGCTCAAGAGCGAGTTCGACCGCAAGGAACGGGCCGGCACCGCGAAACCGCTGCTGTTCGTGGTCCTCGACGAGCTCAACAAGTACGCCCCCCGGGACGGCTCCTCGCCGATCAAGGAGGTGCTGCTCGACATCGCCGAACGCGGCCGGTCGCTCGGCGTGATCCTGATCGGCGCGCAACAGACCGCCAGTGAGGTGGAGCGGCGGATCGTCACCAACTCGGCGGTCCGGGTCGTCGGCCGACTCGACCCGGCCGAGGCGTCCCGTCCCGAGTACGGCTTCCTGCCCGCCGCAGCGCGTCAGCGGGTGCTGCTGGCCAAGCCCGGCACGATGTTCGTCAACCAACCGGACATTCCGGTGCCGCTGTGCCTGGAGTTCCCGTTCCCGGCGTGGGCCACCCGCCACTCGGAGGCCGGTGCCGCGCCGAGCGGCACGCTGCGCTCGATCACCCAGGCCGCCGATCCGTTCGCCGTGGTCGGCAGCCGGTCGGCGATCTCCGACGACGACATCCCGTTCTGACCAGGTAAGGCCCACATGGTGAGGAGGTCACCCGACAGATGAGGATCCTGCACACCTCCGACTGGCACGTCGGCAAAGTCCTCAAGGGACAGCCTCGGCTCGCCGAGCAGATCGCCGTACTGGCGCAGGTGGTGGAGATCACCCGGGCCGAACGTCCGGATCTGGTGATCGTCGCCGGCGACCTCTACGACACGGCCGCACCGACCCCGGACGCCACCCGGGTGGTGACCCGGGCGTTGACCGCGCTGCGCGGCACCGGCGCCGCCGTGGTGGCGATCGGCGGCAACCACGACAACGGTGCCGCGCTCGACGCGCTACGCCCCTGGGCGGACGCCGCCGGGATCACCCTGCGCGGTTCGGTCCGAGAGGACCCGGCCGAGCATCTGATCGAGGGGGTCACCGCCGACGGCGAGGCGTGGCGGCTCGCGGCGCTGCCGTTCCTGTCCCAGCGCTACGCCGTACGGGCCACCGAGATGTACGACCTGACCGCCGCCGAGGCCACCCAGACGTACGCCGACCACGTCGGACGGGTGATCGGCCGGTTGACCCGCGACTTCGCCTCGGCGGCCTCGGCCCCGGCCTCAGCTACCAGCACGCCCACGGTCACCGGCACGCCCACGGTCAACCTGGTCACCGCGCACCTGACCGTGGTCGGCGGCCAGACCGGCGGCGGCGAACGCGAAGTTCACACCGTCCTCGGCTACGCCGTACCGGCGACGGTCTTCCCCACCAGCGCCCACTACGTCGCCCTCGGCCACCTGCACCGGGCGCAACGCGTCGACGGGCCCTGCCCGATCCGCTACAGCGGCAGTCCGCTGGCGATCGACTTCGGCGAGCAGGACAACGTCGCGTCGGTCAGCGTCGTCGACGTCACCGCCAGCACCGCCGCCCGGGTACGGGAGGTCCCGCTGACCGCCGCCACCGCGTTGCGTACCGTCCGGGGCACCCTGGCCGAGCTCGAAGCCGGCGAGTACGGCGACGCCTGGCTGCGGGTGTTCATCCGCGAGGCACCGCGCGCCGGGCTGCGTGAGGAGGTGCAGGCGCTGCTGCCCCGGGCCCTGGAGGTGCGGATCGACCCGGACCTGCTCCCGGCCGGCGGCACCGCGACACCCGCCGCGCGCCGCGCCGGCCGGGCCCCGGCGGAGCTTTTCGCCGACTACCTGGACTCCCGGGGACACGGCGACGACGGCGTCCGGGCCCTGTTCGACACCCTCTACGAGGAGGTGACCTCGTCGTGAGGCCGCTGCGGCTGGATCTGGCCGGTTTCACCGTCTTCCGCGACGAGACCACCGTCGACTTCACCGACGCCGACTTCTTCGCCCTGGTCGGTCCGACCGGCTCCGGCAAATCCACCATCCTCGACGCGATCTGCTTCGCGCTGTACGGCGTCGTACCCCGGTGGGGTAGCAGCCGGGGTATCGCCTCGGCGCTGGCCCCGTCGGCCAACGAGGCCCGGGTGCGGCTGGTCTTCGAAAGCGCCGGCAGCCGCTATGTCGCCACCCGGGTGGTCCGCCGGGACGCCCGGGGCGCGGTGAAGACCGGAAACGCCGGCCTGCAGCTGATGCCACCGGGCTTCGACGTCACCCGGCTGGACACCGGGATGAGCCCGGACGACCTCGGCGACGTCCTCGCCGGCAGCGCCGCCGAGATGGAGCAGGCCGTGCTGGACGCGGTCGGTCTGCCGTACGAGCAGTTCACCACCTGCGTCCTGTTGCCGCAGGGCAAGTTCGCCGACTTCCTGCACGCCAAACCCGCCACCCGGCAACAGATCCTGGTCAACCTGCTGGGGTTGCACGTCTACGAGCGGGTACGGGATCGGGCCACCGCCCGCGCCGGGCAGGCCGACGCGGCGCGCGACGCCGTCGACCAGCTCCTCGGTGGCCTGGCCGATGCCGACGACGACGCGCTGGCCGCCGCGACCGAACGGGTGTCGGTGCTGCGGGACCTGTCCGGCGCGGTCACCGACGCGCTACCCGACCTGACCCGGGCACAGCAGGCGGTGGCCGCCGCGAGTGCCCGGCTGGCCGAGGTGGACGCCGACATCGACCGGCTCGGGCGGGTCCGGGCACCCGACGCGGTGGCGGCGCTCGCCGAGGCGGTGGCGACGGCCCGGACCACGGCGACCGACGCCGGTCACGCCGTGGTCACCGCCGAGGAGCACGAGGAGAAGGTCCGCGCCGAACTCGCCGCCAGTGGCGACCCGACCACGTTGCGGCTGCTGGTCCGGGCCCACGAGGAACACGACCAGGTGGCCGCCGACGCGACCAAGCTGGCGTCGGCCGTACGCGCCGCCGAAGGCGAACACGCCGCCGCGACGGCGGCGCTGCGCTCGGCCCGCACCGCCGCGGCAGCCGCGGACGACGCGCTGGAACAGGCCCGCCGGGCCTACCAGGACGCGCAGACGGCGCAACGCGCCGAGGCGCTGCGGACCCACTTGGTCGCCGGCGAACCCTGCCCGGTCTGCGAGCAGCCGGTCGACGCCGTGCCACCGATCGCACCCGGGTCCCGGCTGGCCGAGGCGGAAGCGGCCGGCCACGCCGCCCGCGCGGCGGCCGACCGGGCCCGGCAGGTGGTCACCGATTCCGAGCAGGCGGTACGGGCCGTGGAACGCGCCCTCGACCAGGCCCGCGCCCGCCACGAACACCTCGGCACCCGGTTGTCGCAGCTGGACGACCAACTGTCCACCTCACCCGGGCGCGACGCCCTGCTCACCGAGCTGACCGCCATCGGGCGGCTGCAGGAGCGCCTCGACCAGGCCGGCGGCGCGGTCCGGCGGGCGCGGGAAGCGGCCCGGCAGGCCCAGCGGGCCGCCGCCGAGGCCGAGCAGCGGTTGCAGGCCGGGTGGCGGGACTTCGACACCTGCCGGGACGCGGTCGCCGGGCTGCGTCCGCCAGCGGCCGACCGCACCGACCTGGCCGCCGCGTGGCGGGCGCTGGCCGACTGGGCGACCGGTCAGCTCGACGATCGCCGTACGGCCCGAGCGGCGGCGGAGCTCGACCTCACCACCGCGAACGAGGCCGCCGCCGGCGTCAGCGCCCGGATCGACGAGTTGTTCGACGCCGCCGGAGAGCCGCCGCCCGGTGGCCGGCCGACACCCGGCACGGGACTCCCGGTCGAACCCGCCGGCTACCAGCAGGCGGCGGTCTTGGCAGTCGAGCGGGCCGAGGGCGAGCTCCGGCGGATCGGCGACCGGGTCGACCAGGCGGCGCAGCTGCGTCAACGTCGGGCCCGCCACGACCACGACGCGCAGGTCGCCCGCGCCCTCGCCGGACACTTGCGGGCCAACAACTTCGAACGGTGGCTGCTCACCGAAGCCCTCGACCTGCTGGTGCAGGGGGCGTCGCGGATCCTGCGGGACCTGTCCAGCGGGCAGTACGAGCTCGTCCACGACAAGGGTGAGTTCTTCGTCGTCGACCACCACGACGCGGGCCTGCGCCGGGGGGTGCGGACGCTGTCCGGCGGCGAGACCTTCCAGGCCTCGCTGGCGCTGGCGCTGGCCCTGTCCGAACAACTGGCCGGCATGTCGACCACGGCCGCCAGCCTGGAGTCCATCGTGCTCGACGAAGGTTTCGGCTCCCTCGACGCGGCCACCCTGGACACCGTCGCGGCGACGTTGGAGGGGCTGGCCGCCCGGGGGGATCGGATGGTCGGCCTGGTCACCCACGTACCGGCGTTGGCCGAGCGGGTACCGGTCCGGTTCGAGGTCCGCAAGGACGCCCGGACCGCGCGGGTGCAGCGGAGCGGACTGTGACCGGGGTCGCGACCGGCCGGCCGGCCCGCCCCGCGTCGAGTCGGCCGGGCCGCGGCGTCCGGTGGTTCGTCGAAGGGTGGCAGCCGGGCTACGGCACGTCGTTCGAAGCCGCCGACTCCGCCGGCCCCGGCCCGGCTGACGACAACACGGAGGCCACCGACCTCGCGGTGGAGCTGGAACCGGCGGCGTGGCAGGCGTTGCGGCAGCCAGCCGAGGTCCGGGCCCCGGACGTGGTGCTGCTGGTGGACGGGGTACGCCGAATCGACGCCGCACTGTGGAGCGACGAACCGGACGGGGTCTCCTACCCCGCCGTGGCGGCGTCCTACGCCGCCGGAGTGGTCCGGTGCGACCTGCGGCGCGGGGCGGCGACCTTGGCCGGGGCACGTCCGGAGCGGGGACTGTTCACGCCGAACGCGGCCGCGACCGATCTGACCTTCGGCGCGATCCGCTACCCGGCCCGGCTGGTCGACCACACCGACCCGGCCACCTTGGCGCAGGCGGTGCAGCCGGCGCTGGCCGCGCTGGAGATCGCCGTGTCGGAGCAGGCCCGAGCGGACGCTGGTGCCGACGGGGAACTGCTGGTGGTCGACGGTCCGCTGCGGGGGCGACAGCTGCCGACCACCGTCGGATACGTCAAGTCGCACAGCCGCACCTATCTGCCGGCCGAGCTGACACCGGTGGTGACCGGGCTGCGCCCGGCCGAACGCAGCCCGGTGTTCAAGCACGGCACCCGGTGGCGCAACTACTCGTGGTATCTGCGGCTACCCGGTCCCCGTGGCGCGCCGTGGGCGGGCATCGTCCGGCTGGAGTGCCGACCCGACATCACCGCGCGGGCGGCGATCGCGTTGGCGGATCTGTCCCTGGCGGCGCTGCCCCGGTTCGCGTCGACTCCGTACAAGGATCCACGGGCACCGCAGAACCTGGTACCGATCGCCGGACTGGAGCGACGGCTGCGGGCCATGCTCGGTGACGCGCGACTGCTGCACCGGGCGCTGAGCCTGTCCGCCGGTGGAGCCGGTGGAGCCGGTGGATCAGCCCTGCGCCAGCCGGCCGTCCTGCCGCGCTGACGACCGGATCAGGTCGGCAGGCATACTGCACGGGTGGGTCGAGTACGCAGGTCGGAGCCGCCGGCGGTCCAGGTCGACACCGGCACGGCGCGACTGGCCCCGGATCCGGATCGACGGCGGGCGTACACCCTGTTGTTGGACGGCACCCAGCAGTCACACGTCGACCTCGACGATCCGACGCACCTGGAGTTCGAATACATCCGCCGGATCGCCGCCGCGATCGACCTGGCCGCACCGGTCGGCGCCGCGCTGCGGGTGCTGCACCTCGGTGGTGGCGCGCTGACCCTGCCCCGGTACCTGATGGCCACCCGACCGGGGTCGACCCAGCGGGTGGTCGAGATCGACGGCGCGCTCGCCGACCTGGTCCGCCGGGAACTGCCCTGGCCGGCCGACCGCAACCTGCGGGTCCGCATCGGCGACGCGCGGGCCACCGTCGAGGAGGCCCGCCCCGCCAGCTACGACCTGGTGATCGCGGACGTCTTCGCCGCTGCCCGTACCCCGGCCGGGTTGACGTCGGTGGAGTTCGTCGCGGCGGTCGAGCGGATCCTCGCACCAGGCGGGCAGCTTTTGTCCAATGTGGCGGACGGCCCGCCACTGCGCTGGGCCCGTCGTCATCTCGCCACCGTCCGTAGCGTACTGCCCGACATGTGCGTCATCGCCGACGCGGCGGTACTGCGCCAACGCCGGTACGGCAATCTGGTCGTGGTGGCCGGGCGGACCGCGCCACGCGTCGGCGAGCTGACTCGCCGGGCCGCCGGAGACTGGTTTCCGGCCCGCGTGGTGCACGGCGAGGCGCTCGACCGGCTCCTCGACGCGGCGGACGTCATCGTCGACGCGGACGCCGAAGCGTCGCCGCCGCCACCGGGCGGAGTTTTTCTGGGCGGCCGTTGATCCGGACGCCGGCCCGCTCCGTATCTGGGGGTGGGCCCACAGCCACGCGGGCCGGGGTTCGGTGCAGTCTGATGGAGGTCGGCGCATGTACGCGGTCGCGAGCGGCTGGCAGGCTGAGGCGGTCCGACCGGGCGCGATCGGCGGAGGCTCGCCCGCCAGCCGAGCCACGCAACGTTGGCAGACGATCGACGGGAGGGCGGCCGAACGCGATGATGAGCCGGTGACGCCACGGACGGCAGGTCCCCGCCACCAGGCCGGGACCGCCGAATCCAGCCATGGGGACGAACTCGTCCGCACGCTCTACGACGAGCACGCCCGGCCGTTGCTGGGATTCGTGCTCCGGCTCACCGGGGGGGACCGGCAACGAGCCGAGGACATCGTCCAGGAGACCCTGCTGCGGGCGTGGCGTAACGCGCACCGCCTCGGTGCCCAGGGGCAGGCGTCGCTCCGTCCCTGGTTGGTCACCGTGGCCCGGCGGATCGCCATCGACGATCACCGCAGCGAGAAGGCACGGCCGACCGAGGAGTACGACCGGGATCTGGAGAGCTTCGCGGAAGCCGACGGCACGGACCAGGTGCTTCGTCAGATGACGGTCACCGACGCGCTGCGGACGCTGAGTCAGCCACATCGGGAGATCCTCGTCGAGACCTACTTCCGTGGACGCACGGTACCGGAGGCCGCACAGGAGTTGGGGCTGCCGCTGGGCACCGCGAAGTCGCGGGTCTACTACGCGCTACGAGCGCTGCGGACGGCGCTGCAACAGCGGGGGGTTACAGAATGACACGATCCGCGCACTGGGACGTCGGCGCGTACGCGCTCGGCGCACTGGATCCCGAGGACGTCGAACGGTTCGAGGAACACCTCGCCGGCTGCTGGGCCTGCGCGGCGGAACTCGAATCACTGGTCCCGATCGTCGGGCTGATGTCTACCGTAGACATCAGCCAGTTGGAGGACAGTCCCGCCCTCCCTCCACTCAGCCCCACCGGTGCGAGCCGGGCTGGTGGGGCGGACGCCGTCAGCGACGACACCGACGACGAGGTGCCGGCGCGGACCCGGACGGTCGGCCCGTTCGCCGGCGACCGACGACCCGTCCCCAGCCCCGGCCGACAGCTCGCCCCCGCCCGTAGATCACAGCGGGTGTGGGCCAGCCGACCGTTGCAGATCGCGGCGGGGTTCGCCCTGGTGGCCACGTTGACCGGGGTCTCCTTCTTCGCCGGTTCGCAATGGTTCGGTGGCGGGTCGGTCCCGCCGCAGGCCGGGCCGGACGTCACCGTGTCGGCACCGGCGACCGACGATCCGCAGTCCGGGGTCGACGATCCGCAGTCCGGGGTCGGCGGTCCGGAGGTGACCGGCGAGAAGTTCAGCACCGTCGACCCGACCACCGGCGTCGAGGCCGACGTGGTGCTGGAAGAGGCGGCGTGGGGCACCCAGGTGTCGTTCGCGCTTCGTCGGGTACCGGGGCCGATGCAGTGCCGGCTGGTGGTGCTCCGCGCCAGCGGCACCGCCGAAGTGCT
Organism: Solwaraspora sp. WMMD406; assembly: GCF_029626025.1. Lineage (NCBI taxonomy): Bacteria > Bacillati > Actinomycetota > Actinomycetes > Micromonosporales > Micromonosporaceae > Solwaraspora > Solwaraspora sp. WMMD406. Next base: position 5,254,642 of record NZ_JARUBF010000001.1, read on the forward strand.
GTCCACCTGGAAGGTGCCGGAGTCCGGATATGGCACGCCGCAGCAGCCGGCACCGCTGCTGCTGACCGCCGCCACCGCCGCGCCCCGCGACGACATCGACCGGATCCAGGTGCAGGCGGTCGATCAGTCCGGGGTGGCGACCGCGCTGGTGACGGTGCCGGTCTGAGCGTACGGAGAACATGACTGATCGCGCATTACCGCGTACCACGGGCCCCCTTGTCCGGTGGTGTCGGCGAACGCATTTCGTCGACACCACCGGACAGGGGCGCTTTCGTATGTGGATCGTCCGTGGCGGGCCACCCGCCGGAGCCGGCCCACCCCGCTCACGCAGCAACCAGGAATGCGGTTCAACGGGTCGATGTGAAATTGTGCACTTGCTATTGCCGATCCAATCCGCCCCGCCCCGCGTACCTCTTGGTGAAGCCCGATGTGGACGAAAAAGGGAGGGCACGTGGCACTGGGAAAGCGGACCGTCGTAGTCGCAGGCGCGCTGGCGGCACTCGTGTTGCCGGGTTGCGCCCCGGCAGGTTACAACCCGGACGACTTCGGCGGCGCTGAGGCCCAGCCGGTCGTCAACGCGGCCAACGCGGCGGCGGCGTCAGCTGCGCCCGAACCGGCCGAAACCGAGGACGTGGCCGTCGACGTCGCGGAAGAGGATCTGACGAAGGAACTCATCGGCAAGGGCGTCGACCGGATGGGAGACGTCGTCACCGACGAGGACGGCTGGCTGCTGTACCGGTTCGACGAGGACTCCAACGACCCGCCGACCTCGAACTGCGAGGGTGACTGCGCCAAGATCTGGCCGCCGGCGTTGACCGACGGGGACCCGGTGCTCTCCGGTGTGGATGAGGACCTGGTCGGCACCGTCAACCGTCCCGACGGCACCCGACAGCTGACCATCGACGGCTGGCCGATCTACTACTACGCCGGCGACGAGAAGCCGGGCGAATGGAAGGGCCAGGGCGTCGCGGGCACCTGGTACGTCATCCAGCCCGACGGCTCGCGCAACCTGGAATGCCTGCCGGAGGGTACGCCGAAGCCGATCCCCGTTCCGCAGGATGACGAAGACGACGTGGCCAAGGACGACGAATCCGACGCCGACAGCGAGTCGGGCGACTACGACTACTGATCCCGAGGTCCGTTGATCGCGGCGGCCGGACGTAGCCAAGCCAGGGCCGGCCGGTCGCCGCTGTTGACGGAGTCGACGACACTGACGCGGGGTCCTGTGTCGACTGTGGGCACCACCGATGCGGTGGTGCCCACAGTCGATCTCGGAACTATAATTTCGGCTTAAGCAGCACCTAAGTGTTCCGTAGTTGTTCTGAGGTATGTTGACGGTTCTCGGCCTCCTCAATACGGTTTCAGGTATTGGCGTACCAGTAGCCATCACCGACTGCGTTGGACCGGACGGTTCTTCCGTCCGATGAAAAGAGGTGGCACCCACGTGAACAGTTCCCAGCGCCGACGGCGACGTACGGACGACCAGCCGACGCGCCAGGGCGGGGCACTCAGCGGCACCCGCAACCGGATCATCGCGGTGACCACGATGCTGGCCGTCTTCGGCGGAGTGGTCGCGGTGACGCAGGTGTCCTCGGCCGGCACCCGCGACCGGGATCGCGACCAGCGGGGCCGTCCCGGCGGGGAGGTCAGCGCCCCGGCGAACCCGCCCGCCGATCCCACTCCGGCCGGGCTGGAGATCCTCGGCGACGACTGTACCGGCAGCGACCTGCCGGCACACGAAGGCTTCCAGGACGGCGACCGCTGCGTCAGCACCGCCTTCGGCGAAGTCGGTGCCGCAGACACCAACCCGCAGCTCATGATCGTCTCGTCGCCGAACCGGGTCCGCGTCAACCAGCCCTTCACCTTGCGGATCAGCACCCGCAACCTGGTCCGCGACCGGTTCCTGCCTGCCGGACAGGGCGGCTACTACCTGGAAAGCTCGTTCCTCACCGAGGACGGACTCACCCGTGGCCACTTCCACACCGCCTGCCGGATGCTGACCAGCACCCGCAGTGCCCCGCAGCCCGAGCCCGTACCGGCGTTCTTCGTGGCGACCGAGGACGGCGGCGGCGGTGCCCGCGCCGACGAGGTCGTAGTCCAGGTGCCGGGCCTGCCCACCCCGGGCATCGCCCAGTGCGCGTCGTGGGCCGGTGACGGGTCACACCGGGTGCCGATGATGCAACGCGCCAACCAGATCCCCGCCTTCGACACGGTACGGGTCAGGGTGACCCGATGACCTCGGCGGTGTGACCTCTCCGCGAGCGTGGGAGCGGCCGACCGTCAGGTGCCTCGGTCCCCGCCGGAGCTGTGGAGAGCCCGTGCCGGGACCGACACCACCACCACGTACGGGGCCGCTCGACGTCCCCCCACTGTGTACCCGACCGCTTGAGCGAGAAAGGAGGACGCATCGGCCGACCATCCGGCCGGGTCCGCAGACATCTCGCACCGCGCTCACGGGGAGCGCGACGCCGGGACGATCAGATCGTCCCGGCGTTCGCCCGTTTCCGGCACCATGGCACCGTGCCGTGTCGCTCCGCCCCATGGCACCGCGTTGTGCCGGCGCTCTGGCACAGTGGCACCGTGGCTGACGGCGGGAGCACGGTGCCCGAGGACGCGACCGTCGGGTCGCCCGGCGAGCCGACGGCCACCGACGTCGGCGTTGGTGCCGGTGCCGGTGCCGGTGCCGGACCAGCCAACCCGGCCGGACACCCGACGAACCGGATGTTGCGTCCGCCAGACCGCTACCGCTTCGCCGCCTCGGTCCGGTCGCTGAGCATGGGCCGGTACGACCCGTGCGCCCGCTGGATCGGTGACACGTTCTGGTGGACCGCCCGGACCCCGGCCGGGCCGGGCACCCTGGCCCTGCGACGACACGGCACCGACCTGACCGCCGTCGGGTACGGGCCCGGGGCGGACCAGGTGGTCGCCGTCGCCGACGCCGTCGCCGGCCTACGTGATGACGGTGCCGACCACTTTCATCAGCATCTCGCCAAGCGGCACCCGGTCGTCGGCGACGTCGCCCGCCGGCTGTCCGGAGTACGGCTGCCGGCCACCGGCCAGGTCTTCGCGCGGACGCTGCGCGCGGTGCTGGAGCAAAAGGTCACCGGGGTCGAGGCCTACCGGGCCTACGCGGCGACCATTCGCCGATTCGGCACCCCGGCACCGGGTCCGGCCGCCGGCCTGTGGGTGAGCCCGGATCCGATGGTGATCGCAGCGGCACCGTACTGGCTGTTCCATCCGCTCGGGATCGAACAGCGTCGGGCCGAGACGCTGCGTCGCGCCGCGCGGGTCGCCACCCGGCTGGACGGCAGCGGCGACCCGGCCACCGCGACCCGGCGACTGACCAGCCTGAGCGGGATCGGGGCGTGGACCGCCGCCGAGGTCGTCCGGGTCGCCTACGCGGACGCGGACGCGGTCAGCGTCGGCGACTTCCACCTGCCGAACACGGTGGCCTGGGCGCTCGCCGGGGAGGTACGCGGCGACGACGCCCGGATGCTCGACCTGCTGGAGCCGTTTCGAGGCCACCGGGGTCGGGTCTGTGTGCTGCTCGAACTCGCCGGCCTGCACGCCCCGAGGTTCGGTCCACGGTCGCCGATCCGATCGTTCACCCGCTACTGATGTGGGTGTGCGGAGCGGGTCAGACGGCGCAACGCCTGCCCGCACCGCCGCGCGTAGGCGTACTGGAACAACGCGCCGACCGGTCCCGCCATCCGCATCGGCAGTGCCACCGGGCGGCTGAACGCGACCACCGCGAACCAGACCTCACCGCCGGTGCGCTCCACGATGAACGCCTCCTCGCCGCTGGCCGGGTGACCGGGCAGCGTCCCGTAGGCGAATCCGGCCCGTTCGTCGCTCGTCGCGGTCCAGACCACCGCGCAGGGCGCGGCCATCCGCAGCCGGCCGACGCCCAAGCCCACGGTGACCAACACACCCGGGTCCGCCCGGGGCGCCGAAGCCGCGATCCGCGCGCCGGCACGGCGATGCATCCGCCAGGTCAGCACGGCGTCGGCCGCGACAGTGAAGGCGTCGGAGCGTAGCCGGGTGCGGTAGTGCAGATGCCGGTATCCACTCGGCAGGTCAGCGCCGGCGGCCGGCGCGCGATCGGTGCCGGCGTGCCGGGTGGCACCGACGTCGGGATAGGTGAACGTAGGCACACCCGCGCCCTTCTGCCGCACCCGCACCTACCCCCAGATCGCTCGTGCCCTTGCCGCAGATCAGCACCGGGCCGTGCCACTGATCGCCCAGGGTCACGGTCAGGATAACGCTGGGTGTCCAACCAGGTGCGGACTTCGGCCAGACCGCCGTACCCGCCGGCCGCGGCCCACCCGGACGCGACCGGCGACCGTAGCCGACCGTAGAGGTGCCACCGCGTCGGGACCAGGGCTGTCAGCCCGGGATGATTCACTGTCCGGGTGGATCTGCCGATTGCCCTGCCGATCGAACCGATGCTGGCCAGACCCGTCGCCGCGCTGCCCACCGGCCCGGCGATGAGCTACGAACCCAAATGGGACGGCTACCGCTGCGTCATCTTTCGCGACGGTGACGACGTCGAGCTGGCCAGCCGGGGCGGCAAGACGCTGACCCGCTACTTCCCGGAAGTCGTCGAGCAGGCCCGCAGGCAGCTGCCCCGCCGGATCGTGGTCGACGGCGAACTGGTCGTCGTGCGTCGTGTCGGCGGCCGGTCCCGGCTCGACTTCGACGTACTCGGCCAGCGCATCCATCCGGCGGCGTCCCGAATCCGGTTGCTCGCCGACCAGACGCCGGCGTCCTTCGTCGCGTTCGACCTCCTGGCCCTCGATGACGAGGCGCTGCTCGACCAGCCGTTCACCACCCGACGGCGGCGGCTGGTCGCCGCCCTCGCCGCCGTGGCCGCGCCGATGTACGTGACCCCGGTGACCACGGACCTCGACACCGCGCGACGGTGGTTCGAGGTGTTCGAGGGCGCGGGCTTGGACGGCGTGATCGCCAAACCGGCGGACTTGGGCTACGAGCCCGGCAAGCGATCGATGTTCAAGGTCAAGCACGGGCGTACCGCCGACGTCGTGCTCGCCGGCTTCCGGTGGCACAAGTCCGGACCGGTGGTCGGCTCGCTGCTGCTGGGCCTCTACGACGACGACGGGGTCCTGCACCATGTCGGCGTCTGCGCCTCGTTCACCGCCGCCCGACGGGCGGAGCTGGTCGACGAGCTGGCCCCACTGCGCACCACCCCGGCCGAGCACCCGTGGACGACCGGCGACGACAGCACCGGCCAGCGGGTGCCCGGCGCGCCCAGTCGCTGGAGCGGCGGAAAGAACCTCGAATGGGAGCCGTTGCGTCCGGAGTGGGTGGCCGAGGTGGGGTACGACGCCATGGAAGGTGACCGGTTCCGGCACACCGCCCGCTTCCAGCGCTGGCGTACCGACCGGGATCCCCGGTCCTGCCGTTACGACCAGCTGGAACGCCCGGTGCGCTTCGACGTCGACGACGTGCTGGCCGGCGATCCGACGGCCCGGAGCTGACTCGCGGTGCCCTTCCCCGCCCCGCCTCACCGGCACGGGTACCGAACCGCGGACCGGCGGCGAACCACGAACCGGCACCGAACCACGGACCGGCACCGGCCCGCAGACCGGCGGCGGGCGGCCTGGCGGGGCGGCACGGCCCTGCTGGTGGTCGGGCCGCTGGTGGTCGGCCTGCTGGGTGCGGCCTCGTGTTCTCCGCCGGGTTCGCCGGGTGCCGTACCCGACCGACCGTCGGCCGCCGCCGACGGTCCCGGACCGTCCTGGCGGGCCTGTCCGGAGCTCGCCGAACAGGTGTACGGGAACGTTCCGGCCGGCACCTCGTACGACTGCGCCACCATCGAGGTGCCACTCGACTGGACGCCGGCGACCAGCGAAACCCTGCCGCTCGCCCTGATCCGGGTCCGGGCGGCGGGCCAACGCGACCGGATCGGTTCCCTGGTGGTCAACCCCGGTGGTCCGGGCGTGCCCGGTATCGAGACGGCGATCCACCTCTCGCTGGGCGAACGTCTCGGTGGCCTGCCCGACGAGGTGCTGCGCCGATTCGACGTGGTCGGCTTCGATCCACGAGGAGTCGGCCGCTCGGCGCCGATCCGGTGTGTCGCCGACGCCGACTGGGACGCGACCTTCGGTGCCGACCCCGATCCCCGCGATCCGGACGAATTCGCCGCCCTCGTCGAGCTGAGCCGACGGATCGGGGCAGGTTGCGGCGCGAGGTACGACCCGGAGCAGCTGGCCGGCTACTCGACCCACCAGGCGGCGCGGGACCTGGACGCGGTCCGCGCGGCGGTCGGCGACGACCGGCTGACCTACCTCGGATACTCGTACGGCACCCTGCTCGGCGCCACGTACGCACACCTGTACCCGCGACGGGTCCGCGCCCTGGTCCTCGACGGTGCGATCGATCCCGAGCAGGACCTGGTGGCCGGTTCCCTCGGCCAGGCCGCCGGGTTCGAGCGCGCGCTCGCCACCTTCGTCGACTGGTGCGCCCGACGACCGACGCGCTGTCCGATCAGCGCCGATCCGCGAGCAGCGCTCGACCAGGTGTTGGCCCGCGCCCGCAGCGCGCCGGTGACCGGACCGGACGGCCGGGAGGCCACCGCCGGGTGGATCTTCTACGCCATGGTCGCCTCGCTGTACGACGAAGCCGGCTGGGCCCGGCTGGGCGACGCGGTGGCGGCGCTGCGCGACGGTGACCCGCGACCCGTCTTCACCCTCGCCGACGCCTACGCCGGGCGGGACGCCGCCGGCGGCTACTCCCACCTGTTCACCGCCAACCTGGCCGTGAACTGCGCGGACAGCGAACTCGACCTGACCACCGCGCAGGTACGCGACCTGCAGGGCCAGTGGCGGGAGACCTACCCCGTCTTCGGCGCGCCACTCGCGGTCGGGCTGCTCAGCTGCGTGCACTGGCCGGGGCGGGCCGATCCCTACCCGACCGGGCCGGCGGTCGGTGCCCCACCCATCCTGGTGATCGGCACCACCGGCGATCCGGCCACCCCGTACGAGCAGGCTCCCCGGCTCGCCGAACTGCTCGGCGTCGGGGTGCTGCTGACCCGGGAGGGCAACGAACACACGGCGTACCCGCACGTGGACTGTGTCGCGCGGCTGGTCGACGCGTACCTGATCGAGCTGACCGTGCCGGCCGACGGCGAACGCTGCCCGGTGTGAGTCCGGGCCGGCACCCGGCTGGGTGCCGGCCCGAACGCCGGTCAGGAGTCGGCCACCGGACGAGTCGGCCACCGAACGCCGGTCAGGAGTCGGCCACCGGGACACCGGTCAGGAGTCGGCCACCGGCCGGGCGCGGGACGGCTGGACCCGGCGCGGTTCGCCGGGCATCTTCGGATGGTCCGGGGGGTAGGGCAGGTCGCCCGAACCGTCCCGTTCGTCGCGGTCGGCCCAGCCCAGCAGCGGGCTGATGTCCCACGGCGTGTCGTCGATGCCGGCGTGCGGGTCGCCGAGGCTGGCCAGCCGGGGAGGCACCGTACGCAGGTCGAAGTCGTCCGGTTCGACCTGGGTGAGCTCGTCCCAGGTGACCGGGGTGGAGACGGTGGCGCGGGCGTTGGCCCGCAACGAATAGGCACAGGCGATCGTCCGGTCACGGGCCGTCTGGTTGTAGTCGACGAACACCTTGCGCCCCCTTTCCTCCTTCCACCAGGCGGTGGTGACCAGGTCGGGACGACGCCGCTGCAGCTCGCGGGCGAAGGCGATCGCCGCCCGGCGTACCTCGGTGAACGTCCAGCGCGGCGGGATCCGCAGGTAGACGTGCACCCCACGGCCGCCGGAGGTCTTCGGATAGCCGGTCGCGCCGAGTTCGTCGAGCATCGCCCGGACCTCACCGGCCGCCTCGACCGCGTCGGTGAAGTCGGTGCCGGGTTGCGGGTCGAGGTCGATCCGCAGCTCGTCCGGCCGGTCGACGTCGGCCGACCGTACCGGCCAGGGGTGGAAGACGACAGTGCTCATCTGCGCGGCCCAGGCCACGTGGGCCAGGTCAGCCGGGCAGAGCTCGTCGGCGGTCCGCCCGCTCGGAAACGCGATCCGGGCGGTCCCCAGCCAGGGCGGAACGCCACGGGCGGGCACCCGCTTCTGGAAGAACATCTCGCCGTCGACGCCGTCCGGGAACCGTTGCAGGGTGGTCGGACGGTCGCGCAGCGCGCGCATGATCCCGTCACCGACCGCGAGGTAGTAGTCGAAGACGTCGCGCTTGGTGTAACCGGGGCCGGGGAAGCAGACCCGGTCCGGGCTGCTCAGCCGTACCTGGTGTCCGGCCACCTCGACGACGCTGGCCGCCGACCGGCTGCCCTTGCTCTCACCAGCCATACCGCCGACCTTAGGGCAGACGGCCACGGATCGGCAGGCGGCGCGGGCGGCACGTCGTACCGTAGAGCCATGACCGTCGACAAAAGTTCACTTCCCGCCAGCGAGCAGGAGTGGCGGGTCCGCCTCGCCCCCGAGGAGTTCCGGGTGCTGCGTCAGGCGGGCACCGAGCGCCCGTGGTCCGGGGAGTACGTGGCCACGACGACCGTCGGGACCTACCACTGCCGGGCGTGTGACGCCCCGCTGTTCACCAGCGACACCAAGTTCGACTCGCACTGTGGCTGGCCCAGCTTCGACGAGGCGCTGCCGGGATCGGTGCGCTACATCGAGGACCGATCGCACGGCATGGTCCGCACCGAAGTCCGCTGCGCGACCTGCGACTCGCATCTCGGGCACCGCTTCGACGGGGAGCGGTACACGGCGAAGAACGCCCGCTACTGCATGAACTCGGTGGCCCTGCGGCTCGAACCGGCCTAGCCAAAACCGGCGCGAACCGCAGCGGCCTAGACAGAACCGGCGCGACCGACCCGTACCGGCCGAGATTTTCCGATTTTTCACCGTTTCGCCGGTCCAGCCGTCGTCGATGGCGCACGCTGCCAGGTGAGGTCCGACGTTGGGAGACGCGCCATGGCGACCTGTGAAGTCTGCGGCAACGACTACTGGCTGGCGTTCGACATCAAGACGGTCAGCGGGGACACCTACACCTTCGACTCCTTCGAATGCGCGATCCAGTTGCTGGCACCGATCTGTGAACACTGCCAGTGCAAGATCGTGGGGCACGGCGTCGAGGTGTCGGGACGGTTCTTCTGCTGCGCGCACTGCGCCCGTACGGTGGACGCCGAGCAGGGCTCGGCGGTGCGGGACGCGGTCGGCAGCCGACCAGGCTGACGCGACCGGGACCCGGCGACGCCACGGCGGTACGGGGCCGCCGTGGTGGGCGTATGATCCGTCGCCGTGCCGTCCGCCACCGAGGTGACCTGCCATGTCGCGGCGATCACCGACCTCGACCCGGTCACCCTCTACCAGCTGCTCCGCCTGCGTACCGATGTCTTCGTCGTGGAGCAGCGGTGCCCGTACCCGGAACTGGACGGTCGGGACCTGGAACCCGGCGCCCGACATCTGTGGCTCGCCCGAGGAGCCGACGTCGTCGCCTACCTGAGGCTGCTCGACGACGGTGAGCGCCAGCGGGTCGGACGGGTGGTGGTGGCGGCCGGCGAGCGCGGCCACGGGTACGCCGGGCGTCTCATGGCCGAGGCGTTGGCCCTGGTCGGGCAGCGACCGTGTGTCCTGGCCGCGCAGTCGCACCTGGCCTCGTTCTATCGGCGGTACGGATTCGTGGTGGCCGGTCCGCCGTTCGTCGAGGACGGAATCGACCACGTCCCGATGCACCGGCCCGGTCGGACCAGCTGACCGCTGACCGGCAGGTCGGCTCATCGGCTCACCGGGCGGGACGTGATTCGCCGACCGGGCGCGACCCGACGGCTGGTCGTGGATCTTCCGTCCACGCCAGCCGCCGGGCCGGGTCGCCTGCGGTGTCACCCCACGCTACGGCGGCGGCACCACGAGGCATTCACCGTCGGTGGTCACCGGTGCCGGTCGCCGGAGTTGCGCCACGCGCTACCGGCCTTGGCCAGACCCCGGCTGACGACGTAACCGATGGTCAGCAGGGCCACGTACCACCAGGCGGTGCTGGCCGGGAAGGGGTCGCCCGCGCCAGCGGTGCCCTGTACGCCGTCCACGTCGGCGCTGATCACCTGCGAGGCGAGCAGCACACCCACCACCGCGATCAGGTAGACGTAGAACTCGGTGCTCTTGAACGCCGACTTCGTCTCGGTCCCCGGCGTGACGGCCGGGCGCATACCGGCGTTCATGTCCGCCATCTGCTGCATGCCGGCGGACTGCTGATCCGACATCGGTCGGGTCATCGCCGTGTTTCGGGTCGGAGCCTGTGTACTCATCACACCCTCCTCCGGATTGGATGAGTGTTCCTTCTCCGGTACGTCGATCGTCCGAGGCCCGGTCGACCGACCTTGGGGGGCGTCTGGGAGGTACCCGGGCGGTTCACCAAGCAAACCCGCGACGTCCGCCGGCTGGCGGGCCACGGCAGGGCGGCCACCAGGTCGGCGGGCTACCGCAGCGCGGGAGGGCCTGCGCTGCGGGCTACGGCAGCGCGGCCACCAGGTCGGCGACCGAGCGTCGCCGACCGGTGAAGAACGGCACTTCCTCCCGTACGTGTCGCCGCGCCGACGAAGCCCGCAGATCCCGCATCAGATCCACGATCCGGTGCAGTTCGTCCGCTTCGAAGGCGAGCATCCACTCGTAGTCGCCGAGCGCGAAGGACGCCACCGTGTTGGCGCGAACGTCCGGATAGGGGCGCGCCATCCGGCCGTGTTCGGCGAGCATCGCCCGGCGCTCGGCGTCGGGCAGCAGATACCACTCGTAGGAGCGGACGAACGGATAGACGCAGACATACGACCGGGCTTCCTCCCCGGCGAGGAAGGCCGGCACGTGGCTCTTGTTGAACTCGGCCGGGCGGTGCAGCGCCAGCTGCGACCAGACGGCCGCCAGATGCCGGCCGAGTACGGTCCGGCGCAGCCGGCCGTACGCGTCCTGCAGGTCGTCGCTGTTCGGGGCGTGCCACCAGACCATGATGTCGGCGTCGGCCCGCAGCCCGGACACGTCGTAGACGCCCCGGACCGTCACCCCCTTCGCCGCCAGCTCGTCGACCAACGCCTCGACCTCGCTGATCACGCCGTCGCGCAGCGCGGGCAGCCGGTCGGTGACCCGGAACACCGACCACATCGTGTACTGGATGGTGGCGTTCAGCTCCCGCAGCCGGGCGGCGTTGGTCTGCTCGGCGGTGGCCGGTCCCCCGGTGGCTGACCCGGTGCCGGCCGGTTCGGCGCTGTCGGTACTCATCGACGTCTTCCTTCCAGGGTGGTGAGGATCTCCTCGGCGGCCTGTTCGCCGGAACGGATACAGATGGGGATGCCGATCCCGTCGTAGGCGGCGCCGGCGAGCGCCAGCCCGCAGCGGGCCGACCGCAGGGTCCGCCGGGCGGCGGCCACCCGGTCCAGATGTCCCGGCGGATACTGGGGCAACGCCCCGCCCCAGCGCCGGACCTGGGTCAGCACCGGTTCGGGCAGGCGGACCCCGGTCAGTCGGGCCAGCTCGTCGCGGACCACACCGACCAGTTCGTCGTCGGTGCGGTGCAGCAGCTGCTCGTCGCCGTACCGGCCGACCGAGGCGCGCACCACCGCCAGCCCGTCGGCGCGCCGCAAGTGCGCCCACTTGGTGCTGAAGAACGTGACCGCTTTGGTCAGCGCACCGTCGGCGGCGGGCACGAGGAATCCGGACAGCCGAGGCAGCGCCGGCGCCGGCAGCGCCAGGCTGATCAACGCGATGCTGGCGTAGTCCAGCGCCCCGATCGAGGCTCCCACCGTCGGGTCGACCCCGGCCAGGAGCCGGGCGGCGGGCCGGGCCGGCACGGCCACCAGCACGGCGTCCGCCTCGACCCGCTCGGGCGCGCGGGTCGGGCCGACCAGGAGCCGCCAGCCGGTCGGGGTCGCCGCCAGTTCCCGGACCGTCGTCGCCGTCCGCAGCTCGACGGTGACCGGCCGCTCGGCGTCGGCGGGCGCGGTGAGCGCCGCGCGGATCGCGGCCACCAGACCGCTCAGCCCGTTGGCCGGGGTGGCGAAGATCGGCGCGCCGTTCGCGGGCGGGCGGGCGGCCAGCGCCGCCCGTACCGCCCCGAGCAGGGTGTGCTCGGTGCGCGCGGTGGCCGCCAGGGCAGGGATGGTGGTGGCCAGCGACAACGTGTCGGCCCGGCCGGCGTACACGCCGCCGAGCATCGGGTCGACCAGCTGCTCCACGACGTCGTCGCCGAGCCGGCCACGGACCAGCCGGCCGACGGCGACGTCGTCGCCGGGACCGAGCAACGGCCGACCGCCGTCGACGTCGCGCCAGGGTTCGACGTCGGCCACCGCCGACACCAGATCAAGATCAGACGGTACGCCGATCAGCGTCCCGCCCGGCAGCGGCACCAGCCCGCCCGCGCGGGCCAGCGCGGCCTGGCCGACGGCCGGGTGGACCAGCTGATCCGCCAGCCCCACGCGACGGGCCAGCGTCATCGCGGCCGACTCGCCGCCGGCAGGGTCCCGGGTGAGGAACGCCTCGGCGCCCTGCTCCACCGGCAGTCCGACGAACTCGCCGGTGCTCAGCTTGCCGCCGAGCCCGGGCGACTGCTCGAACAGCACGATCCGGGTACCGGCGGGGGCAATGTCGCGCAGCCGCAGCGCAGCGGCCAGGCCGGCGATCCCACCACCCACCACGGCGATCCGCCACGGTTGCTGCATACCGTCACCTTGCCACGCGGCCGACTCGTCGTGATCAGCGGACCGACGTGGTGTGAATCAACTCCACCACCCGGGTCAACACGTCCGGGTCGGTCTCCGGCAGGACGCCGTGTCCCAGGTTGAACACGTGTCCGGGGGCGGCGAGTCCCTCGGTCAGGATCCGTCGCACCTCGGCTTCGACGACCGGCCACGGGGCGAGCAGCACACACGGATCGAGGTTGCCCTGGACGGCCCCGTCCGGACCGATCCGGGCGGTGGCGACGTCCAACGGGGTACGCCAGTCCACCCCGACCACGTCGGCACCGGCCTCCCCCATCGCGCCGAGCAACTCGGCGGTGCCGACCCCGAAGTGGATCCGGGGTACGCCGGCACCGGCCAGCCCGGCCAGCACCGTGGCCGAGTGCGGCAGCACGAACCGCCGGTAGTCGGCCTCGGACAACGCCCCGGCCCACGAGTCGAACAACTGCACCGCTGCGACGCCGGCCGACACCTGGACCCGCAGGAACTCCAGAGTGATGTCGGCGAGCCGGGAGCAGAGAGCGTGCCAGGTCTCCGGTTCGCCGTACATCAGGGCCTTGGTCCGGCTGTGGGTACGTGACGGTCCGCCCTCCACCAGGTAGCTGGCGAGGGTGAACGGTGCCCCGGCGAACCCGATCAGCGGGGTGTCGCCAAGCGCCGCGACCAGCAGCCGCACGGCCTCGTCGACGAAACGGACGTCGTCGACGGTGATGGGCCGCAGCCGGTCGACGGCCGCCGCGTCGCGGAGCGGCTCGGCGATCACCGGTCCGGTGCCGGCGACGATGTCCAGGTCCACGCCGGCCGCCGCCAGCGGGACCACGATGTCGCTGAACAGGATCGCGGCGTCCACCCCGTGCCGGCGTACCGGCTGCAGGGTGATCTCGGCGACCAGGTCCGGTCGTCGGCAGGAGTCCAACATCCCGATGCCGCGCCGCAGTTCGCGGTATTCCGGCAGGGATCGGCCGGCCTGCCGCATGAACCACACAGGAGTGTGTGGCACCGGCTGGCGCCGGCAGGCCCGGAGGAAGGCCGACGACTCGTGCGTCGACGCGGTGGCGTGGCGGGCTGCGCTGCCCGGTGTCGTGGTGGTCATCGTTCGCCATGGTGCCACGGCCCGCCCGTCCGGCAGCCCCGGGTTCGCCGGTTCCCGCGCCCGTACGGCCGTTGCGGCGCGCCGGCCCCCATGGCCGCCGGCATCGGCCTAGGCTGCGTTCATGGCCCCCCTTGCCGCGTTGCCCGAGGCGTTCGACCGCGCCGTTGCCGGACTTCGCGCGGTCACCCCCCGGGCGGAAATCCAGATCGAAGAGGTCGGTGCGCCACAGCGCCTCGCGCCGTACGCGTTCGCGCTCAGCGCGTCGGTGGTGCGGGCCGACGACGAGGTGGCCACCGGGCGGTTGGTGCTGTTGCACGACCCCACTGGTCACGAGGCGTGGCACGGCACCCTACGGCTGGTGACCTACGTCACCGCCGATCTCGAGGCCGACCTGGTGTCCGATCCGCTGCTGCCGACGGTGGGCTGGACCTGGTTGACCGACGCCCTGGAGACGCACGACGCGGCGCACACCGCCCTGGGCGGCACCGTGACGCAGACCTGCTCGACCCGTTTCGGCGAGTTGGCCGGACCGCCGGCGGGCGGCGACATCGAGATCCGTGCCTCTTGGACCCCACTCGACCCGGAGCTCGGAGCGCATCTGCTCGCCTGGTGCGACCTGCTCGCCTCGACCGCCGGGCTGCCCCCGCCCGGGGTAAGCGTGCTGCCGGGCCGACGCGGGACCGGCGGCACCTGACCCGCTCAACCACCGGCGCCACCCGGCCGCGCGTCCACCGGTGGCACGGCGACACCGACGGCACGGCGACACCGACGGCGCGGATCAGCAGACGTCGAAGGCGTCGCAGGCGGTCTGGATCGGCACCGCGAGTCCGATGCCCTCGGCGTCGCGGGCCTTGGCGGCGGCGATTCCCACCACCTGCTTGTCGCTGTTCACCACCGGACCCCCGGAGTTGCCGGGGTTGATCGGGGCGTCGAACTGGATCACCGGACCGGAGCCCTCCTCGCTCTGCCGCAACGCGCTGACCACGCCGGTGGTCACGGTGTCGGCCAGGCCGAGCGGGGCACCGACCACGACGATCTGCTGCCCGGCGTTCACCGCCCCGGTGGCGGGGACGAGCCCGGTGAACGACCGCGCGGTCCGCAGGTGGGCGACGTCGCTGTCGGAGTCGACCCGGACGATGGTGGCCGGGATCTGCTGGCCGTCGCGTTCCAGGAAGACCCGCCGGTTGCCGGCAAGATACGCCGATTCGATGACGTGGTAGTTGGTGAACAGATCGGTGTCGCCGTCGTCGGACTCGCCGACGGCGAAGGCGGTGCCGGTGAACCGGCCGGCGGTGACCCGGAAGACACTCGGCAGGACCGCGCTGGCGATCGCCTCCGGGTCGAAGGCCGCCCCGACCTGCCGTTCAAGCTCGGCGGTGCGCGCCTCGACGAGGTCGAACCGGCTGGCGTCCGCGCCCTGCGCCCGATCCAGCCGCTGATCGGCCTGCGCGAGTCGGGTGGTGAGCTGGTCGATCCGGTACGCCTGCAGACCGACCACGGCACCGAGTCCCACCACGAGCAGCAGTGCCGTGACTCCCGTCCAGGATCGGCGTCGGGGCATCGCACGGAGCAGGTCCGCGTGCGGTGGTCCCCATACCCCGGCCTGCCGTGCGGGATCCGGCTGATCGGACCCGGTCGGTCGGTGCACCGGATCCGGCTGACCGGACGCGGCCTGCGGGTCGTCGGGATCGGGCTGGTCGAACCCGGGCGACGCGGCGGATCCAGCGGGGGTGCCCGACCCGATCCGCTCCCCGTCGACGGCCGGAAGCGGCGGCGAGCCGTCCGGGACGGCGTGGCGCGGACCCGGCGGCTGCGGGGCGGACGCGAAGCGCTGATCGAACCCACTGGTCATGAGGGGCAGCCTCTCCTCCGCTGCGGCAAACCGGTGCGACTCGAGCGACGACCGACGGTCCGGTTTCACGCCCCGACAGTGGCAACTCGTGGCGACAGTCGCACGATGCGACCGTACCGGGCGGTAAGGGGTTTGTCGTCCCGTCACCACGATCGACGACCCGCCACCGACGCCTGGCCATCCCCTCCGTGACCAGCGGCCGTACCGGAGCCGACGCGCCGGGTGGAGCCTTGTGCCGTCTCCGGCCGTGCCGGGCACTAGGGTTGTCAGGTGACCGACGAATCCCCCCTGCACCGTCGGACCGCGCAACGCCCAGCAGGGAGCGAGCCGCACAACCTGTCGGCCCCGGCGCCGACGTCCGATGTCGTGGGGCCCGACCCCTCGCCCGGCGGGCCTGTTCCGTTGATCGCCCCGCGCGACGGCACCCCGGCGCCGGTGGCCACCGCGCAGGCCCTCGCCGAGGTGGTGACTCGCTTCGCCGCCGGCAGCGGTCCGGTCGCCATCGACGCCGAACGCGCCTCCGGCTACCGCTACAGCCAGCGGGCGTACCTGGTCCAGTTGCGTCGCGCCGGTTCGGGTACTGCGCTGATCGACCCGTTGCCCTTCGACGACCTGGCCTCTCTCGACGCCGCCGTCGCCGACACCGAATGGGTGCTGCACGCGGCCAGTCAGGACCTGCCGTGCCTGGCCGACCTCGGGCTGCGGCCGCGCCGGCTGTTCGACACCGAACTCGCCGCCCGCCTGGCCGGGTTCGAACGCGTCGGGTTGGCGGCGCTCACCGAGGCGCTCCTCGGCTTCTCCCTGGAGAAGCACCACTCGGCCGCCGACTGGTCCACCCGGCCGCTGCCGGAGTCCTGGCTCACCTACGCCGCGCTCGACGTCGAGCTGCTGGTCGATTTGCGCGACGTACTCGCCGGCGAGCTGGAACGGCAGGGCAAACAGCGCTGGGCGGCGGAGGAGTTCGCCGCGCTGGTCGCCTGGGGCAGCCAGCCACCGAAGGTACGGCCGGAGCCGTGGCGCCGTACCTCCGGCATCCACCGGGTCCGAGGGACCAGGGCACAGGCGCGGGTACGGGCCCTGTGGTACGCCCGTGACGAGATCGCCGCCCGGCGGGACTCGGCACCGGGTCGGGTGTTGCCCGACTCCGCGATCGTCGCCGCCGCCGAGCTCGATCCCCGCGACGAGCGGGCGCTGCTGGCGTTGCCGGGCTTCAACGGTCGGTCGGTCCGGCGGCTGGCCCGGATCTGGCTCGACGCGTTGCACGCCGCGCGCGAGCTGCCCGACGACGCGCTGCCGGTCAGCCCGGTGGTCGACGGTCCGCCGCCGCCGCATCGCTGGGCCGAGCGGGATCCGGTCGCCGCCGCCCGGCTGGCCCGCTGCCGTGAGGTGGTGATCCGTACCGCGGCGGCGAACGTGCTGCCGCCCGAGAACCTGATCACGCCGGATTCGATCCGGCGGCTCGCCTGGACCCCGCCGGACGAGATCAGCGAGGAGTCGGTGGCGGCCACGCTGCGCGGATTCGGTGCCCGTGCCTGGCAGGTCGCGCTGCTCGTCGCCGAGTTGACGATCGCGCTTCGGGATCCCTGACCGGATCCCTGACCGGTCCACGACCCGCCCCGGCCGGCCCGGCCGGACCTGACCGGTTCCGGCGGATTCCGGACTGCGGACCGTCCGGTCCCCGGTCACGCCGAGCCGAGCACCTCGTCGCGGCGGGCGGACCAGGCCAGCGAGTCCCGGATGCCGTCGGCGATCGACAGTTCCGGTTTCCAGTCGAGCAGCTGGCGGGCCCGGACACTGCGGGTGTACGAGCCGGCGGAGTCGCCAGGGCGGGCCGGCGCCTCCCGAACCCGTAGTGGTGTGCCGACGACCGAACGGAAGGCGTCGACGAACTCCCGGACGGTCGTGCCGTCGCCGGTGCCCAGGTTGAGTACGTCGTAGCGTCGGGGCGCGTCGGGGGCCAGGACCTCGTCGAAGTGACGCAGCGCCCGTACGTGGGCCCGCGCCAGGTCCCAGACGTGGATGTAGTCGCGGATGCCGGAACCGTCGCGGGTCGGCCAGTCCACCCCGGTGATCAGGAATTCCTCGTCGTTCTCGGCGGCACTGATCAGTTTGCCGAGCACGTGGGTCGGCTGGCGGATCTGCAGTCCGGTGCGCAGCTGCGGGTCGGCGCCGATAGGGTTGAAGTAGCGCAGGGACAGGGCCCGCAGCCCGGTGGCGGCGGCGCAGTCGGCCAGCATCAGCTCCATCATCGCCTTGGTACGGGCGTACGGGCTGGTCGGCTCCAACGGAGAGGACTCGTCGACCGAGAAGTCCGTACCCGGGCGGTAGATCGCGGCCGACGAGCTGAACAGATATCGCTGTGCCCCGTTGCGGAGCAGGTGGTCGACGAAGTCGATCGACTTGGCCACGTTCTCCCGGTAGTACCGCAGCGGCCGGGCGACCGACTCGGGGACCACGATCAGCGCGGCGGCGTGCACCACCGCTTCGATCTGCGGGTGGTCGGCGAAGATCCGGTCGATCAGCGCGCCGTCGGCGATGTCGCCGTGGTAGAAGATCCGGTCGCGGGTGAACTCGACCCGACCGGTGCTGAGGTTGTCGAGCACCACGGGCACGATGCCGGCGTCGAGGCAGGCGGAGGCGATCGTACTGCCGATGAAGCCGGCTCCACCCGCGATCAGGACCTTCACGGCTCGTCTCCTGTCCCCCGCTGGCCACACCGCCAGCTCGCCCGTCCCGCGTCAGCGGCCGACCTGAAGGTACCCGACCGGGATGGGCGCATCGTGCGGACCGGGTGTGGCCCGGGCCACACCCGACCCTGCCGCCAGGCATAGTTACCGACAAGTAGCATTTAGGTCTGCCCCGCGTACCCAGGCCGGCTAGGAGGCCCATCGTGCCGCGTGAAATCCGGGAGGTCGTCTTCGTCGACGGCGTCCGCACCCCGTTCGGCAAAGCCGGCGGGATGTACGCCCACACCCGCGCTGACGACCTCGTCATCCGGTGCATCCGCGAACTGCTGCGGCGCAACCCCCAGCTGCCACCGGACCGGGTCGAAGAGGTCGCCATCGCGGCCACCACCCAGACCGGCGACCAGGGCCTGACCATCGGCCGTACCGCCGCCCTGCTGTCCGGGCTGCCCAAGACCGTACCCGGCTTCGCGATCGACCGGATGTGCGCCGGCGCCATGACGGCGGTCACCTCGGTCGCCGGCGGCATCGCCATGGGCGCCTACGACGTCGCCGTCGCCGGCGGCGTCGAACACATGGGCCGGCACCCGATGGGCGAAGGCGTCGACCCCAACCCGCGCATCCTCGCCGAGAAGCTGGTCGACCCGTCCGCGCTGATCATGGGGGCGACCGCCGAGAACCTGCACGACCGGCTGCCGGGCATCACCCGGGCCCGCACCGACGCGTACGCCCTCGCCTCCCAGATCAAGACCGCCAAGGCGTACGCCAACGGCAAGCTGCAGCCCGACCTGGTCCCGGTGGCGATCCGCGACCCGGAGGCCGGCTGGGGCCTGGCCACCGTCGACGAGGCGCCCCGGGACACCTCCCTGGAGAAGCTGGCCACCCTCAAGACGCCGTTCCGGCCGCACGGGCGGGTCACCGCCGGCAACGCCGCCGGGCTCAACGACGGCGCCACCGCCAGCCTGCTCGCCGCCGAGGACGTCGCCCGCGAGCTGGGCCTGCCGGTCGCGATGCGGCTGGTCTCGTACGGTTTCGTCGGTGTCGAGCCGGAGGTGATGGGCGTCGGGCCGATCCCGTCGACCGAGAAGGCGCTGCGACTGGCCGGGTTGAGCATCGACGACATCGGCCTGTTCGAGCTCAACGAGGCCTTCGCGATCCAGGTGCTGGCCTTCCTCGATCACTTCGGCATCGCCGACGACGACCCCCGGGTCAACCCGTGGGGTGGGGCGATCGCCATCGGGCACCCGCTGGCGTCGTCCGGCGTACGGCTGATGACCCAGCTGGCCCGGCAGTTCGCCGAACATCCCGAGGTTCGCTACGGCATCACGGCGATGTGCATCGGCATCGGCATGGGTGGCACGGTCATCTGGGAGAACCCGGCCTGGACCGGTTCGGCACAGCAGGGAGACGAGGACCAATGACGACACTGGACAACCCCGCAGAGGTGGTCACCAAGGCCCTGGTCCGCGAGGTACGGGTGCCCGGCCTGGACCGGCCGGCCGCCCTGATCACCCTGGACAACGGCCTGGATCACCGCAAACCGAACACTCTCGGCCCGGCCGGCCTGGCCGAACTCGACACCGCGATCACCACCGCGCTCGCCGCCGAGCCGGCCTTCGTCGCGATCACCGGCAAGCCGTACGTCTTCTGCGTCGGCGCCGACCTGACCGGCATGCCGCTGCTCACCACCCGGGAGCAGGCGCTGGAGATCGGTCGGATGGGGCACCGGATCTTCGCCCGGCTACGCGACAGCGCGGTACCGACGTTCGCGTTCGTCAACGGCGCGGCGATGGGCGGCGGGCTGGAACTCGCGCTGCACTGCCACTACCGCACCCTGTCCGGTGGGGTCGCCGCGCTGGCGTTGCCCGAGGTGTCCCTCGGTCTGATCCCCGGCTGGGGCGGCACCCAACTGCTGCCCCACCTGATCGGCATTCCGGCCGCCGCCCAGGTGATCATCTCCAATCCGCTGACCCAGAACCGGATGCTCAAGGCCAGGCAGGCCGCCGAGATGGGTGTCGCGGACGTCCTGCTCGAGCCGGCGGATTTCCTGGAGCGGTCCCTGGAATGGGCCGCCGACGTGGTCCGGGGCGAGGTGTCCGTCACCCGGCCCGAGATCGACAAGGAGATGTGGGAGGGCGTGCTCTACTTCGCCCGCCACCAGCTCGACCAGCGGCTGCACGGCGCGGTGCCGTCCGCGTACCGGGCCCTCGACCTGCTCGCCCTGGCCAAGGAGGCGTCGTTCGCCGACGGCACCGCCGCCGAGGACGAGGCCCTGGCCGACCTGATCCTCTCCGAGGAGATGCGCGCCAGCCTGTACGCGTTCGACCTGGTGCAGCGGCGCGCCAAGCGACCGGTGGGCGCCCCGGACGCGGAGCTGGCCCGCCCCGTCACCAAGGTCGGCATCGTCGGTGCCGGTCTGATGGCATCCCAGCTGGCGTTGCTGTTCGCCCGCCGGTTGCAGGTGCCGGTGGTGCTGACCGACCTCGACCAGTCCCGGGTGGACGCGGGTGTCGGCTACGTGCACGCCGAGATCGAAAAGCAGGTCGGCAAGGGTCGGATGGACACCGGCACCGCCGCCAAGCTGCTCACCCTGGTCAGCGGCGCGGTCGACAAGTCCGCCTTCGCCGACGCCGACTTCGTCATCGAGGCGGTCTTCGAGGACCTCAAGGTCAAGAAGCAGGTGTGGGCGGAGGTGGAGGCAATCGTCGGACCGCAGACGATCCTGGCCACCAACACGTCGTCGTTGTCGGTCACCGAGATGGCCACCGACCTCGACCATCCGGAGCGGCTGGTCGGGTTCCACTTCTTCAACCCGGTGGCGGTGCTACCGCTGCTGGAGATCGTCCGCGGCGAACGGACCGACGACGCCACGCTGGCCACGGCGTTCGCCGTCGGCAAGGAGCTGCGCAAGTCCTGCGTGCTGGTGTCGGACGCGCCCGCCTTCGTGGTCAACCGGCTGCTGACCCGCTTCCTCGGCGAGATCCTCGCCGCGATCGACGCCGGTACGGATCCCCAGACCGCCGACGCCGCGGTGGATTCGCTCGGCCTGCCGATGCGGCCCCTGGCCCTGCTGCAACTGGTCGGTCCGCCGGTCGCCCACCACGTCGGCGGTACGCTGCACGCCGCGTTCCCGGACCGGTTCACGGTCAGCGACAACCTGCGCCGGATCGCCGAGTCCGGTCTGCCGCTGCTGGTCGACGACGAGCTCAACCCGGAGATCGGCAAGCTGCTGGAGGTCGGCTCGCAGCCGCTCACCGCCGAGCAGGTCCGGCAGCGGGCCCTGGACGCGCTGGCCCAGGAGATCCGGCTGATGCTCGACGAGGGCGTCGTGGCCGAAGCCCCTGACATCGACCTGTGCATGATCCTCGGTGCCGGATGGCCGTTCCACCTCGGCGGCATCATCCCCTACCTGGACCGCAGCGGTACCGCCGAGCGGGTCACCGGCCGACGTTTCCTGCCGCCCGGGGTGGCCAGCCTGCCGGCGTGATCCCCTCGGCTGTCGGCCTCGGAGGGGTGCCCCGCGATCCGTGCGGATCGCGGGGCACAGTCGTCCCCGCGCGGTCAGTCAGCTGGCCCCGATCGCACGGTGCAGTCAGCTGGCCCCGATCGCACGGTGCAGTCAGCTGGCCCCGATCGCACGGTGAAGTCAGCTGGCCCCGATCGCACGGTGCAGTCAGCTGGCCCCGATCGCACGGTGCAGTCAGCTGGCCCGGATCGCGCGGATCGCGGGCTCGGCACCGGCGACCGGACCGGCCGCCGGCATCGTGACCGTCACCTCCAGGCCGCCACCGGGCTGGGCCACCGCGTACACGGTGCCGCCGTGCGCGTCCGCCACCGCCCGCACGATCGACAGGCCGAGCCCGGAGCCACGGGCACCGGTCCGTTCCCGGCCGCCCCGGCGGAACGGCTCGAACAGCCCTGGCACGTCGGCCTGCTCGACCTCGAATCCGGTGTTGCCGACCACCAGGTGCACCTGATCGCCGTGCTGCCCGGTCCGGACCCAGAGCTGCCCGTGCAGATGGTTGTAGCGCACGGCGTTCTCGATCAGGTTGCCCGCCAGCCGGTCCAGCAGGCTCGGGTCGCCGATCACCCCGGCCGGTTCGAGCGCGGTGCGCACGTCCAGTTTGAGCCGCTGCGTCTCCACGCGTACCGCCGACAGGGCGCCGCAGACCCCGGCCGCCAGGTCGTGCGGCACCTTGCGGACCAGCCGACGACCGGACTGCGCCTCGCTGCTGGCCAGCACCAGCAACGCGTCGAACAGCCCGTTGGCCCGTTCGGACGCGTCGCGGACCACCATGGCCATCCGCTTGTACTCGGCCAGGTCGGCGTCGTCGTCGGCCATCGTCACGTCGATCTCGGTACGCATCACCGCCAGCGGCGTTCGCAACTCGTGCGAGGCGTTGGCGACGAACCGCTTCTGCGCCTCGAACGCCACGCTGAGCCGGTCCAGCATGTCGTCGAAGGTGTCCGCCAACTCGGCCACCTCGTCGCCGGCACCGGCGTACCCGATCCGCTGGTCCAGGGTCTGTTCGCCGAGCCGGCGGGCGGTCGAGGTGACCTGCTGCAGCGGTCGCAGCGCCCGGCCGACCACCGCGTACGCCCCCACCACGCCGACCACGCTGATCGCCAGCAACGCGACAAGCGACTTGGCCAGCAACTCCCGGGACGCCCCGTCGATGATGCTCTCCTGCCAGGCCCCGGCGTCGAGTTCGCGGCCGTCGGCCAGCACCACGACCGTACCGGCGGCGAGTTCGTCGGCCGGACGTAAGGCGTCGGTGACCAGCAGCCAGGACAGCAGGACGAAGACCGCGCCGGTGCCGATCAGCAGCACCCCGTTGAACAGGGTCAGCCGCAACCGCAAGGTGGGACGTGGCGTTCGAAGCACCGGCCACCGGGACGGGCGACCGGCGGATCGGTCGACGGTCGGGGCCGCGCTCACGATCCGATCCCGTCGGGTTCCGGCGGGCTGGCCACCCGGTATCCGGCCCCGACCACCGTCTCGATCAGCTGCGGCTCCCCCAGCTTCTTGCGCAACGTCATCACGGTCACCCGTACGGTCGTGGTGAACGGATCGGTGTTGGCGTCCCAGACCCGTTCGAGCAGTTCCTCGCTGGACACCACCGCCCCCCGGGCCTTGACCAGCTCCTCCAGTACGCCGAACTCCTTGCGGGTCAGATCGACCGGGGCTCCGGACCGGGTGGCGACCCGACGGGCGGGGTCGACGGTCAGGTCGGCCACGGCCAGCACCGGCGGCGCGGGCGGCGTGGCTCGTCGCCCGAGTGCCTGCACCCGGGCGACGAGTTCGGTGAACGCGAACGGCTTGGGCAGGTAGTCGTCCGCGCCGAGTTGCAGTCCTTCGACCCGGTCAGCGACCGTACCGCTGGCGGTGAGCATCAGCACCCGAGTGAGCGCGCCCGAGCTCACCAGGTCCGCGCAGATCTGGTCGCCGTGCACACCGGGCAGGTCCCGGTCGAGAACGACCACGTCGTAGCGGGTCACGAAGGCCATCTCGTGGCCGGCGGAGCCGTCGTAGGCGACGTCGACGGCCATGCCCTGTCGTCGCAGGCCACGGACGATCGCGTCGGCGAGGTTGCGTTCGTCCTCGACCACCAGCACCCGCACGGCGACCTCCCAGTCATCGACCCGCTACCACCCTGCGTAGCCCGCTGTTAAACCAGCGTGAAGCGGCCAGGCGAGAATGCCAACCCGGCCGACGACTGCCGGACACCGCCGGAGCCGGCGGCCGGCGGCCGGCGGACACCGCCCGGCGATCGGAGTATCGGAGTATCGGAGTAGAGCGCGGATCGCCGACGGGCGTCAGCTCCGGCCGTTGGCCCGGCGACTGGTCCGGCCGGCCGCCGTACCTCGGGACGCGTCGTCGGCCGCGCCGACGACGCCGTCGTCACCGCTGTGCACTTCGGTGGTCGTGGCGTCGTCGTCCAGACCTGAGATCCAGCCGGTCACGTCCCGCGCCACGTCCTGGGCGGTCAGTCGCAGATCGGCGAGGATCTGAGCGCGGGTGCCATGCGGATGCCAGTCCGCCGGTACGCCCAGGTCACGCAGGGGCACCTGGACCTGCGCGTCGCGCAACGCCTTGGCCACGGCGTCCCCGACGCCGCCGGTACGGACCCCGTCCTCGACGGTGACCACCAGCCGGTGCCCGGCGGCGAGGGTGACGAGTTCGTCGGCGACCGGCCGGACCCAGCGAGGATCCACCACCGTGACGCCGTAGCCCTGCTCGGCGACGCGGGCGGCGACGTCCACGCCCATCGTGGCGAACGCGCCGACCGCGACAAGCAACACGTCCCGACGGTCCGACTCGACGAGCACGTCCACCTGACCGATTCGCCGTACCGCCGGTAGATCGGCGGCGACCGAACCGGTCGGGAAGCGCAGCACGGTCGGGCCGTCGTCGACGGCGACCGCCTCCCGCAACTCCTCCCGCAGGGTGGCGGCGTCCCGGGGAGCGGCGATGCGCAGGCCGGGCACCACCCCGAACACCGACATGTCCCAGATGCCGTAGTGGCTGGGCCCGTCCGGACCGGTCACCCCGGCCCGGTCCAGGACGAAGGTGACCGGAAGCTTGTGCATCGCCACGTCGAGCAGCACCTGGTCGAAGGCCCGGTTGAGGAAGGTGGCGTAGACGGCCACCACCGGGTGCAGCCCACCCATCGCCAGCCCGGCGGCCGAGGTGGTGGCGTGCTGCTCGGCGATGCCCACGTCGTACACCCGCTGCGGGTACTTGCGGGCCAGCGCGGCGATCCCGGTCGGTTCGGCCATCGCCGCGGTGATCCCGACCACGTCGGGCCGTTCGTCGGCGATCGCCACAAGTTCCTCGGCGAAGACATGCGTCCACTTCACCGCCGGGGCGGCCAGCAGCTTGCCGGTCTGCACGTCGAACGCGCTGCTCGGCCCGTGCAGGCAGTCGGCGTCGTCCTCCTCGGCCGGCCGGTAGCCGTAGCCCTTGCGGGTCACCGCGTGCACGATCACCGGTCCGCCGAAGCCCTTGGCCCGGTGCAGGGCCGACTCGACGGCGGCGAGGTCGTGGCCGTCGATCGGGCCGACGTACTTGATGCCGAGGTCCTCGAACATGGTCTGCGGGGCGACCGCGTCCTTGATGCCCTTCTTGACCGCGTGCAGCACCTCGTACATCGGTCGACCGACCAGCGGGGTCGCGCCGAGCGACTCCTTGACCAGGTCGAGCACCTTCTCGTAGCCGGGGTTGAGGCGCAGCGCGGCGAGGTGGTCGGCGAGCCCGCCGATGGTCGGCGCGTACGACCGGCCGTTGTCGTTGACCACGATGACGAGCCGGTTGCGGGCCCCGGCGATGTTGTTCAGCGCCTCCCAGCACATGCCACCGGTCAGTGCCCCGTCGCCGACCACGGCGACGACGTTGCGGGCCTCACCGCGCAACGCGTACGCCTTGGCCAGCCCGTCCGCGTAGGACAGGGCGGTGGAGGCGTGCGAGTTCTCGATCAGATCGTGCTCGCTCTCGGACTGGCTGGGATAGCCGGAGAGGCCGTCGCGCTGGCGGAGCTGGTCGAACCCGGCCTGCCGGCCGGTGAGGATCTTGTGTACGTACGCCTGGTGACCGGTGTCGAACAGGAACCGGTCCCGGGGCGAGTCGAAGACCCGGTGCATGGCGAGGGTCAGCTCCACCACGCCGAGGTTGGGACCCAGGTGCCCACCGGTACGGGAGACCTTCGCGACCAGGAAGTCCCGGATTTCCGCCGCGAGCAGCGACAGCTCGTCGGCGGACATCCGCTTGACGTCCTGCGGGGTGCGTACGGTGGCCAGCAACCGGCCGTCGGATCCTGCCTCTGCCTGGCTCATATCGCTCCCTAACTGCCCCTCGCGCGTACGCGACCCACGGGGCGTCCAGCTGGCGGTGCGCGCATCGATCCGCGCGCGGGGTCCGCCTACGACCGCCGAGTCTATCGGGATTCGCACAGCCCGCAGCGGGCCCGCGTCACGGATCAGTCGGCTCGCCGGGCGTGAACGACGCGACGCACTCGATGTGCTGGGTCATCGGGAAACAGTCGAAGCCGACCAGGCTACGCAACGTCCAGCCACACTCACGGAAGGTACGTACGTCCCGGGCGAGGGCCGCCGGGTCGCAGGCCACGTACGCCACGGCACGCCGGGCCGCACCGGCGATGTCCCGGACGACCCGCGCACCCGCACCCGCCCGGGGTGGGTCGAGAACCACCAGGTCGACCGGACCGGTGATGCGTCGCCGGGCCAGCGCGGTCTCGACCCGGGCGGCGACCACCTCGATCTGGGGCAGGTCGGCCAGGTTGGCCCGGGCGGCGGCGATCCCGGTCGCCGCGTTCTCCACCAGCGTGACCCGCGACGACGGCCCGGTACGGCCGGCCACGGCCGCCGCGAACAGACCGGCACCGCCGTAGAGGTCCCAGGCCGACTCGCCGGGCCGGGGATCCAGCAGCTCCAGCACCGCGCCGGCGAGCGTGTCGGCGGCCGCCGGGTGTACCTGCCAGAAGGCGCCCGCCGGCAGCCGCCACCGGCGGCCGACGGCGACCTCGGTGACCGTCCCGGACCCCGCACCCACCTCGCCACCATCGGGAATCGGCGTGACCACGACCTCGCCGTTGCCGGAGACGACGGTCTCCACCGCGTCGGTGCCCGGCCAGCGGGTGGATAGCACCGGCTGTCGCTGAATCGCCGGGTGGGCGATCAGGCAGCGGTCGACCGGCACCACCTCGTGGGAGCGGTGTTTGAGCAGCCCGGCCCGGTCGGCTGCGTCGACCGCGTAGCGGACCCGGGTCCGCCAGCCGAGCGGACCGCCGGGCAACGGCCGTACCCGTACCGCCAGGGCGTCCACCTCGGCCGCGGTGAGCCCGCCGAGTCGCCGCAACTGTTCGCGGATCACGTCGGCTTTCCAGTCCAGCTGCGCCTCGGGCGCGACGTGCTGCAGGTCGCAGCCGCCGCACGCGCCGGGGCCGGCGTAAGGGCATGGTGGGGTGACCCGTCGCGGTGCCGGCTCCAGCACCGCCACCGCGTCGCCGCGCAGGTAACCACGGTGCGTCTCGGTGATCTCGACGGTGACCAATTCACCGGGGAGCGCGTGCCGGACGAAGACCACCTGCCCGTCGACCCGGGCGACGCAGTGGCCGCCGTGCGCGACCGCGCCCACCCGTACCGTCACCTGGTCGCCGTCGCCGAGCTCGAGGAGGCCGGCGGAGTCAGACATCGTCGGACATCGTACGGTCGGCGTCGGCGCGACCGGCCGCGGGCCCGGCGGGATCGACCGCGGGCCCGGCGCGACCGACCGCGGGCCCGGCGCGACCGACCGCGGGCCCGGCGGGATCGACCGCGGGCCCGGCGGGATCGAGGTCGGCCGGCGGGGCGACGGTGGCGCCGCCGGCACCGGACCGATCGACCGGCACCGGACGCGGCCCGCGCGCCGGACCCCGGCTGAGGGTCTCGTCGAACCGGTCCAAGTCCTTGTTGGCGCTCGACGCCAACTGCCAGGGTACGCTGGTCACCATCACTCCCGGCTCGAACAGCAGCCGGCCCTTGAGCCGCAACGCGCTCTGGTTGTGCAACAGGTTCTCCCACCAGTGACCGACGACGTACTCGGGAATGAAGACGGTGACCACGTCGCGGGGCGCGTCGCGGCGCACCGACTTGACGTAGTCGATGATCGGCCGGGTGATCTCCCGGTACGGCGAGTCGACGACGGTCAGCGACACGGCCAACCCGCGCCGGTCCCACTCGGCCTGCACCGCTCGGGTGTCGGCGTCGTCCACCCGTACGGTGAGCGCGACCAGGGTGTCCGGCCGGGTCGCCTGGGCGTACGCCACCGCCCGCAGCGTCGGCAGGTGCACCTTGCTGACCAGCACGATCGCGTGGTTGCGGGCGGGCAGCACCGGCCGGCCCTCGGCCGGGGTCAGCTCACGGGCGACCGTGTCGTAGTGCCGCCGGATGGCCAGCATCACCGCGTAGACGGCGGACATCGCCGCGATCGCGATCCACGCGCCGAGCGCGAACTTGGTGACCAGCACGACGATCAGCACCGCGCCGGTCAGCGTCATGCCGAAACCGTTGATCGCCCGGGACCGGTGCATCCGTCGCCGGACGACCGGGTCCCGTTCGGTGCCCAGCAGCCGGTTCCAGTGCCGCAGCATGCCCGCCTGGGACAGGGTGAACGAGACGAAGACGCCGACGATGTAGAGCTGGATCAGTCTGGTCAGCTCGGCCTGCAGGGCGACGATCAGCACGATCGCGAACAGGGCCAGGAACAGGATGCCGTTGGAGAACGCCAGCCGGTCTCCCCGGGTGTGCAGCTGTCGCGGCAGGTAGCGGTCCTGGGCGAGGATCGAACCGAGCACCGGGAACCCGCTGAACGCGGTGTTGGCGGCCAGGAACAGGATCAGCGCGGTGACCCCGGCCACCACGAACAGCAGCGGCCCGGACCCGAACACGGTCTCGCCGAGCTGGGCGACCACGGTCTTCTGTTCGTATCCGGCCGGCCCGGACTGGATCTGCACGGCCGGGTTCTCGACGAACTGCAGGCCGGTCAGCCGGGCCAGCCAGATGATGCCGGCGATCATCGTCACCGACAACGCGCCGAGCAGCAGCAGGGTGGTGGCGGCGTTGCGGCTCTTCGGCGGCTTGAACGCCGGTACGCCGTTGGAGATGGCCTCCACGCCGGTCAGCGCGGCGCAGCCCGAGGAGAAGGCCCGCAGCATCAGGAAGGCCATCGCGAAACCGGTCAGGTCGGTCCACTCGGCGCTGATGACGAGGTCCGCGCTGGGCGCGCGCAGGTCGTGACCGAGGACGAAGACCCGGATCAGGCCGGTGAGGATCACCGCACTGATGACGATGATGAACCCGTACGTGGGGATGGCGAACATCCGCCCCGATTCGCGCACGCCGCGCAGGTTGAGCGCGGTGAGGACGACGATCGCCGTGACCGCGACACCCACCTTGTGCTCGGCGACGAACGGCACCACCGAGCCCAGGTTCGCCACCCCGGAGGCGACCGAGACGGCCACCGTGAGTACGTAGTCGATGAGCAGCGCGCTGGCGACCCCGACGCCGAACTTGGGACCCAGGTTGACCGACGCCACCTCGTAGTCGCCGCCGCCGGAGGGGTAGGCGTGCACGTTCTGCCGGTAGCTGGCCACCACCGTGACCATCACCACCGCGACGGCGAGCGTGACCCACGGCGAGTAGACGAAGGCCGCCGCACCGGCGATGGACAGGGTCAGCAGGATCTCGTCCGGCGCGTACGCCACCGACGACAGCGCGTCCGAGGAGAAGACCGGCAGCGCGACCCGCTTGGGCAGCAGCGTGTGCTGCAGGCGGTCGGAGCGGAAGGGTCTCCCCAGCAGCAGCCGTTTGATCAGTGAGGTGGGACTGGCCACAAGCGCTAAGGGTACGGGCGGGGTGCCCGCCGGGAATCCGGGTGCCGGATCCGACCATCGGGGCACCGCCGGGGTACGGTCGGCGGCGGCAACCGGCCGGCCACGTGGCAGGCTGGCAGGTGAGCGCGGATCCACCCGGGAACGCGCTGCGTGAAGTCGCCCTGCGGGAGGGCTCAGGTGCACGTCGTGATCATGGGATGCGGGCGGGTCGGTTCGACGCTCGCGCAGACCCTGTCCGGGCACGGACACTCGGTCTCGGTGATCGACAAGGACCCCAACGCGTTCCGCCGGCTGCCGAGCGATTTCGCCGGTGACACGGTCGCCGGGACCGGGTTCGACCGGGAGGTGTTGCAGGCCGCCGGGATCGAACGGGCGGACGCCTTCGCGGCGGTCTCCAGCGGGGACAACTCCAACATCATCTCGGCTCGGTTGGCCCGCGAGACGTACGGGGTGTCGCGGGTGGCCGCCCGGATCTACGATCAGCGCCGCGCCGAGGTGTACGAGCGGCTCGGTATCCCGACGGTGGCGACCGTCCGCTGGACGGCCGACCGGATGCTGCGGCATCTGGTCCCGGAGGGCAACGTGGAGATCTTCCGGGATCCGACCAGTACGGTGTCGATCATCGAGGTGCCGCTGCACCGGGAGTGGATCGGGCGGCCGCTGCGGTCGCTGGAGTCGGCCACCGGCACCCGCGCGGCCTACCTGATGCGCTTCGGCATCGGCACCCTGCCGACGTCGTCGACCGTGCTGCAGGAGGGCGACCAGGTGTTCATGCTCGTCACCGACGACATCGCCAACGCGGTCACGATGACCGCGAGCAGCCTGCCCGAAGGAGCGCGCTGAGATGCGGGTCGCCATCGCCGGAGCCGGCAACGTCGGGCGTTCCATCGCCCAGGAACTGATCGACAACGGTCACCAGGTGACGCTCATCGAACGCAACGCGTCGATGATCCGCGAGGAACGCGTCCCCGGCGCGCGCTGGATCCGGGCCGACGCCTGCGAGGTCGCCAGCCTGGAGGAGGCCGACCTGGCCCGGTTCGACGTGGTGGTCGCGGCGACCGGGGACGACAAGGTCAACCTGGTGGTGTCGCTGCTGGCCAAGACCGAGTTCAGCGTACCGAGGGTGGTCGCCCGGGTGAACCGGGCCGAGAACGAGTGGCTGTTCACCGAGCAGTGGGGCGTCGACGTCGCGGTCAGCAAACCCCGGGTGATGGCTGCTCTGGTCGAAGAGGCGGTCACCGTCGGTGACCTGGTCCGGCTGATGACCTTCCGGCAGGGTGAGGCCAACCTGGTGGAGATCACCTTGCCGACCGACGCGCCGCACGTCGGGCACGCGGTGCACACCGTACCGTTGCCCCGCGACTGTGCCCTGGTGGCGATCGTACGGGGCAAGCGGGTGTTGACGCCGGGACCGGACGACCCGCTGGAACCCGGCGACGAGCTCGTCTTCGTCTGTACGGCGGACGTCGAGGACGACGTCCGGGCGGTGATCCTCGGCGCGGACAGCGTGGAGCGGACCCGGCGCGGCGAATAGCGTGCGGCCGGTCCGGATCGGCCCCCCGGAGCTCATGCCTCCGGCCGGCCGGAGGGCTCGGCCCGGAGGGTCAGCCCCCGGCCGGAGCCAGTGACCCGACCGGCTGCCGTTGACGGTTGACCCGACGCACCACCCAGATGGTGATCGCCAACAGCACCGCGTACGGCGGATAGCCCAGCAGGAGCCGCGACACGCCGAGCGCGGTCTCCATCGAGGCCAGGTAGAAGCCGGCCTGGACGCCGACCTTGAGCAGCCAGACCACCCCCCACAGGACGGTGAGCCGGTTGAAGGTACGGATCAGCACCGGGTCGGTCCGCCACTCCGACCGGCCACCAGCCACCAGGATCGACCAGAGCCAGCCGACCAGGGGTTGGCGAATCACCACCGAGCCGAGCAGCGCCAGGCCGTAGCCGATGCCGTAGAGGATGCCCGGCAGGTAGAAGTCCCGCTCCTCGCCGGTACGCCAGGCGAGCAGCGCGCCGATGCCGATGCCGAACAGTCCGTTCACGGCGTGCCGGATCGGCCGACGCTGAGCGAGCCGGACCACGGCGATGAGCACGGCAACGCTGACCGCGGCGATCAGCGCGACCGACAGCTCCCACAGCACGTTGCAGACGACGAAGACGGCGATCGGCACGCTGGACTCGACCAGTCCGCGCCAGCCGCCGAGCTGTTCGGCCATCTGCTCGGTCAGGCTCGGCATCCGGTCATCGTCGACGACGCCGGCTGCGGAGTCGGGGTCGGAGGCGGGGGTCGCGGCGGTCGGCTTCGCGGCGGCCGGCTTCATCGACTGCGGCGCGGTCGGTCCGTGCTGCCCAGAGGTCATCGTTACCGTCTTCCGTCGTGGGCGTGGGCGGTGCCGGCCACCGCCGGCCGGCGGACCGGTGTGTCGACTCGGTTCACCGGGTTTCCAACTCGTAGTGCGGGTTGTAGATCACCTTGCGGTCCTCGCGGATGGCGACGCGCCCCCGGGCGGTGAGCTGCCGCCCGGGTTCGATTCCGATGATCCGCCGACGGCCCAGCCAGATGAGCGTGACGACGTCGCTGCCGTCGTACAGGTCGGCTTCCAGGGTCGGCAGGTTGGTACGCGGGCAGTAGACGACGGTCCGCAGCCGCCCCGACACGGAGACGACTTCACCTCGGTGACACTGGCCGGCCGGTGTGGATCCGCACTCCGCGCTGTCGCGTTGGAGCTGCTCGGCGTCCAGCTCCGCCTCGGAAGCGGCCAGTCGACGCAGGAATCGGCGCAGCGACGGGCGACTTTCATCGATCGCCATGACCGCTCTGCCACCCTCCTCGGCACCGCCTGGCCGGCAGTCACCTGCCGTTCGGACTCACCCCACCAGGGTACGCGGTCGGCTGATAGCGGCCAGTGGCGGCACCGCACCGGTACGGTGGCGCGGTCGTTTCGTCATCATCCGACCATCGGTCCGGCTGCGGCACCGAGAGCTGCGCGCCACGATCCGTCCGATCGGCGTCAGCCCGGACCGGTGTCGGCCGCCGGACGCGCCGGCGCGGCGGTGGCACCACCGGCCTGCTCCGCCAGCTCCTTGGGCAGCCGCAGCGGCAGCGGCTCCCGGACCGGCTTGGCCTCCTGGCCACGGTCGACCACGAGACCACGTAGCGCGTCGGCCAGGGGTCCGGCCGCCGCCGGATCCACCGCCGCCGGGCCCTGGAACAGGCCACGGACCATCCAGCGCGGGCCGTCGACACCGACGAACCGCAGCTCGGTGTGGCCACCGTCCGGCGTACGGACCGTGGCGCGCAGCTCAGGGCCGTACTCGCCGGCCGTTTCCTGGACCGACGCGCCGTCACGACGCAGCGATTCGCTGATCTCGGCCCGCACCTCGTCCCAGATCCCGTCGGTACGGGGTGCGGCGAAGACGCCGAGCTGCAGCGCGCTGCCCCGGTTGGCGAGGACCACCTGCTGAATCACGCCTTCGGGGTTGGCCTGGACCCGTACCTCCACGCCCTCGATCGCCGGGATCCGCAGGCTTCCGAGGTCGAGTCGACGCACCCCGGACGGAGCGTCGGCCACGTCGTACGGGCCGATCATCGGTTCCGGGACAACTTCCTGCTCGCGGGATTCGAGATCGGCCGGCCCGTCCTGGGCGTGCCGGCCGCGCCCACGGCCGCGGGAGAAGACCACGATGCAACCTTCCGTATGCCACTGTCTCGGGCGCCGGCCGGCTCGGCCGGGCACCACCGTAACGATGCCGTCAGCGGGTCGCCGGCTCCGTCCGCGACCGCGGGGTCGATTCGGCAGCGTCGGCGTACCCGCCGGTCGAACCATGCCCATCGCGACCACGGACCGAGTCTGGCAACTCGTCGACCAGGTAGAAATCCGCTTGTTCGACGCGTTGTATCACAAGTTGAGCAATCCGGTCACCTCGCGAGATCTTCGCCGGGATCACCGGGTCGTGGTTGATCAGGTTCACCAGGATCTCGCCACGGTAACCGGCGTCGACCGTACCGGGCGCGTTGAGCACCGTGACGCCCAGCCGGGCCGCCAGTCCGGAACGGGGATGCACCAGCCCGACGTATCCCTCCGGCAGGGCGATCGCCACCCCGGTACGGATCAGCGCCCGGGTCCCCGGCGCCAGTTCCACGTCCTCGGCGGCGACCAGGTCGGCACCGGCGTCACCCGGATGGGCATACCCGGGCAACGACAGCTCCGGATCGATCCGACGCAGCGGTACGCGCACAGTCTCGGTCATCCGATCCCCACTTCCGGTCCCTGGTTTCCCTGGTCCTGATCTCTGGTTCCCACCCGGGCCGTCGGACCAGCGGCTGGCGGCTGCCATCCTGCCCGGCCGTCGCCGGCACCGACGCCGTACCCTCGGACAACGTGGCTTCCGCATCCACCGATCGCGACACACCGTACCGGGCGGCGGTTCTGTATCGGGAACGACTCCACCTGTCCTGGTGGTTGTGGGCCGGTGCCCTCGGGCTGACCGCGCTGCTCGCCGCCGAGATCTGGATGGGCACCTCGGGCGCCCGCGCCTGGCTGCCGTTCACCGTGCTGCTGCCGCTGACCGCCGGCGGGTTGTGGTGGCTGGGTCGGATCCCCATCCGGGTCACCGCGGACGACCTGCGGGTCGACGACGCCCGGCTGCCTCTGCGGTACGTCGCCGACGTCGTCGCCCTCGACGCGGACGGCCGCCGGGAACTGCTCGGCGTGGCCGCCGACCCGCTGGCCTTCGTCATCCAACGACCCTGGATCGGCGGTGCCGTGCAGATCGTCCTCGACGACCCGGCGGACCCGACCCCGTACTGGGTGATCAGTTCCCGACATCCGATCGAGCTGGCCACAGCCATCGGATCCCACGCCGTCGAATCTCGGGTCGGCGAATCTCGGGTCGGCGAATCTCGGGTCGGCGGATCCACGGCCGCCGGATCCGACGGGCGTGGATCGGCGTCGGGCCGCGCCGACCCGGAGGGATGATCACGGTCCGATCCGGCGGGGCGGCGGTTCGGGGTGCATCAGCCCGAGCGCCCGGCGCTGTGCCCGCAGATCGTCCCGTACCCGGTCGGCGAGCGCCCGGGTGGCGCGTCGGTTGAGATAGCTGGCCACGGCGGCGCCGGTGAGGAACGGACCGAGCGTGGTGAGGTTGCGGCCGAGCCGGCGCATCAACAGCTCCCCCAGCTCGCGGCGTGCGGCGGTGCCGAGTACGGCGCCGACTCCCACACCGGGCACCACCGGATTGACACCCCGTTGGTTGGACCAGGCATGAATCATGTTGATCGCGCGTTCCGTGCCGGTGCCGGGCACCGGTATGCCGTACACCTGATGCAGTTCGCCGACGAGTTTGAGTTCGACGGCGACCACCGCCACCGTCTCGGCGGCCAGCAGTACCGGCGCGGACAGCAACGTCGGGGTGGCGGCCCACTGCACGGCCGAGACGCCGCCGCCGGCGGCCCCGATCCCGGCGCTGACCCGGGCGGCGTTGCGGATCAGCCGCTCCGCCAGTTCCTCGTCGTCGAGGCCGGGATGGTGCAGACGCAGGGTCGGCAGGTCCCGGATCGGAACGTGCGGAGCGATCGCGGCCACCGAATTTACCAGCCAGCGGACTGCGGCTGTCGGCTTGAACAGGTCCTTCACGCCGCGCTGCCGGATCTGGCCGACCAGCCGGCCGAGCAGTTGGCGACGCCGACGCACCGGCAGGTCGTCACTGGTCAACTCGGCGAGGGTGGTCTCGAAGTTCTCGTCGCCCGCCAGCGGTGCGACCTCCGTGCCCGGCGCCACCGATCCGGCGGCGGGCGCGCCGGAGGATTCGGTCGGCCCGGCGGGCGCGCCGGAGGATTCGGTCGGCCCGGCGGGCGCGCCGGACGAGCCGCTCGGCCTGCTGGACGGCGAGTCAGCCGCCCGATCCGGGTTGCTCATGATCACCTCCATCACGGCCGCTCGTCGATCGAGCGACCACGGCGGCAGGGGCGGCGACCACGGCGGGGCCCGGGACGCGCGTCGACGCCGTCATGGCGCGTCGGTCCGACGCGCCATGTCGAGTCAATCAGTTCCCCGTGTACGCCGCATCCGGGCCGGCGGTCGCCAACGCGGCGGGCCGAGACGGAGCGACGGCGACGACGGCGACGACGGCGACCTCAGCCACGAGGCCGCCGTCTCTCCCCCCAGTTCAGTGCCAGATCAGGTGCACTCGCGACAGATCAGCTCGTTGTTGCGCTCGACGGCGAGTTGGCTGCGGTGGTGGACCAGGAAGCAGCGCGCGCAGCGGAACTCGTCCGACTGCATCGGCAGCACCTTCACCGTCAGTTCTTCGTCCGCCAGATCGGCTCCGGGCAGCTCGAAGCTCTCGGCCACCTCGGCCTCGTCCACGTCGACGGCGCCCGACTGTGAGTCGACGCGCCGTGCCTTGAGCTCCTCCAGGCTGTCCTCGCCGAGGTCGACCTCGTCGCGACGCGGAGCGTCGTAGTCGGTGGCCATCGGTTCACTCTCCCGTATCGTTCAGTCGCTTCCGGTGATAACGCCGGACGACGGTATTTCGGTTCCCATGCGGGCCCTCGTGGGTTCCGCTCTCCCGGCGGACGTACTGTTTGTTCCGGTTTGCGGCTGCCGCAGGAACTCCCCCCGCGAGCGCGGTACCTTACCCCCCTCTGGCCGACGCATGTATACCGCCCTTGTGGGATTCATGTACGCCCAGACGCCAGAAGTTGTTCCCAATGTGACTCAGGCGACACGAAGATAGGGGTGCGACCCGTCTGATCACCCGTCGGCACGCCGGCACGGTCGCTCTGATTCCCGCGCCGCACGGACACCGACTAACCTCAGCGGCATACTCGGTTGTCACCGGTGAGGCACCCGCCAACGGCCCGGCCCACCTCTGTACGGGAGCCACCTCATGAGCTTTGCGCGCGTACGAGCGCTCGTTGTCGTCGGCGGCCTGGTCGTCTTCGCCCTGGTCTTCGTGGTCGTCGCGCTGGTCCGCGACAGCCAGGGCGGCCCGGCCGACGCCACCTCCTGCCCGGAGGGCTGGGCCCTGGCCGACGTCCAGTTGCGGGAAGCCCGGGACGTGCGGATCAACGTCTACAACGCGACCGACACCAGCGGACTCGCCGGCAGCATCGCCGACGACCTGAGCAACCGGAAGTTCCAGGTGGAGGAGGCGGGCAACGACCCGGAGGGCCGGGGCATCGACGACGTGGCGGTGCTGCGGTACGGCCCGAAGGCGGTCGGATCCGCTCACCTGCTGCGCGCGTACTTCCTCGATCAGGCCAAGACCGAGTACGACCCGGCCCGTACCGACGACATCGTCGACGTCGTGATCGGCAACGCGTTCCGGCAGTTGGCCACCACGACCGAGGTCAACCAGTCTCTGGCCGCGCTCGGCAAGCCGGTGCTGCCGCCGCAGACCTGCGCGGCCACCGAGTGACGGACACGAGGTGCCCGGCCGACTCGGTCACGGCCGGCCGGGCGACTCGGGTCAGGGCCGCCGGCCACCTCGGTCACGGCCTGCCGGCCGACCGGGCGACACCGGTCACGGCCCACCGGCGGCGTCCAGGCGGACCAGGTGCTCGTGCAGGTCGTCGAACAACGCCGGTGGCGCGGCGACCAGCATCCGGGGTCCGGGCTCGGCGCCCCGCAGACCGGCGACCACCAGTCCCGCTTCGGCGGCGACCAACCCACCGGCGGCGTGGTCCCACACGTTGAGCCCTTTCTCGTAGTACGCGTCGACCTGTCCCTCGGCGGCCAGACACAGGTCCAGGGCGGCCGCCCCGAAGCGTCTGATGTCCCGCACGTGCGGCATCAGTCCGGCGAGCACTCTTGCCTGGTGGACCCGACGGGCCGCGTCGTAACCGAACCCGGTGGCGACCAGGGACTGGGCCAGCGTCCGCTGGTCGGAGCCGGCCAACGCGGTCCCGTCGCGGAACGCGCCACCGCCCCGGACCGCCGTCCACTCGGCTCCGGTCGCCGCGTTGCGCACCACGCCCGCGACCACGGTGCCGGAGACCTCCGCGGCGAGGGAGATGGCGTAGTGCGGCAGTCCGTACAGGTAGTTGACGGTCCCGTCGATCGGATCGAGGATCCAGCGCACCGCGTCGGGGTCACGTCCGGGGCGGTCGCCCCGCCCGACCGCGTCACCGGGCTCCTCGCCGAACTCCTCACCGAGCACCGCGTCGGCCGGGCGCAGCTCCCGTAGGGCCGCCACCACCTGGCGCTCGACGGCCCGGTCGGCGGCGGTCACCACGTCGGTGGCGGTGCTCTTGGTGGCGAGGCCGGAGACACCGTCCCGGCGCATCTCCCGCGCCGTCTCGGCCGCCTGCCGCGCCACCTCGACCGCGATCGTCAACAGGTCGCTCGGCACCGGCTTGCGCTCGCTCATGGTCTGCCCTGTCCCCTCACTGGTCCCCGTCCACGGACACCCCGCCGGCCATCAGGCGGACGCCCTAGCTCCATCAGCCGGGTGGTCAGCGGTAATGACCCGTCCGGCAGGGGTAACATCCTGTCAAAGTCCACGTTCGTCCCAAGTTGGTGGCCCCTGACCGGCGGCTGGCTCGTGCGTGGCGGGATGATCCCCACAAACGGCGTTACAATTCACGCCTACCCTTGTGCCACGGTTCACCGGCCCCCGCCGGTGAAGCGTCACGGGGGTCACACAATCACAACCGGCACGTCGCTCCGCGCTGCGGTGGCCGGTCCGGCCGTGCTCGTTCATCGCCTCCGGAAGGTCATTCGTGACAGAACTCCGCCACACCGGCGCCGACGTACGCTCGCTAACCGACACCCTGATCGCCCATGCCGAACGGGCCGGCGGTCAGCTCACGTCGGCCGAGGTCGCACGGACGGTCGAGTCCGCCGAGGTGACCCCGGCCCAGGCCAAGAAGATCCTCCGGGCGCTCGCCGACGCCGGGATCACCGTCGTGGTGGACGGCTCGGCCAGCACCCGGCGTCGGGTCGCCGCGGCTCGGGCGGTCACCCCCGCGTCGAAGGCGACCACCGCCAAGACCACCCGTCGAACGCCGGCCACGCCGAAGCAGGCCCCGGCACCGGACGAGCCCCGACCGGCGGCGCCGGCCGGCGCGGTGGCGGCCAAGAAGGCCCCCGCGCGCAAGGCCACCACCGCAGCGGTTCCGACTGCGCCGCAGAACGGCGCCTCACCCGACGAGACGGCCGCCAAGCCTCCCGCGAAGGCGACCCGAGGTAAGACCACCAAGGCGGCGACGCCCGGCGCAGCGGCCAAATCAGCGGGACCGGCGGCCAAGGCCGCCGCCGCGAAGGCACCGGCGAAGGCGGGCAAGGCGACCGCCAAGGACGGCGACGGGCCGGAGGCCACCGACGAGGAGATCGATCCAGAGACGCTCGCCGCCGAGATCGAGGACGTGGTGGTCGAGGAGCCAGCCGAGCTGGCCCAGGCGGCCGAGGCCGACGCCACCAGGGACAACGACTTCGAATGGGACGACGAGGAGTCCGAGGCGCTCAAGCAGGCCCGCCGCGACGCCGAGCTGACCGCGTCGGCCGACTCGGTCCGGGCGTACCTCAAGCAGATCGGCAAGGTACCGCTGCTCAACGCCGAGCAGGAGGTCGAGCTCGCCAAGCGGATCGAGGCCGGGCTGTACGCCGCCGAGCGCCTACGCGCCGCCGAGGAGAGCGAGCAGAAGCTCCCCACCCAGCTCACCCGGGACCTCGGCTGGATCTCCCGCGACGGTGAACGGGCCAAGAACCACCTGCTGGAGGCTAACCTGCGGCTGGTGGTGTCGCTGGCCAAGCGGTACACCGGACGCGGCATGGCCTTCCTCGATCTCATCCAGGAAGGCAACCTCGGCCTCATCCGCGCCGTCGAGAAGTTCGACTACACCAAGGGCTACAAGTTCTCCACCTACGCCACCTGGTGGATCCGCCAGGCCATCACCCGCGCCATGGCCGACCAGGCCCGCACCATCCGGATCCCGGTGCACATGGTCGAGGTGATCAACAAGCTCGGACGGATCCAGCGCGAGCTGCTGCAGGACCTGGGCCGCGAGCCGACTCCGGAGGAGTTGGCCAAGGAGATGGACATCACACCGGAGAAGGTGCTGGAGATCCAGCAGTACGCCCGGGAGCCCATCTCGCTGGACCAGACGATCGGCGACGAGGGCGACAGCCAACTCGGTGACTTCATCGAGGACTCCGAGGCGGTGGTCGCGGTCGACGCGGTCTCCTTCTCCCTGTTGCAGGACCAGCTGCAGCAGGTGCTGCAGACGCTGTCGGAGCGGGAGGCGGGAGTCGTGAGGTTGCGATTCGGTCTCACTGACGGCCAGCCCCGGACGCTGGATGAGATCGGACAGGTCTACGGGGTGACTCGCGAACGAATCAGGCAGATAGAGTCCAAGACCATGTCCAAACTCCGTCATCCGTCACGTTCCCAGGTACTCCGGGACTACCTGGACTGACCGATGTCGGCAACCCATTGTGTAACTTTGGTCACTTGGCGTTCATTCAGCCCAGGTCATCGCGGCATTACCGAGCGGTGATCGTTGACGTGGCACCCTTGGTACACGGCACACTGTGCCTACCACGTGTGAGCCCGGTCCCCCGGGGGCACACGGGGAAGGCGGGAGCCCCCGCCGGTGTTGGACCATGGGTGACAGACCGAAGAGTGTGTTCATCGGTGACGACCAGAGGAGGAAGGCGATGACCCCGACTCTCACGCCGCCGGAAACGGTGGATGCCCTAGCTGCCGATGAACGGTGCGACCGGTGCAACGCGGCCGGCAAGCTCCGAGTGACCCTGGCGGGTGGCAGCGAGCTGGTGTTCTGCGGACACCACGCTAACAAGTACGCCGAGGATCTGGTGCAGATCGCGGTCCAGTTCAAGGCCGATCCAGAGTTCACCTGGCGTGGCGCCGATCTGATGGCCAACTGACAGCACGAGCAAGACAGCGCATAGCCCGGCCGGGGTTCCGCAAGGGACCCCGGCCGTGCCGTGTCCACCAACCCGCCCGCAGGCTCACCCCGACGGTAGGCCCCGACGCTGGACCACAGGCTCGACCACCAGCGGAATCGGTCAGAGCGTCTGCACCATCGCGATCCGCTCTTCGAGCTGCTCGATGGTGGCCTGGGCGCTCGGCGGCCCGCCACACCGCCGACGCAACTCGGCGTGGATCTTGCCGTGCGGCAGCCCGGTCCGGTGGTGGTGCGCGGCGACCAGGGCGTTGAGTTGGCGACGCAGCGCGATCCGCCGTTCGCCAGCAGTCGGCTGGGCCACCGGTGGTCGGGCGACGGGAACCTGCTGCTCGGCCGAGCGTGATCGGCGCTGCGCGGCGATCTGCTCGGCCTGCCGCCGGTTCAGCAGCACCGCGACCTGGTCGGCGGTGAGCAGACCGGGAAGGCCGAGGTATTCCTCTTCCTCACGGGTGCCGGCCTGCGCTCCGGTGCCGAACGACGCGCCGTCGAAGATCACCTGGTCCAGTTCGGCGGTGGCGGACAACGCCTCGAACCGCTTCTCCAGTTCCCCGCTGGCCTGCTCGTTGCGCTGGGCCCGTTCCAGCAGGTCGTCGTCGAACCCCTCCCGCTTCTTGGCCGCGCCGAGGACGTGGTCGCGTTCCGCCTCCATCTCGCTGGCCAACCCGAGCAGGTGCGGCACGCTGGGCAGGAAGACGGTGGCTGTCTCGCCCGGCCGACGGGCCCGCACGAACCGCCCGATCGCCTGCGCGAAGTACAGCGGGGTCGACGCGCTGGTGGCATAGACGCCCACGGCCAGCCGCGGGATGTCCACCCCTTCGGAGACCATCCGGACCGCGACCAGCCACCGCTGCTCGGAGGCCCCGAAGGACGCGATCCGCGCCGACGCACCGACGTCGTCGGAGAGGACCACCGCCGGCTTCTCCCCGGTGAGCCGCTCCAGCAGACGAGCGTAGGACCGCGCGGCCGTCTGGTCGCTGGCGATGACCAGACCACCGGCGTCGGACATGCCACCGGCGCGCAGCACCCCGAGCCGGGCGTCGGCCGCCCGCAGCACCTGCGGCATCCAGTCACCGGCCGGGTCGAGCGCGGTCCGCCAGGCCTGGGCGACCAGGTCCTGGGTCATCGGCTCGCCCAGCCGGGCCGCCAGCTCGTCGCCGGCGCTGGTACGCCACCGAGTCTCCCCCGAGTAGGCCAGGAACAGCACCGGGCGTACCACCCCGTCGCGCAACGCGTCCGAGTAGCCGTAGACGCTGTCGGCCCGCGATCGCGGCAGACCGTCGCCACCGGCTTCGTAGCGGACGAACGGGATCGGGTTGTCGTCGGAGCGAAACGGCGTACCGGTGAGCATCAGTCGGCGTACCGCCGGCTCGAACGCGTTCTTGATCCCGTCACCCCAGGACCGCGAGTCTCCGGCGTGGTGGATCTCGTCGAGGATGACCAGGGTCCGTCGGGTCATCGTGCGCCGCCGGTGCACCTGGGGCGCGATCCCGACCTGGGCGTAGGTCACGACCGCGCCGTGGAAGTCGGCCGACGAGTGCAGGTCCGCGTTACGGAAGCCGGCGTCGAGTTGGATGCCGACCCGACCGGCCGCCGCCGCCCACTGCGTCTTCAGATGCTCGGTCGGCGCGACCACGGTGACCGCCTCGACGGTCCCGTCGGCGAGCAGTTCGGCGGCGATCCGCAGAGCGAACGTCGTCTTGCCGGCGCCCGGCGTGGCGACCGCGAGGAAGTCCTCGCTCCGTCGCCGCAGGTATTCCACCAGTGCCCGCCGCTGCCAGCCCCGCAACGCCGGGAACGTGTCGACCGTCGGCATGCTGGCCGGCACGGTTACCCCTTTCCGCCGCGACCGGGCGGACACCGCCGCGCCGGTCGCCACCGATGACGAACCTCACTGACCCACCTGCGGCACCACGATCACTCGCGGTCGCGCCAACGGCTGATACGACGCCGCCGCGCACGGCCTGTCCGACGCCGCGCACCGACCCACCCCGGGCCGTGCGGTCGCCCACGAAAAGGCCTTCGCGGCCGGTGGGGGCGCGCGAAGGCCGATCGACGCTGGTCAGCCGGTCATCGTTTCGTAGATCTCCTTGCACCGGGGGCAGACCGGCGAGCCGGGTTTCGGTGTCTTGGTCACCGGGAAGCGTTCACCGCAGAGGGCGATCACGAACGTGCCCATGACAGCGCTCTCGGCGATCTTGTCTTTGCGGACGTAATGGAACATCTCCGGGCCGGTGTCGGCATCCTTGACCTCGGGACGCTCAAGAACCTCGGTACTCACGTCGTCTCCCACCTCCGGTCTGCAGTCTGGCAGCTCGCTGCTCCCGGGTCCAACGACGGTACCGCCCGGCACACCGTACCGTTGTGATCATGGCAGAATCCGCTGGCCACCCCGGGCCGGTCAACCACGAGATCCAGCACGGCGCCGAGGTAGCCGCCGCCCGCCGGGACGGGCGGGCCATCGTCGCCCTGGAAAGCACCATCATCGCACACGGGCTGCCCCGGCCCGACAATCTGCGGGTGGCCCGGGAGATCGAGTCGACGGTACGGGCGACCGGCGCGGTACCGGCCACGA
Source organism: Solwaraspora sp. WMMD406 (assembly GCF_029626025.1). Classification (NCBI taxonomy): domain Bacteria; kingdom Bacillati; phylum Actinomycetota; class Actinomycetes; order Micromonosporales; family Micromonosporaceae; genus Solwaraspora; species Solwaraspora sp. WMMD406. The sequence continues at coordinate 5,297,851 of NZ_JARUBF010000001.1, forward strand.
TCGGCATGGTCGCCGGCCGGCTGATCGTCGGGCTGGACGACGACGAACTGTCCCACCTGGCGACCAGCGACACGGTCGCCAAGCTCTCCGCCCGCGACCTCGCGGTGGCCGCCGCGACGGGCGCCGACGGTGCCACCACCGTCGCCGCGACCAGCGCGGTGGCGGCGACGGCCGGCATCGGCGTGTTCGCCACCGGCGGCCTCGGTGGGGTGCACCGGGAGGCCGCGCAGACCTTCGACGAGTCGGCTGATCTGGTCGCCCTGGCCTCGACGCCGATCACGGTGGTCTGCGCCGGGGTGAAGTCCATCCTCGACGTGGCGGCGACCCTGGAACGGCTGGAGACGCTCGGCGTCGCGGTCGCCGGCTACCAGACCCGCCGCTTTCCCGGCTTCTTCATCACCGACAGCGGCCATGACCTGGACTGGGCGGTCGAGTCACCGGAACAGGTCGCGCGGGTGATGTGGGCCCGACGCGCGCAGGCCGCGACCGGCGGCGCGCTGATCGTGGCGAACCCGTTGCCACCGGGCGAACAGCTGGATCCGGCGCTGCACGACCGTACGCTGGCCGACGGGCTGGCCCGGCTGGCGGCCGACGGCGTCACCGGCAAGGCGGTCACCCCGTTCCTGCTGGCGCACTTCCACTCCGCGACCGAGGGTGCCAGCCTGGCGGTCAACGTACGGATCATCCTGCGTAACGCCGAACTCGCCGGGCGGATCGCGGTGGCCGCCAGCACACCGGCGTGACCGAGGCGCGCGGTCCCGGCGATCCGCGGGCCCGGGTGCTGGTCGTCGGTGACCTGGTCACCGACGTGCTGGCGGTCCTCGCCGGTCCGCTGGCGGTCGCCTCCGACACCCCGGCGGCCATCCGGCTGACCGGGGGTGGTCAGGCGGCCAACACCGCCGCGTGGCTGGCTGCCGGTGGCGTACCGGTCACGTTGGTCGCGGTGGTGGGCGACGACGCGGCCGGCGAGACCCGGCTGGCGGAGCTGGCCGGGGCCGGGGTGGACCTGGCGGTCCGGCGCTGCCCACACATCCCGACCGGCACGGTGATCGTGCTGGCGCACGGCGACGAGCGGTCGATGGTCGCGGATCGGGGCGCGAACCTGGAGCTGCGGCCGTCCGACGTCGACGCCGCGTTGGCGGCCTGGCCGGACGTTCGCCACCTGCACCTGTCCGGATATCCGCTGCTGCAGCCGCGGACCCGGCCGGCGGCCCGGCACGCGCTGGCCGCCGCCCGCGACCGGGGCATGACCACCAGTGTCGACGCGGCCTCGGCGCGACCGTTGCGGGACGCCGGGGCGCCGGAGTTCCTGCGCTGGATACAGGGCGTCGACCTGTTGCTGGCCAACGTCGACGAGGCGGCCGTGTTGGGGTTGGCGACCGGACCGGGTCGGCGCCCGCCGGCGCGGTGGCCGGTCCGGCATCTGGTGGTGAAGCGGGGCTCGGCGGGGGCCACCTGGTACGCCCCGGACGTGACGGTCACCCAGGCGGCGCACCCGGCGCAGGTGCGCGATCCGACCGGGGCCGGCGACGCCTTCGCGGCCGGGCTGTTGGCGGCCTGGGCGGGTGGCGCGGATCCGGCTGCCGCGTTGGCGGCGGCCGGGCGGCTCGGCGCGGCGGCGGTCGGTACGGTCGGCGCCCGGCCGGCGCCCGGCTCGACGCGATGATCAGACCCGGTCACGGCTCGACGCGGTGGATCGGGTCGGGTCACGGCTCGACGTCGATGATCCGGCCGGCCGGCGACTGCGTCGGCATCGGGCCGATCTGAGCCGGCCCGGTCTCCCGGGGCCGTCGGGCACCGGGGCGGTGGAGCCGGTGCCGGTCCTTCGGCGGGCGGTCGTTGGCGAGCAGGACCGCGAGCCAGGGTACGAGGATCATCCCGACGGCGCAGAGCGGCAGCCAGAGCCAGAGCAGTGGCGCTTCGGCGGTCACCAGGACCGCGCCGAGGATCAGGCAGACGCCGCGAATCGACATCATCAGGATGTAACGCCGCTGTCGGCTCCGGAGCTGGTCACTAGGGCTGCGCTCGGCGTCGGTGATGATGGTCGGTTGGTCGGATCGGCGCACCGGGTCCTCCTCGCGCGGGCGGCACGGCCATCGTCGCACCTTCTCCGGCCACCGGCCCAACGGCCTCGACCGTCGTTCACCCTGCGGTCCGCCGGATCGGCGGGCGGGGTCTGCTGGTCCGGCGAGATCGACGGCGGGTCGCACGTACCACGTACGTGTTACGCTGACGGTCGTGGGCAATCGGTTCAGCTTCACCGACGAAGCCCTCGGCAACCTGGCCGTCTACGGCGTCACGCCGGGCGAGGTCTGGGAGGCCCTGCACAGCCACCGCCGGGTGCTCCGCCACCTCGGCGACGACGCGATGGTCGTCTACGCGGCGCTGCGCAACGGGCGTCGGGTGGCGGTGCTGCTGGCCGAGTCCACCCACTCCGACAACGACTGGGACGTGCTGTCCGCCCGCGACCTCAGCGACGCCGAAGCGAAGCGCTACGACGAAGCCGTACGACGCCGACGACGATAGGAGGCGGTCGTCATGCACCGTGACGACGCGATCAAGCAGTTCCACGACGGCGGCGACCAGCTCGCCGACCTCATCGACGAACGCCAGCCCGCCGAGCTACCCGTACCGGACGCCGACGAGCCGATGGTGAGTCGGTCGGTCCGGCTTCCGTTGGCCACCTACGAGCGGGTGCGGGCCGCCGCCGACGCGCGCGGACTCGGGGTGACCACGCTGATGCGGCAGTGGATCGAGGCGGGGCTGGCCGACCTGGACGACTCCGCGACGGTGTCCCTGGCCGACGTACGGCGTGCGCTGGCCGCACTGGCCACCCAGCCCGACGCCGCCTGACGATCAGGCCTTGGTGGCCTTGGCCGCCGCCTTCATCTGCTGCTTGTGCTCCCGTACCCGGATCAGCGAATCCTCGTCGGTGATGTCGGCCACCGACAGGTGCACCCCGTCGCGTCCGAACTCGCCGGCCGCCTCCCGCCAGCCGGGTGGTCGCGCGCCGAACCGTTTGCCGAGCATCGCCAGGAAGATCTGCGCCTTCTGTTTGCCGAACCCGGGCAGTTCGCTGATCCGGGCCAGGGCGGCCGCTCCGTCCGGAGCCTCGACCCAGATCCGGGCCGGGTCACCGGCGTAGCGGTCCACGACGATCCGGCACGCCTCCTGTACCCGGGCCGCCATCGCCTTGGGGAACCGGTGCAGCGCCGGACGCTGCGCGAAGAGCGCGATCAGCTCCTCGGTGTCGAACTCGGCCAGTTCCCGGGCGTCCGGCTCGTGCCCCAGTCGACCCACCAGGTCGTACGGTGCGGAGAAGGCCCGTTCCAGCGGCACCTGCTGGTCCAGGATCATCGCGACGAGCAGCGCCAGCGGGCTGCGCCGCAGCAGCTCGTTGGCCTGCGCGTCGATGGGCAACGACAGTGTCATGTGCCTTATCCTGCCGGATCGGGCGATGATGTATCCGGCCGCCACCGCGACACGTGGCACCGGACGAGACCTGTGGTGTGCCGGTGGGTACCCGCACCGCACGAAAGGACCCCCACCGACGGTGAGTCAGATCGTACGGCCGGAGCTGGCCGAACAGCTCGACCTCGCGCCGCATCCCGAAGGTGGCTGGTATCGGGAGACCTGGCGGTCGGCCCACGAGTTCGTCCCGGACGGCTACGGTGGTGTCCGGCAGGCGGCGACCGCCATCTACTTCCTGCTGCAGCCCGGTGAACGGTCCCGCTGGCACGTGGTGCGCTCCGACGAACTGTGGCTGTGGCATTCGGGCGGCGCGCTGACCGTACGCCTGGGTGGTGCCGGTGACCAGCCGGCGGACCCTCCGGTGGAACGGTGTCTCGGCCCGGACGTCGCCGCCGGCCAGCACCCCCAGTTGGTGGTTCCCGGCGGGGTCTGGCAGGCCGCGACCCCGGCCGGCCCCGAGCCGGTCCTGGTCAGCTGCGTGGTCGCGCCCGGCTTCGACTTCACCGATTTCCGGCTGGCGTGACCGGGCAGGATGGCAGACGTGACTGACGATCAGACCCGATACCCCGCCCTGCTCGACGACGCCGGCGTCGACCGGCTCCGGACCGCGCTGACCGCGGCACGGTTCACCTCGACCGGGATCGCCGAACGGCTCGGGCCGCAGGCGACCGCCGCCGTCGCCCGTAATGATCATCGGGCCGCGCTGCGGCGGACCGCCGACCGCGACGCGCTGGCCACGCTGATCCGGCTCTTCGTCTGCGCGCAGAGCGAACCCGTCGAGGCGGTCACCGACGCGCTGGCTCCGCTGCCGGTCGACGACGCGCTCACCGCCGGGCTGGTCGAACCGGCGCCGGACGGGTCCGGCCTGCGTCAGGGCGTCGATCTCGAACCGTACGGCGACAGCTGGTGGGTGATCTCCGACGTGCCGTCGCACGTACGGCCGGGCCGTCCGCTGGCCGCCGACCACGTTCTCGGCATCGGTGGTTCGTCGACGACGTTGGCCGGTGCCGTGGCCCGCCGGCCGGTCGGTGACGCGCTGGATCTCGGCACCGGCTGCGGTGTGCAGGCGCTGCACCTGGCGACGCACGCGGACACGGTCACCGCCACCGACCTGTCGGCTCGGGCGTTGCGGTTCGCCGCCACCACCGCCGCGCTCAACGGCCAACGGTGGGAGCTGCTGCACGGCGACCTGACCGCCCCGGTCGCCGGCCGCCGGTTCGACCTGGTGGTGAGCAACCCGCCGTTCGTGGTCGGTCCGGGGGTCGCCACCCACATCTACCGCGACTCCGGCCGTATCGGCGACGGTGTCTGCGCCGAACTCGCCGCCGCCGCGCCCGATCTGCTCACCGACGGCGGCACCATGCACTACCTGGCCAACTGGATGCACGTGGCCGGTGAGGACTGGACCGAGCGGGTCGCCGGCTGGGTGTCCGGTGCCGGGTTGGACGCCTGGGTGATCCAGCGTGAGGTGGCCGATCCGGTCTCGTACGTCAACCTGTGGCTCGCCGACGCCAGCGAGGGGGCGGACGCGCACCGGGCGGCGGCCTGGCTCGACTGGTTCGACGCGCACAAGGTCGAAGCTGTCGGTTTCGGTCTGGTCACGTTGCGGCGCGGCGGCCACCGTCAGCCGGTGGTCCGGATCGAGGAGCTCCGTCAGCAGGTCGCGCCGCCGCTCGGGGACCGCATCGTGGAGTGGTTCGACCGGCAGGACTGGCTGCGGCGGCGGGAGGCCGACGCGTTGCTGGCCACCCGATACCGGGCTGTGCCGGGACTCCGGCTCCAGCAGGAGGCGACCATCGACGGCGACGCCGGTTGGGCGGTGGACCGGCAGATCATCACGATGTCCGACGGGCTGCGGTGGAGCGAGGAGATCGACCCGCTGGTGTTGGCGTTGATCGGTGGCTGCACCGGCGAGCTCGCCATGCGGGAGCAGCTGACCGTGCTGGCCGCCGCGCACGACGTCCCCGAGACGGATCTGGCCGAGGCCGTCACGCCGATCCTGGCCCGGCTGGTCGAACGCGGCGTCCTGCTGCCGTGCTGAGCGGGTGACGGGATGCGGGCACTGGTGCAGACGGTCAGCCGGGCGTCGGTCACAGTGGACGGTGAGGTCGTCGGGTCGATCGACGCCGGACTGTTGGTGCTGATCGGGGTGACCCACTCCGACAGCGTGGCGGTCGCGGCGGCGATGGCGCGCAAGGTCCACGAACTGCGGATCTTCCCGCCGGAGGAGCCGGACGGTGCCGGCACGCAGCGGTCGGCCGAGCAGATTGACGCGCCGATCATGGTGGTCAGCCAGTTCACCCTGTACGGCGACGCGCGCAAGGGCCGGCGGCCCAGCTGGTCGGCGGCGGCCCCGGCCGAGGTGGCCGAACCGGTCGTCGCGGCCTTCACCTCGGCGCTGGCCGAGCGTGGCGCGACGGTCCGTACCGGCCGGTTCCGGGCGCACATGTTGGTGGAGAGCGTCAATGTCGGCCCGCAGACGATCCTGCTCGAACTGTGACCAACTCGGTGTCACACAGTGACGACCACACCTCGCGCGGAACGGCCGGCGTAGCCGGCCGATCACCTCGCGTACACCGCCGGTCGGTACGGGGGACATCGGTGACGATCAGCTCCCGGATTCATGCCACCCTCCTCTTCTCCTCACTCCGACTTCACGCCCCAACCGCCAAGCTTGTTGTCACCAGCGGCACTCCGCAGCTGGTGCCAACCACTTGTCGACGCGGGGAGGCGACTGAGAGTGGTCACACGCAGTATCGAAGACGACAGCAACTCGACCGTCACGGGTGTGCCGGCGGCCTTGGCGGCGACCGACACCACCGACACCACCGGCTCCGACGGCCAGCACGACATCACGGCCGGCTCCGAAGGCCCGTACCAGCACGACCTTGACGCCACTGACGACCGCGGCGCCTCCGCCGACCTGGTCCGCGCATATCTCAACGGAATCGGACGTACCAAGCTGCTCACCGCGGTGCAGGAGGTCGAGCTCGCCAAGCGGATCGAAGCGGGGCTGTTCGCCGAGGAGAAGCTCGCCACGGGTGGCCGGCTCTCCGCGCGGCTGCGCGCCGATCTGGCCGTGATCGTCACCGAGGGCCGCGCGGCCAAGGATCACCTGCTGGAGGCCAACCTGCGGCTAGTGGTCAGCATCGCCAAGCGGTACACCGGACGCGGCATGGCCTTCCTCGACCTCATCCAGGAAGGCAACCTCGGCCTCATCCGCGCCGTCGAGAAGTTCGACTACACCAAGGGCTACAAGTTCTCCACCTACGCCACCTGGTGGATCCGCCAGGCCATCACCCGCGCCATGGCCGACCAGGCCCGCACCATCCGGATCCCGGTGCACATGGTCGAGCAGGTCAACCGGATGGTCCGGGCCCGCCGTGATCTCGCGGCGACGCTGGGACGCGAGCCCACCGTGGCGGAGATCGCCACTGCCCTGGCGGTCCCGGAGTTCCAGGTCATCGAGCTGATCTCCTACGACCGGGAACCGGTGAGTCTGGATCAGGCGGTCGGCGAGGACGGCGAGAGCGCGCTCGGTGACTTCGTGGCGGCGGTGGATCCTCGGACGGCGGCCGAGTCGTCGGCTTCCGACGGCAAGCTGCGCAACGAGGTGGAGATCGTGCTGGCCACGCTGTCTCAGCGGGAGCAGGCTGTGATCCGGCTCCGCTTCGGCCTCGACGACGGTCGCCAGCGCACGCTCGACGAGGTCGGTCGGGAGTTCGGGCTGTCCCGGGAGCGGATCCGCCAGATCGAAAAGGTCACCTTGCTCAAGCTGCGTCACCCGTCGCGTGCCCAGCGCCTGGAGGTCTACGCCGGCTGACGCCGGCGGTGGACCGAGCTGTGGGGCGGTGGCCTGACCGTGGGGGCGGCGGCCGGTCGGAATTGGGGGCTCCGACCGGCCGCCGGCGGTCCGTCGACCGCACCGACCGCCCCGAGCCGACCCCGCTCACAGCCGCCCCGAGCCGACCCCGCTCACAGCCGCCCCGAGCCGACCCCGCTCACAGCCGACGCGGACCAATGTCGGGTCGCTGTCCCTGCGGATCCACGTCGACGCTGGCATGCAGGACCGACAAGCCGTCCGGCCGGGCCAGCACCGGGTTGAGCCGCAACCCACGGACCCGGGGCTGCTCGTCGGCGAGCCGGCCGATCCGCACCAGCAGGTCGATCACCGCGTCGCGGTCCACCACTCCGGTGCCCCGGTAGCCACACAGCAGCGGTGCCGCTCGCGGCTCGTCGACCAGTTCGGCGGCGTCCCTGTCGGTCAGTGGCACGGATCGCCACGCCCGGTCCCCGAGCAGGTCGGTGGCGACCCCGCCGAGCCCGAAGCCGATCACCGGACCGAAGGTCGGGTCGGTCACCAGCTCCACCACGCAGGCCACGCCGGGCGGCACCATCCGCTGGACCAGCACCTGCGGACCGAAGTGGGCGGCGATGTCCCGGTACGCGAGTGCGACCGCGTCGGCCGTCCCGAGGTCCAGCCGGACCGCACCGAGGTCCAGCCGGTGTCGCAGCCCTTCCGCCGCCGCCTTGAGCACCACCGGCAAACCCAGGGTGGTGGCGACCGCGACGGCCTGCTCGGCGTCACCAACCGGCGTCGATTCGACCACCGGCACCCCGTAGGCGGCGAGCAGGGCGGCCACGTCGGGCACCGGCACCCGCAACGCGTCGGCGGCCGCCGAGGCGTCGATCCCCGGCGGGTCGGGCACCACGCCGGGCGGGCTACGCAACCAGTCGGCGTAGTCGGCGACCCGGGCCAACGCCCGAACCGACTCCTCCACCGACGGATAGGTGGGTACGCCGGCCGGCGGCCGCCCGGCCAGCAACGTCGCCACCGTCGGTTTGTCGCCGGCCAGAGCCACGCTGGCCAGGGCCGAGGTGAAATCGGCGTCGGAGTCGGCGAGCTGACCCGGCAGCGGCGGGGCGAAGACCACCACCAGCCCGTCCACCTCGGGGTCGACCGCGGCGTCCGCCAGCGCGTCGGCGAACTCGTGCGCGTCCGCTTCCGGGGCGACGGTGCGGGGATAGCCGGCCGCGACCCGCAGTCGCCGCGCCGTACAGGCCGTGGCGGCCAGGGTGGTCAGGGCCGAGGAGTTGCCGACCACGCCGACCCGCCGGCCGACCGGCAGCGGCTGGTGGGCCAGCAGCGTCCCGACGTCGAACAGTTCGGCGACGGTGTCCACCCGGATCACCCCGGATCTGGCGAACAGTCGAGTGGCTCCGGCCGCGTCCGGGCCGCCGACTCCGGCGCCGGCGCCGGCGTCCAGCCCGGCCGTACCGGCTGCCGACGGATCAGGGGCGGACACCGGCCGTACGGTGGACGCGAGCGCCACCACCGGTTTGGTCCGCCCGATCCGGCGGGTGAGGCGGGCGAACTTGCGCGGGTTCCCGAACGTCTCCAGATAGAGCAGGATCACGTCCGTACCGGGATCGTCCTGCCAGTATTGGAGCAGATCGTTGCCGGAGACGTCGGCCCGGTTGCCGGCCGAGACGAACGTGGACAGTCCCAGGCCGCGCCGGTCCGCCTCGGCGAGCAACGCCACCCCGAGCGCCCCCGACTGGCTGAAGAAGCCGACCCGACCGACGGGCGGCAGGCGCGGGGCCAACGTGGCGTTCATCCGGATCCGGGGGTCGGTGTTGGCCACCCCGAGACAGTTGGGACCGACCACCCGTAGGCCGGCGTCGTGGGCGATCCGGGTCAGTTCCCGCTGCGCTGCGGCACCGGCCGGGCCGGTCTCGGCGAATCCGGCCGACACCACCACCACGCCGTGCGCGCCGGCCGCCGCCGCGTCCGCGACCACCCCCGGTACGCCGGCCGGGGGCACCGCGACCACGGCGAGGTCCACCGGCGTGCCGGCGTCGACCGCCCGACGGTACGCCGTGAGCCCGCCGATGCGCTCGACGCTCGGGTGGACCGCGACGACGTCACCGGTGAACCCGCCGTCGCGCAGATGACCAAGGATGGCCGCGCCGATACCCTGGCCGGTGGCGCTGGCGCCGTAGACCGCCACGGCGCGCGGTGTCAGCAGCCGGGCGATCGAACGGGCTTCGGCGCTGTGCTCGCGGCTCCACTGCACCTGCAGGGAGGCGTCGGTCGGCGCGATCGGGAAGCTCAGGTGGACCACGCCGTCGGCGTAGCGGCGACGGACCTGGTAGCCGGCGTCGGAGAAGACCCGGAGCATGGGCGCGTTGACCGGCAGGACCTCGGCGACGAACGATTCGATGCCCTCGGCTCGGGCGGCCGCGGCGAGGTGTTCCAGCAGCACCGAGCCGACGCCACGGCCCTGGTGGGCGTCCTCGACGACGAACGCCACCTCGGCTTCGGTGGCGCCGGGTCCGAGGCGGTCGAACCGGCCGACGGCGAAGATCCGGTCACCGGAGACCACGACGAACGCCTCGCGGTCGTGGTGGTCGACGGTGACGAACCGTTCCAGGTCGCGCTCGGGGATGCGCGGGTACGGCGAGAAGTAGCGCAGGTAGCGGGTGCGTTCGGAGAACCGGGCGTGCATGGCGACGATCGCGTCGGCGTCGTCGGGGCGAATCTGCCGCAGGTGGACGGTGGTGCCGTCCCGCAGGAGCACGTCAGCCGAACGGTCCATGCTGGTCAGTCCCGGGGATCGTGCGGGTCCAGGCCGTGCAACGGAAACACCGACTTGCGGGTGGCGATGATCGCGCGGTCGACCGGATCCGGTTCGCCTTCCGGTTGCCACGGCTGATGCACCGGGTCGACGTCGTCGGTCATCCGCAGCGGCACCTGCCGGCCGGGACACCGGCGGGCGGCGAGGTCGCGCCACCGGGGCGGGGTGAGCGTCGCCGGGTGCAGCGCGTCGCCGGTGGCGACCGCCAGCAGATGGGTCCAGGCTCGGGGCACCACTTCGACCAAGGCGTACCCGCCGCCGCCGGTGGCCACCCAGCGGCCGGCGCAGAGTTCGTCGGCCAGCGCCCGCAGCCGCAGGTAGATCGCGCGCTGGCCGTCGACGCTGAGCCGCAGGTCGGCCAGCGGGTCGAGGCGGTGCGCGTCGGCACCGCACTGGGTGACCAGCAGCTGCGGTCGGAACGCCCGCAGCAGCGACGGGACGACCGCGTGGAAGGCGCGCAGCCAGCCGGAGTCGGCGGTGCCGGACGGCAACGCGATGTTGACCGCGCTGCCTTCGGCGCCGGGGCCGCCGATCTCGTCGGGGAATCCGGTGCCGGGGAACAGTGCCAGCGGGGTTTCGTGCAGGCTGACGGTGAGCACCCTCGGATCGTTGTAGAAGATCTCCTGCACGCCGTCGCCGTGGTGCACGTCGACGTCGACGTACGCGATCCGTTCGGCACCGAGGTCGAGCAGCCGGGCGATCGCCACCGCCGGGTCGTTGTAGACGCAGAACCCGGCGGCCCGGCCCGGCATGGCGTGGTGCAGTCCGCCGGCGACGTTGACCGCCCGCCGTACCCGGCCCTGCCAGACCGCTTCGGCGGCGGCCATGGTGGCGCCGGCGATCAGGGCGCTGGCCTCGTGCATCGACGGGAACGTCGGGTTGTCCGGGGTGCCGAGGCCGTACCCGGAGAAGAACGGGTCGTCGTGGGCGACCCGGACGGCGTCGAGGTAGTCGGCCCGGTGCACCCGGGCCAGGTCGGCGTCGGTGGCCGGCCGCGGGGCGAGGATCTCGACGCCGGGCCGGTCCAGCAGGCCGAACTCCCGGGCCAGCGCGACGGTCAACTCGACCCGGACCGGATCGAGCGGATGGTCCCCGAGGTCGTAGGCCATGAGCTGCTCGTCCCAGACCACCAGCGTCCCGTCCGACATCTGGCCATCGTCGCACGTCTGCGGCCGCAGCCGCGCCCGCTCCCCTGCTCCTCTCTGCTCCCCTGCTCGGGTCAGCCGGGTTGGTCGCCGACCGCGACCGGCCGGGCCGGATCGGTGATCCACTCGCTCCAGGATCCGACGTAGAGCGCGGCGTCGGTGCGGCCGGCCCGATGCAGGGCCAGCAGGGTGTGGGCGGCGGTCACGCCCGAACCGCAGTACGCGCCGACCGTACTGTCGGGGCGTAGGCCGACGGCGGCGAACCGGTCACGCAGCGTGGTCGCGTCGAGCAGTCGGCCGTCCGGGCCGGTGTGCGACGTGGTCGGCAGGTTGACCGCGCCCGGGATGTGGCCGGCCACCGGGTCGATCGGCTCCGACTCGCCCCGGTACCGCTCGGGAGCGCGGACGTCGATCAGCAGCCCGCCCCGACGCGCCAACGAGGCGGCGGAGGCGGCGTCCAGCACCGGCAACCCGCCGGGGCGCACCGAGATGTCGCCGGGGTCCGGCCGGGCCGGGTCGGTGGTCACCGGCTGCCCGGCGGCCTGCCATCCCCGGTAGCCCCCGTCGAGGACCCAGGTCCGCCGGTGCCCGGCCCACCGCAGCGTCCACCAGGCTCGGGCGGCGGCCCACCCGTCGCCGACGTCGTAGACGACGACCGGATGCCCGGCGCGCACCCCGGCGGCGCGCAGCGTCGTCTGCAGCCGGTCCGGGTCGGGTAGCGGGTGGCGTCCGCCCGCACCGGGCGGGCCGCAGAGGTCGGCGTCGAGGTCGACGAAGACGGCCGTGGGCAGGTGGCCGGCGTCGTAGTCGGCCCGTCCCGACGGCCCGGTCAGCCGCCACCGGACGTCGAGCAGGGTCGGCGGCGAGTCGGCGCGCATCGCGGCCGCCAGTGCGGTCACGTCAACGGTAGGGTTATCGACATCGAACACCCGACCAGTCAACACCATGCCGGCCCACCCCTGTTGGCCGCCGCGCGTCGGTTACGGCTGCTCATCGGCCGCGGCGTGGACGCTCGTCATCGCTGCCCGTCGGCCACGCAAGGTAGCATTGGACGCTGGAGGGCGACTGACCGTGAATGATCTTGTTGATACCACCGAGATGTATCTCCGGACGATTCTCGAACTCGAAGAAGAGTCCGTTCCGCCGCTGCGCGCCCGGATCGCCGAGCGGCTGCACCAGAGCGGTCCCACGGTCAGCCAGACAGTCGCCCGGATGGAGCGTGACGGTCTGCTCACCATCGAGGACGACCGGCATCTGCGGCTCACCGACACCGGTCGGGCCCAGGCGGTGTCCGTGATGCGCAAGCACCGACTGGCCGAACTGCTCCTGGTCAACGTCATCGGCATGCCGTACGAAGAGGCCCACGAGGAAGCCTGCCGGTGGGAACACGTGATGAGCGACGCCGTCGAGCGCAAGGTCTACGACCTGCTCAACCGGCCGACCCGCTCGCCGTACGGCAACCCGATCCCGGGTCTGGACGCGCTGGGCGGCAGCCCGACCGTCGCCGCCGAGGCCGACACCTCCGGTGACGTCGAACGCAACCTGGCGTTCCCCGGTCTCACCGGCGCGGTCGTGGTGCGACGCATCTGCGAGAGCGTGCAGACCAACTCGGACGTGTTGCGCCAACTGCACGCCGCCGGGGTCGACCCGGGAGCCACCGTGACCGTCGCGCAGGGCCGCGACGGGGTGACGATCGACCGGTCCGGCGAGCAGATCCATCTGCCCCGCGAGGTGGCGTCGCGGGTGTTCGTCGCGGCGGCGGCCGATCACGGGCGGTCCCTCGCCAGCGCCGCTGTCTGATCGGCGAGTCCCGAACCACCTGACGTGGCCGCTTCTCGCGGCCACGTCACTTTTCGCGTCGCGCCGTCACTCTTCGCGCTCGGCCCGATCACTTTCGCGCTCGGCCCGATCAATTTTCGCGCTCGGCCTGCACCCACCGCGCCAGTTCGACCATCTTCGGGGCGAGTTCGACGGCGGACAGTTCGTCGTCACCGGGAGCGAACGTCCACCGGACGCCGATCTGCTTCCGATCTCCGGTGATCCAGTTGACCTCCAACGCCGCGCCGTAGCCGGTGTCCGGGTCCGGTTTGATCGGAATCCAGTAGGCCGCCTTGCCCAGATCGTCGATCTCCTTCGCGCCCACCGGTGCGACGTCGTCGGCGAAGACCGACGCGCTGGCCCTGGTGTCCGAGATCGACACCATCAGGTCGGGCAGCGTCTCCTCGGCCGGACGCAACAGGCAGGTCTTGGTTTTGTCGTGGCCGCTGGCCGCCGCGACCTCGAACCGGAAGTCCAGGATCTTCTCGATCACGTCGTAGTCGAGCAGCGCGCACACTCCGCCGGACTCGGCGGCGGGCGGGCGGGGCACCTCGGGGTAGGGCTCGACCGGGCTGGGCGACGCGCCGGGCGTCGACTCGCCGGCCGGGGCCGCGGTCTGGGTGGCGGCGGCCTGGCCGGAACAACCGGCGGCCAGAGACAACACCAGGCCGACGCCGAGCGCGCGCAGCCGTACGCCCACAGTGACCTCCCACGGGTCAGACCGGTCGAAAAAGGGGATTGTTCGTGGCACACCGTACGGTGTCGGCCGGCCCGGCGGAAGCCCGCCACCCACGTTCCCGCACCGGGCGCGAAGTGCCGGCCGGCACCGACGTCGAAGGGTCAGTCTTCCCGCAGGTACGGGCAGTGCCGGCAGCCCTGGCCGCAGCAGGTGCCCCGGCCGGCGAGGAAGGCGGCGGTCAGCACGAACAACCCGCTGGCCGGATCGAGATAGCCGGGGTCACCGGCGGCGAGCGCGGCCGCGTGGGCCGCCAGGATCGCCGCCCGGTCCGGATGGTCGGGTGCCAGGCGGGCCGGATGCGGCTCGGTGAGGGGTCGGTCGGCCAACGGCAGCCGTCGCGCCCGCTCCCCCGCCATACCGGTGACTCTACGCAAATCGCCGGTGTGGTAACACTCGTGAGTCCACCCCGCACCGACCGCACCCGACCGCGCCCGACCGAACCAACGAACCGAAACGGATCGTGATGACCGCGTACGCCCTGTTGATCCACCCGTCCGCCAACCGGGTGTACGCCGAGTCAGCCGTCGCGCTGGCCGCCGCCGAACTGGCCGTGTTCGGCGACCGGACACTCGACGGGCGGCTCGGCGAGGTCACGGTCACCTCGATCGGCGGGCTGCCGTACGTGACCTTCACCGGTGACGGGCTGACCGACCGGGATCTGTCGGTGCTGGCCAACCTGTCCGCCCGGTACGCGTTGTTCGCCCGCGAGGGCGACCTGCTGCGGCCGGTCGTGGTGACCGGCCGGGACCGCTTCGACAGCGACCTGATCACCATCCCGAAGTACGCCGGGAAGACCAACGAACAGTTCACCAAGCTTCTGCTCAACGTCACCGTGTTGGCGACGACCGGCCGGGACGGGGCCGCCGATCCGCTCGCCCCGGACGCCCCGCCGCTGCGGGTCCTCGACCCGATGTGCGGCCGGGGCACCACGCTCAACCAGGCGATGATGTACGGCTGGCACGCCGCCGGGGTGGAGATCGACGGCAAGGACTTCGAGGTGTACGCCAATTTCATCCGTACCTGGTTGAAGCACAAGCGGCTCAAGCACTCGGCCGAGATCGCTCAGGTGCGCCGTAACCGGACCCAGTTGGGCCGGCGCCTGGCGATCACCCTGGCGGCCAGCAAGGACGATCACAAGGCGGGGCGCACCCTGGATCTGACGATGGTGCACGCCGACACCCGCCGCAGCCGGGAGTTCTTCCGGGCCGGCGGCTTCGACGCGATCGTCACCGACGCCCCGTACGGGGTAGCGCACGGCACCCGTGGTCAGGCGGACCGGCTGACCCGCGACCCGCTGGGTCTGCTGGCCGAGGCGCTGCCGGTGTGGGTGGCGCTGCTGCGTCCCGGCGGGGCGCTGGGGATCTCCTGGAACACCCTGGTCGCCGCCCGCGACGATCTGGCCGCGCTGCTGGTCAAGGCGGGTCTGGAGGTGGCGGCCGGTCCGGGGTACGGCGATTTCGCCCACCGGGTCGACCAGGCGATCGTCCGCGACCTGATCGTGGCCCGCCGCCCCTGACCCGCCGTCCCTGACACGCGCCCGGATCGGCAAGGCGTCGGCCGCGCCACGTCATGGGTGAACGTTCCCACCGTCAGCGCGCGACGACGAACGGCATTCGCGGCGGTCGCGCACCCCGCCTCGATCAACTCTCCACCGATGTGGCATAGCGACTCGATGTCGGACCGGGCCCAGGGCCCAGTGGCGCGCCGTCCGGACGACTGGCGCGGTCGGCGATGACGCCAGGCCGTACATCGCACCGGTTGCGATGTGGTCCGTGGCCAGAAGGCCGAGGTGACGATGGTGTCGGTCCCGACAGCGGACACTGCCAGTACACCGTCCTGCCACGGCGCGAACTCCGCCGCCGGTTGCCGCCAAGACACACCACACCCCTGACGACCACGTAGAGGGTCGCGTCCACGATGTCCCGACGCGGGCGTTTCGGCCTTCGACCAGACTCCTTCGTCGACGTCAGCTCGACTCGATCACCATCACAAGCCAACTATCAGGTCCGAAAGGTTCGCCCGCCGCCCTCCCTGCACGGACTACCGATCCATCGGCGGGCATCCGTCGTACCTACTGCGCGACGCTCCTGTCACCAGCCTTAAACAACCCCGAGGACACCCAGCGGTCAAATAAGGCAATCGCGGCTGAACCGGCGACGATGCGAACATCATTTGTGTTTCCTATTTGCTCCTTCTGCTGAGATTTGACCGCCTAGTCTCTGTATGTTCCCTGAAGGGGTGAGTTGAACGGAGGACGCAGGTGTACGGATCGCCCAAAGGGCCTCCTACGGGGGGCGGCCTCGCGGTGACGGGGATCGCTATGGGCTCGTGGGTCCTGGCCGGCATCGGGCTGGTGGTCCTGGGAGTGAGCCTTCTGGTGCTGTTCCGGAAGAGTGACCGTGCAGCAACGACAACCTAGAGTCAGATTTGTCCAGATGGTCGCTGGATTGGCCCTGTTGGGGACGGTGGCCGCGGTGCTGGTGAATCTCGAACAGATCGCGGAGGCGGAGGCTCAGGCCAATGCCGTTCTGGTTGGTCTGGTCGGTCTCGCGGACGCCGAACACATCCAGCGCACCGTCGTCTTCTTCGTGGACAACAGGCTCGTCGGATTCGTGGTGACCGTCGGTTGTTCAGTCGGCCTGCTCCTCGTGCCGCCAATCAGCATTATCGCGGTCCTGCTCGTCGGCGGACGGCTCTCACTGCGACGCGCGCTCGCAGCCTGCATGTTGATCGGCTCGGCGCTCGTGCTCGTCAACCAGTTGCGGCTGTCAGCGGCGGTGGGATCGATGAAGCTCTGGGGCTTCGAGCGAGGTTACGAGATCAGCCATGTCTTCATCGGGTCGATGGTGACCTCTGTCGGCCTTGTTCTGGCGATCGCGATCTTCGCAAGCGTATTGACCAAGACTCGCATCCTGCGGACAGGTTCCAATGAGCGTTGACGCGACCGGCTTCGAACTGATAAACACGTTTGCGTTCATACTCTGTGTAACCTTCTGCGCGTACGTGCTGAGCATCATGATCGTCTACCTGCGCAGGAAACCCGCGTCAGCCGGCGACCCAGACGAGTTCGACTGGCATCTCATCGTGCCCTGCCGCGACGAGGCAGCAGTGATCGGCGAAACGGTACGACATCTCGTCGACACCTTCGACAGCGCCACGATCTGGTGTGTCGACGACGGATCGGTCGACGGGACCCGCGAGATTTTGGAGACCTTCAGCGGGCTGGACCGGGTTCGGATCCTCTGCCGTACCCCACCCAAAGCACGGCAGGGCAAGGGTGCGGCGCTGAATGAGGCATGGGCCGCCATCCGGTCCGCTGCGCGGAACGATGCAGCGGCCGGAAAATTGATCGTGGGCGTCATCGACGCCGATAGCAGGCTCGACGTCGAGTGTTTCGCGAAGCTCGCCGGGTCACAGTACTTCGGCGATTCGACGGTCGGGGCGGTCCAGGTCGAGGTCCGCATGGTGCAGTGCGGTTCAACTCGTAGCGCCGCAGTAAGTCACAGCCGGTGGGGTCGGATGCTGATCCGGTTGCAGGATCTGGAGTTCCGGGCACCGATCGCGGCCATGCAAGAACTGCGACGCCGCACCGGCAGTGTGGGGATGGGCGGGAACGGGCAGTTCACTCGATTGTCGGTGCTGAACGAGATCGCGGAGTCCTACGGGACCCCTTGGCACGGCGCACTTCTGGAGGATTTCGAGCTCGGACTGCACGTGCTGCTTGTCGGGTCCCGTACCGAATACTGCCCCGAGGCCTGGGTCGAGCAGGAGGCACTCGTCACGGCGCGCCATCTTCTCCGGCAGCGGTCCAGGTGGGCACAGGGGTCGATGCAATGCGCCCGGTACTTCCCAGCCATTATGCGCTCGCGCCATGTCAGGAACTCGGCGGCCGTCGAGATCACGTACTTCTTGGCCGCGCCGTGGTTCCAACTCGTAGGCACCGTAACGTACACGGCATGTCTCGGGGTCCTTGTCTATTACATCAGGAACACGTCTGATGGAGCGGCGGGATGGTGGACGCGCGGCGGCTGGGGCGTCATACCCCTTATAGTAATTTTCGGAATACTTCCGTTCGCGGTCTGGGGGATCGCCTACCGCGTCCGGTGCGCGCAGAGCATCAGCCGGTCCACGGCGATTGGGATCGGGTTCTGCCACTGGGTCTACAGCTACGTCCAGTGCGTGGCGGTGTGGATGGCCTTCGTGCGCCTGCTGCGCGCGAAGTCGGACTGGCAGAAGACCGCGCGAGTCGGCACGACAGTGCCACCAGCGAGGCTTCAATCCAGCGCACCGGGCTGAAACAAGCAGCTTCCCCTCACTGTAAGGAAAAGAAAGCACAAGGAGAATGTAATGGGAAAGTATGGACGTCGCAGGCTGCGGATCTTCGGATCGGCGGTGGCCTTCGGGCTCACCGCGGTCCTGTTGATCGCGACACCTGCTCAGGCAGACACGTCACAGGTGAGTGCCTCGGCCTTGCAGATCGGACTCGTCGGCGGCGGTGTCGCGAGTTCAGGCACCTTCACCGCCAGCAACACCGACGGCGGAAGTGAGGTGACCAGCGGAAACAACGCCCCGGCGCTCACGGTGCTGGGCTCGCAGAACGTCATCACCGCAGGCGTACTCGGCCAGTACGGCACGGCCGAGTACCTGGGCGTCTCCCACGGCTGCGCGGGCGTGCTCGGCGCGGGCGGAACCTTCCAGTTCGGTCCGGGCGGGGACTGCACGGTTACCCCCGGTGCCGAGGTCACCTTCACGCTCGGCACCAGCGGACTGGCATCCATCAACCTGAGGGCCGACGCGATCTACGCGACGTGCACCGCGACGAGTACCCCGACCGCCACGGGGGACGCCACCCTGACCAACGCCCGGATCACGTCCACCACGCTGGGCGTCGAGACCACCCTGCTGGACCTGTCGCTCGACACCTCGCCGAACACCGGGCTGACCGTTCCGGGGCTGTTGTCGATCGTGGTGAACAGCCAGACCAGTTCGGGGCCGGGACAAATCGATGTCGCGGCGCTGCGTATCGAAGCACTCAGCGGGACACTCGCGTCCCTGGTCATCGGCAACGTCATCTGCGGGCCCAACGCGATCGCGCCGCCCATTCCGGTGATCCCGGTCGCCGGCGCACCACTGGCCGCAGGCGTACTCGCCGCCGCCGGACTGGGCTGGTACCTCGTCCGTCGACGCCGCAACGCCGCCGCCCAGGCCGCCTGATGCACACTGCGGACCAGCCAGCACCAGTGACCGTTCTCGTCGGCACCCGCCCGGAGGCGATCAAGTGCGCACCGCTGGTCAGGGCGCTGACGGGCGACCCCCGACTCACCTGCGAGGTCGTCGGTACAGGTCAACACCGGGCACCGGTGGTCGAAGCCCTCGTACCGTTCGGCGTGCAACCGAGCCGGTTGTTCGAGCTGGAGCGGAGCAGTGGCTCGCTACCGGAGCTGGCCGCAGCGTTGACCACGGCCGCCGACCGGGAACTGAGGCGCTCCCGGCCGGCAGCCGTGGTCGTACACGGCGATACGCTCACCGCGTTGATCGGCGGCCTGGTCGCGTTCTGGAACGGGATCCCCGTCGTCCACCTGGAGGCGGGGTTGAGAACGCAGGACATCCATCAGCCCTTTCCGGAGGAAGTCAACCGATCAGTGATCTCCCGGTTCGCGTCGCTGCACCTCGCTCCGACCCGGACCGCGGCGCTCAACCTCCTCAACGAGAAGGTGCCGGCACAGCGAATCGTGATCACCGGGAACACGGTCGTAGACTCACTTCGGTACCTGATCGAATCGGGGAAGGCTGTTCCTCCCGCCTGGGTGGCCGACGTTTCGCATCGGCGACTCGTCGTCATGACCCTGCACCGTCGGGAGAACTGGGGTGACGGCGTGCGCCGGATCTGCGGAGCGGTCCGCCAGATCGTCGAACGGGACAGCGACACGGAGGTAGCAGTCGTCACGCATCCGAATCCGGAGGTCCGGTCGACGCTGACCGGGATGCTGTCCGGTGTTCGACGGGTCCGGCTCGTCGATCCGTTGTCCTACCCGTCCATGGTCGGTCTGCTCGCGCGGGCCGATCTGGTGATCACGGACTCGGGCGGGATCCAGGAGGAAGCGGCGACCCTCGGGCTGCGGATGCTCGTCACGAGAGATGTGACCGAGCGGGCGGAGGTTCTGCACGACGGGCTCGGCGAGTTGGTCGGCACCGACCCGCAGCTGATCGTGGCGCGGGCGCTTCACGCCCTGGCCCAACCGAACCGGGTGCCGCTGGACCGAGCGCCGGCCCACCCTGCGTTGGGTGATGGTCGGGCGGCGGCGCGGGCGGCCGAGGCGATCGGCCACCTGTTGTTCCCAGACACCGGCAAACGGCTGGTCAACCACGAGCCGATGTCGACATCGATGGCGATGTCGACCTGAGCGGACAGCGAAGGTCGACCCGCCCCAGCGGATCTTCTCCGGCAGCCGTGGTGGCGGCTGCCGGAGAAGATCTACCGCCCGGCGAAGTGAGCCGCCTGACACCGGCGCTCGGTGCGGTCCACGGGTGGGCGAACGGACAGATTCAGCCGGACATTGCCGGAGGCTGGGCGGCCAACCCGACTGAAAAGCCACGGAACGTGCAGATGGTGACGGACATCATGTCAGCTCCCAGAACCTTCGACATCCGCAGATTCCCGCGCCTGGCGGACCGCTTCGACGTCGAACGGAACTCGTTCGGACTGATCCGGCTGGTCTTCGCGCTCGGCGTCCTGCTGGCACACGCCCGGCCACTCGGCTACGCGCTCGCGCCCCTCGGCGCAAGGATCTCCGCCAACCAGAGCGACCTCGGCACGTTGGCTGTGCAGGGGTTCTTCGTCCTCTCTGGTTTCCTCGTCGCCGGCAGCGCGCTCAGGCACTCCCTGCCACGCTATCTGTGGCACCGCACGCTGCGCATTTTCCCGGCGTTCTGGACCTGCCTGTTGGTGACCGCCCTGATCATGGCGCCGCTCGTCGCGCTTGCTGAGGGTCGGCCACTACGCGAGTTCTGGACCCATCACGAGGGCCCGATCAGCTACCTGGCCACAAACTGGTTTACATCGATGAACCAGTTCACGATCTCCGGTCTGCTCTCCCAAACCCCTTACGGGCAGGCCATGGGAGGACCGAGCGCCTTTGACGGTTCGCTGTGGACACTCCGCTACGAACTGGCCTGCTATCTCCTGGTCGGGGTCCTCGCCGCCACCGCCGTGCTGCGCCAGGCACCCCGCGCGCTCATCGCGCTGCTGGCCGGCACTTACATACTGATACTGCGCGACTTCGCCGCCGCGCCCGGCTGGGCCGTCCGGCCGGCTGGCGTGGACCAGATCGGCCCCTTCCCGCTGATCGGCTCCTTCGCCCCCACCTGGCTGCTCTACTTCAGCTTCCTGTTCCTCCTCGGCGCGACGGCCCGCGTCTACATGCACCGCATACCGATGGACGGCAAAATGGCGGCCGTTGCCGCCGCCATCATGACGGCCAGTCTGGTCGTCGGAGGGTTCGCCGTAGTTGGCCTACCCTGCCTTGCATACCTTGTCATCTTTGCAGGTGTCGCGCTTCCTGAGCGTTTCACTCGGATCGGCCGCAAGCGCGACTACTCGTACGGAATCTACGTCTACGGATTTCCCGTCCAGCAGATCGTCGCGCTGTTCGGCGGTGCGCAACTCGGCCTGACAGGCTACATCGCACTGTCCCTGGCCGGCACCCTGGCTCTCGCCGCCGCCTCCTGGCACCTCATCGAAGAACCCGCCATGACACTACGCAACGCCACACCCAGCCAATTCCCGACCCCATTCCGCCGCCTCTCACGCATCCTCCACACGCCCGCCTCCCTCCTCGCCGCACCGCGGCATTCACCATCGGACAAAGCGGCAGAAGACCCCGCTTCCACACCAATCCCGATGCGCACCTCGGACGAGGAACACAAACCCCAACAACGACCACAACCCAAACATGCAAATGAAACCCGAATCTTGGAAGACGTCTGATTCACATATTTTTCCCAGCAACAAGAGGTTGGTCATATTTCGGCTACCGAGGTCCGCCAAGCCGATGTTTGGGTTCGATGCGCACCGTGGTCGGGTCGAACCCACGTCCCTTCCGCCCGGACGGCAGATTCGTGACCGTCATCAGCCGGTCGATCACCACCCGACGGCCCGCTGCGCCCGCAACCCCTCCACGTCGACCTGCGGGGCCGGCTCCGCCAGCAACTCGAACGCACGCGGATGCGTCACCGCGTACACCACATGCGCGAACACCGCCGCGTCCACATGCGCCTGATTACGGGCCAGATGGTTACGCGCCTTACACGTGTACCGAGGCGCACGCCCCGCGACGGTGACATGAACCGTCACCGCACGCCCCGTCTCCACACCCAGCGGGCTGCACACCCCGCACCGGTAGATCCCCGACCCCACCCACCGGGCAGCCGCCCCCGGCCCGGACCGCCGGGACGGATCGGTCAACAGATCCCGCACGGCGAAGAACACCGCCGGATCGACGATCGGCTTCCACGGCGCGACCACCCCCTCCAGGATCTGCCCGCCGTACACCATGAACCCCGCGTTACGCGGACGCAGCAGAATGTCCCGCAACCCCTCGGCCGACCACGCCGCGCCACTCACCGTCGACACCGACCCCGCCCGCAACTCCGCAGCCAACCGGGTCGAGGTCGCCACGTTGTCGGTCAACTACCGGACCCCGGCGGAGATCATGGCGTACGCCGCACCGATGATCCGCGCCGCGTTGCCGGACGCCAACGTGCCGACCTCGATCCGGCACGGCGGCGTCCCGGTCGCGCGTCGGCCGGTCGCCGACCTGCGGCGGGTCCTGGACGGCTGGCTGGCCGATCACGCCGATGGCACGGCGTGCGTGATCGGCGTACCGCCGGTCGACGTCGACGCCCTGCCGGCGACGCCCCGGGTCCGGTCGCTGACTCCCGAGCTGGCCAAGGGACTCGAGTTCGACCTGGTGGTGGTGGTCGATCCGGCGTCGTTCGGCGACGGCGTCACCGGCGGTCGACCGGTACGTGGCGATGACCCGCGCCACCGGGCAGCTGGTCGTGCTGGTCGACCAGGGAGCGGAGGCTCCCGGCAGCCCGGCGGCGGCGGTCCGCCGGAGGTGATCTGGGGGGCGGCGACTCCGGCGCGCCCCGGGGCGCCGAGCGTGCCCGGAGGTCAGGTCCGGGCTCTGATGCCGTTCTCTGGTCATCGCTACCCGCCGGGTAGCACGCGCGCAGGAAAGGGCCATTGCGGCGGCTGAGGCTGGCTGGGACGGCTGGTGCGGCTAGCAGCCAGGGAGGCGGAACGCCACCAGCGGTTTGCGATTCACTCGAAGGTCGATTCTTCTGTTGTTCCAGTTATCTGGTGTTCTGCGAGGTGCTCCCATCTTCCCAGGTCCGGGATCCGGACCGCCGTCACCACTCGGGAAGAAGAGGTATGACATGGCAAACAAGTTGCTCAACCGTGGCCTGATGCTCGCGGGCCTCGCGGGCCTGGTCGGCGTGGCCGTGACCGTCAGTACCACGCTCATGGCCACGCCGGCTTCCTCCGACAGCGGAGTGGAGCCGCAGGTGGAGTCGGCGACCGCACCTGACCGGTCCGGTTGCGCGGTGCAGCGGGGCGGGGCGGGCGGGGGTGCCAAGGACAGCGGTGGCAGGGACCACCACGGCCGGGGCAGGCTCATCTCGGTCGGGCTCACCGTCGACCAGAAGCTGGTCATCTTCGATGTCGATGCACCGGGAAAGGCATGGGACATCGGCACGGTCAGCGACGATCTGGAGGGTGACACCTATCTGCTCGGTATCGACTACCGCGTACAGAACGGCGAACTGTACGGGGTCGGCAACGTCGGCGGCATCTATCTGCTCGATCTGTGCAACATCGCTGCGGAGAAGGTGAGTCAGCTGACCGTCACCCTGCAGGGCAAGTACTTCGGTGTCGACTTCAACCCTGCCGCCGACCGGCTGCGGATCATCAGCGACGCGGGCCAGAACCTGCGCCACGACGTCAACCCGGACGGTGCCACCATTGAGGACGGCACCCTGACCTACCCGCCGGCGCCGGAAACCGCTACCGGACTGTCCGGTGCTGCTTACACCAACAACGATCTCGACCCCGCCACCGCCACGACCTTGTTCGACCTCGACACCAACCTCAACCAGGTCGCGCTCCAGTCACCAGCCAACTCCGGCCAACTCGCCGCCACCGGCCAACTCGGCGTCGAACCTCACCCCAACGCCGGCTTCGACATCTACAGCACGGTGCGCGACGGCCGCACGGTCGCCGTGCAGGGCTTCGCCGCCCTAGACGCCAACGGCCACAGGAGCCTATACAAGATCAACATCCTGACCGGCGCGGCAGACAAGGCCGGGAACTTCCCGAAGAAGTACAACGTCACCGACCTGGCCCTGCCCCTGAACCAGCTCTGACCTCGTAAACGACGCGGTGCGGACTCCCGGGTGGTCGCCAATCGTGGCGACCACCCGGGCATCTGGGCGAATCGCCTGCGGCAAGCCCTTGGCCGACCGCACCGATCGCTGATCATCGGTACATTGTCGGTCGATGGCCACCTGTGACGATGTCCGCCGAGCGCTCGCCGACATCGCCGACCCGCGTCGCGCCGAGCAGACCCGCCGATTCCTGCAGATCCGACCCGGCGGGTACGGCGAGGGCGACCAGACGATCGGCGTACCGGTGCCGGACCAACGCCGTATCGCCGGTCGGTACTGGCGTGACCTGTCGCTTGCCGAGACGACGCGGCTGCTGACCGGCGACGTGCACGAGGAACGGCTGACCGCGATCTTCATCCTGGTGCGCATGTTCGACAAGGGCAGGCAGCGGCAGCGGGCCGCCGTCTTCGACACCGTGCTGGCCCACACTGACCGGATCGACAACTGGGACCTGGTCGACTCGTGTGCCCCGTACATCGTCGGGCCGTGGCTACTCGACAAGGATCGGACGGTGCTGAACCGGCTGGCCGTCTCGGAGCTGGTCTGGGACCGACGGATCGCGATCATGGCGACGTTCGCCTTCATCCGGGCCGGGGACTTCGACTGGACACTACGGCTGGCGCGACGGCTGCTGCACGACCCGCACGACCTGATCCACAAGGCCGTCGGCTGGATGCTGCGCGAGGTCGGCAACCGCGACCGTACGGTGGCCGAGCAGTTCCTGACCCGGCACCAACGGGACATGCCGAGGGTGATGCTGCGGTACGCCATCGAGAAGTTCGAGCCGCAGCGCCGCGCCGCGTACCTCGCCGGCACGGCCTGACCGGTCGGTCCGGCTTCCGTATCGCGGCGAAACGTTTGATCGCGTCGAGGTGACGGCTACGCACCTCAAACCGCAAGGATGACGTGCGTAGCCGTCACCTCGACGTGGTTCACGACGGTTGCGGCTGCCCGCCCGGCCCCGTGGTCCGGGCGGGCAGCCGACGCGGTCGCCGCGATGTCATTCGCAGAAGACCTTCACCTTGGTGTCGGGCTGGTCGACGTCGACGGTGAGATCGTCGAGCTGTTCGACCAGCTCCTCGATGTGCTGCGGCTTGAGCTGGGTGAGGTCGATCGGCACGCCCGACTTTGCCAGCTCCGCGTTGACGTGGGTCAGCGCCTGCGGCGGGATCAGGCTGGTGAGCCGCACGCCGGCGCGCAACAGTTGCAGCGGCACCCGGACGTTGATCCGGGCCGGTCCGTCGCCGCCGGCTTCCTCGGCCGAGTCCACGACGACGCGCAGGTACTTCGGTCGGGCTTTCGGGCTGGCCGCGCCTGCCTGTGTCGCCTCCGGCTGCTCCCGGTCGAGGGCGTCCATCAGCTGCTCGGCCTCGGTTGCGGTGATCTTCCCTTCGGCCAGCATCTCCAGGATCTGGCGGCGTTGCTCGTTCATCTCGGGCTTCTCCTTCGCTGTCATCTGACACTGACCAGCAGGGCCGTGCGGCCCTGGGCGAACTCGACGTGGGCGCCGGGCAGCGCCCATAGCAGACCTCCGGCAGCGCGCAGCGCGCCGGTCGGGCTGATCCGACACATCAGGCAGGCGATCAGGCCGCCGGCCAGGGCGACCAGTAGCAGTGGCGACAACATCAGCAGCACCGGCAGGACCGGGATCCACAGCCGTCGTCGGCGGCCGTCGCCCTGACGCCAGCGCACCGTCACCAGCTGCGGGATCATCGGGGACCGTCCAGCTCGGCCAGCGCCTGCTGGACGCTGATCTCCCCGCGCCGCAGCCGGTCGACGACCTCGGCGCTGGCCGATGCCGGATCGGTGTCGGCGATGTCGAGCTGCTCGACGAAATCGAGCTGCTCGGCGATCCGGTTGAGCCGGGACTTGACCGTCGGGTAGCTCACCCCGAAGATCCGCTCCATCTCCTTGATCGACCCGTGCGACCGGACGAACGCGGCGACGAACACCTGGTCGTCGGCGCTGAGTTGGGCCAGCTGCGGCGGCTCGAACTGGCCCTCGACGGCGACGCCGCTGTCGGCCAGCCGCACCCGCTCGACCACGAACGGCTGCCCGCGCGTCAGGTCGGTCAACTCCTGCCAGTCCACTGCTCGGCTCCCCTGCTCTCGGCGATCTGCTCGCCCCTTATTTGTACCTCACTTTTCTCGTCCGTACCACATCATGATCTTGATTTTTTTTATGTCGATCTTGATTTTCTTACTTCGCCAGCTCAACGGCCCACACATGCGACTGGCGGCGGACCCACCCACCCGTCGGACGCGCAGGACGCGTCGACAGATGAGGGATCCGCCGCCAGTCACGCAAGCGGGTCGGAGACCCGGGATGATTACGGGCTGGTGCAGCTCACCGCCGGGCTTGACGGGGAGCCGGTGCCGAGAAACCCGAAGGTCGCCGTACCGCCGGCCGGCAGTTGGCCGTTGTACTCGACGTTACGGACGGTCACGGTCGACCCGCTGACGTTCAGCGTGCCGTTCCAGCTCTGGCTGATGCCCTGACCGCTGGCGAAAGTCCACCGGGTGGTCCAGCCGTTGATCGCCGCGCTGCCGGCCCGGACGGTGACCTCGCCCTGGAAGCCGCCCGGCCACGAACCGATGGTCCGGTACGTCGCGGTGCACGCACCAGTCGCGGGCGGTGGAGTCGTCGGTCCCGGCGGCGGGGTCGGATTCGGCGGCGAGGTCGTCGGGTCCGGACCCGGCGTGGCACCGAACTGGGTGAAGAAGTCCCAGGTCTCCCCCGGCAGCCAGGTCCGGGTGCCGCTGTCACCGGGGGCACCGTCCTGCGGTGCGGCGATGTGACCACCGTCGAACGCCGCCCACACCACCGGGTAACCGGCCCGGCAACCCGAGTACGTGGTGGTGCAGTGGGTCAGGCTGCCGACCGGCGGCTCCGGCGGGTTCTGCGGCGTGCAGCCGTTGTTGCGGACGAACCGGTCCCGCATCGACCGGCCGCTGGCAATGACGTCACTGACGCCGTGCGCCCCGAAGTACGCGATCGGCTGTGCCGCCGCTGCAGCCGCTGAGTTCGCGGGGTGGACCGTACAGGGCCACCGCCCGGAACACGTCGTCTCGGGCACAGGCCAGGGCGTAGCTCATCGCCGCGCCGTAGCTGAAACTCCCAGTGACGCGGTGAACGGGCACGGATCCGTCGGTTACACCCGGCTCCAGCGCTGATTGGCGTTGCCGTGGCAGTCCCAGACCACGACCCTGGAGCCGTTGGTCGCGTTGCTCGGGATGTCCAGGCACTTGCCGAGGACCCGCAGGGTCTGGCCGCTCGGCGTACAGCCGCTGCGCGACGCGTACCGTTTCCTGATCGACCGGCACGACATCGACGCGGTGGTCCTGGTCGACGGCGGCACCGACATCCTGTTGCGCGGCGACGAGAGCGTCCTCGGCACCCCGGTCGAGGACGTCACCAGCCTCGCCGCCGTGGCCGGCATCGACCTCGCCGTCAAGCTGGTGACCTGCCTCGGCTTCGGCATCGACGCCTACCACGGGGTCAACCACGTCCAGGTGCTGGAGAACATCGCCGCGTTGGACCGCGACGGCGGGTACCTCGGTGCGTTGTCGATCCCCGGTGCCAGTTGGGAAGCCACGCTCTACCGCGACGCGGTCGCCGACGCCCAGGCGGCGACGCCGCAGCGGCCGAGCATCGTCAACGGGCAGATCGCGGCGGCCACCGCCGGCGCGTTCGGCGACGTGCGGTTCACCCGGCGCACCAGCGGCAGCCCGCTGTTCGTCAACCCACTGATGGCGGCCTACTTCACCGTCGACCTCGACAAGCTCGCCGCCCGATGCCTCTACCTCGACCGGATCGAGAACACCTACGGCAGACGGCAGGTGATCACGCGCGTCGAGGCGTTCCGCGACGAGGTTGCCACCCGCGTCCCCCGCGCGTACCCGCACTGACCGCACGTAGTACCAGGTGCCGGCGTCGGTCTGGCTGGTCGGTGGCACCGGTCGGGCAACAAGTCTTGACTGACGCCGCACGACAAGATAACGATGTCGGTAAATATAGATGCCAGCAATTCCGTCCACCTCGGCGCGGCACCCGGCGCGTGGTGGCGTCTCGTCCCTCGACCGC
Organism: Solwaraspora sp. WMMD406; assembly: GCF_029626025.1. Lineage (NCBI taxonomy): Bacteria > Bacillati > Actinomycetota > Actinomycetes > Micromonosporales > Micromonosporaceae > Solwaraspora > Solwaraspora sp. WMMD406. The sequence goes on from NZ_JARUBF010000001.1 coordinate 5,326,194, forward strand.
ACCCACCCACCCCGCCGGTTGCTTCGCGCCGCCTCGCACAGGGAGGAGCACGCGAAGATGAAGAACGTACCCCCCGCACCGTAAGAAACCGACGCGGCCGCCTGCTCAGAACGCTGATCAGCGGAGCCTGCGCCGTAGCGTTGGTCACGACCGGCACCGCCGCGCTCCTGGCCACCCCCGCCCACGCCGAAGCCGACCGGCAGGTCTGCTCGAACACCACCGGCACGCACAACGGGTTCTACTTCTCGTTCTGAGAGGACAGCGGCGACGCCTGCATGGTGCTACGCGAGAACGGCCGGTACTCCAGTTCGTGGGGCAGGAGCACCAACAACTGGACCGGTGTCACCGGTGATCGAGGTGCGGGACGTTCAATCGGTTTCGATGCGCAGGCTCCGTGCCAAGGCCGGGATCATCACCGCCGCCGGAACGATGTGCAGCCCGAGCAGGGCGACGGTGGTGGCGGCGTCCGCCTCGACGAGGAACGGCGGGACGAGTGAGACCACGGTCAGCGAGGCTGCCGTCCAGACGAACCGCTCGGCTGGGCGGGCGCTCCACAAAAGCAACGAGGCGGCGATGACGACGCCCACGATCGAGAAGAAGCCGGTCACCACAGCGAACCCGGCCAACGGGATCGCTTCGCCATCAGCGGAGACCTCGAAGTCGACGCCGGCCACCCGGACCAACGCGGCGGCGACGGTGGTGACCAGCACCGCCGCGAGGGCGGCGATGAGGCCGGTGCCGGCGAGCCGGCTGAGCTGCCGGCTGGTGCTGCGGCGGGCAGCTGCCGGGCGTGCAGGTGCCCCGGTGAAGTTCATGTACTTCCTCCGTCATTCACGTTCGACAGCTGGCGTATGGAAGGTGGTCGGCCCGTAGCCGGTGCTACTGCGGGCTGTCCGCTGGCAGGCGCTCCGGCAGCCCGAGCCGCGGGAACTGGGCGGCGTGGAAGGTGACGATCTCGGTGATCGCCCCGCCGGTGACCCGCAGGACGTCGATCGTCAGCGGCAGGTACGCACCCTTCTCTTCCCGCCAGTGGTAGAACCCGATGGCGGGCTGCCGGTTCACGCAGGTCTGGACGGTGCGCAGGCGGCCCAGGTCCTGGAAGCCGTCCTCGATCCAGCTGTTCACGACCGTGTCGCGGCCGACCTGCAAGCCTGGCGTGGGCGGCATCGAGCAGCGAACGTCGTCGCGCAACATCGAGGTGAGCGCGGGGATGTCCGTGGCCACGCTGGCGTCGGTGTAGCGGCGCACCAGGTCGCGCGTACCCGCGTCGTCCTGGCCGCCGGTCCAGTCCTGCCGCTCGGCGGGCAGGTGTCCTCGCATGCCGGCGCGGGCCCGCTGCAGCGCGCTGTTCACGGAATTGACGGAGTCACCGAGCAGCTCGGCGACCTCCTTGGCCGGCCAGCCGAGCACGTCTCGCAGAATCAGCACGGCTCGTGGACGGGGCGCGAGGTGCTGGACCGCGACAAGGTACGCCAACTCGATCGTCTCCCGCGCGACAGCGACCGCCTCCGGCTCGTCGGCGTCGTCTGCAGGCAGTTCGTCGAGCAGCCGATCCGGGTACGGCTGCAGCCACGGCGCCTCACCGCCATGCGCGGGCTCCGGGCGGCGCTTGGCTAGCAGGTCCAGGCAGGCGTTGGTGGCGATCCGGTACAGCCAGGCACGAATCGTCGACCGCCCTTCGAAGGTCTCCCGCCGCCGCCAGGCACGCAGGAACGTCTCCTGCACCGTGTCCTCGGCGTCCTCGAACGACCCGAGCATCCGATAGCAGTGCACGTGCAACTCCCGCCGGTGCCGCTGCGTCAGTTGTACGAACGCCGGTTCGTCGACCTCGCTCAGCCTGCTGCCGCCCAGCTCCACCAACCGCGTGTCCGCACCCATCACGTCATCCTTCCGCCTCGCCGTGTCCCGTCCTAGGTGTGACGGGTACAGGTGCGAAAACTCATCACCGGGGAGCCAGGGAGCGGACCGCAGCCGCAAGATCAGATGATGTAAATACGGAAGTTCATCGGCGTGTCGACCGTATCTACATCATCTGATCTTGGCGACCGGCAGTAACGCGCCCGACTCCGGTGCCGGTGAAGCTGCCACCGGCACCGGGAGCCCGGGTCAGACCGGCAGGGGCGTGGCCGTGCCGGGGGTCAGCCAACGCAGGCTGCGCCGTACCGGCTCCGGGGCGACGGTGAACGCGGCCTCGACCGCCGCGCGGCCCTCGGTGAAGTGGTCCCAGCCCTCGTAGTGCACCGGCACCACCGTGCGCGCCTCCACCAGGGCGCACAGCTCGACACCGTCGGCGGCTGTCATCGTGTACCGCAGCGGGCCGGTCAGGCCGAACCGCACCGCCCCCAGATGCAGCACCATCGTGCCGATCGGGAACCGCTGCGCCACCTGCCGTACCCCGGGGTAGAGCACCGTGTCACCGGTGATCCACAACACGCCGTACCGCTGGCCCGGCCAGCGCAACGCGAACCCGGTCACCTCACCCGCCACCGGGCGGCTCAGCGGCGGCCCGTGCCGACACGGAGTCGCGGTCACCTCGACTGTCGGACGACCCGGCGCGGTCAGCTCGGTGCCGCCCCACGGCGCGAGCCCGACGACCGAGCCGGTACTGACCACCGGCCCGGAGCCGACCACCGCCACGCGGCCAAGGGCGGCGGCCCCGAGGCGACGGCTGCCGGCCATCGTGGTGACGACCCGGTCGGCGTACGGCAACAGCGCCCGGCCGGCGTCGTCGAGGTTGTCGGCGTGGTGGTCGTGGGTCAACAGGACCACGTCGATGTGGCCCAGCGTGTCCGCCGGCACCGCCGGGCCGGCCAGTTTGCGTGACGCCGTGCCCCAGCCGAACCGGTAGGTCCGGCCGGGATCGTCGAACGTCGGATCGGTCAGGATCCGCCAGCCGGCCACCTCGATCAGCGTGGTGGGACCGCCGATGTGGGTGATCCGCATCTCGCTCATCTCGCGTGCCGCAGTGCCCAGTCGAGGACCTCGTCGGCGATGTTCTCCCACCCCTTCTGAGCCGGCAGCAGGTGGGCGTAGCCCTCGTACTCGATCCGTTCGGTGACGGTGTTCGACTTGTAGTGCTTGGCGTTGGACGCCTGGATCGCCGGCGGCATGATGTGGTCCTCGCTGCCGGAGACGAACAGCAGCGGTGCCCGGTCGTCGTTGTGGTAGTCCACCCAGATGTCCTGGTGGCCGGGCTGGAAGTTCGCCAGCACGCTGCCCCACAGGATGCCGCCGCTGGCCGGGATAGCGTACCGCTCCCAGAGCGCCCGGCCCTCCTCCTCGGTGAACGTGTTGGTGAAGGCGTACTGCCACTGCTCGAAGGTCAACGGCACCGCCTTGTGCCGGTTCGCCGGGCTTTTCAGCACCGGGAACGTCGACTTCACCTGCGACAGCGGCACCACCCGGACGCCTTCGGTGGGTGCCGAGTTCATCGCCACCCCCACCGCGCCGAAGCCGTGGTCGAGCAGGACCTGGGTGAACGCGCCGCCGGCCGAGTGGCCGATGATGATCGGCGGATTCGCCAGCTCGCCGATGATCGCCTCGTAGTGGCTGATGATCTGCGGCACCGTGGATTGCAGGATCGGGGTCGGGTCGGCGTTGAGCGCCTCCACCTCCACCTCGTACCCCGGGTAGGCGGGTGCCAGGACCCGGAAGCCCTTGGCCTCGTAGTGGCTGATCCAGTGTTTCCAGCTGCGCGGGGTGACCCAGAATCCGTGGATCAGCACGATGGTGTCGGGTGCCATGTCAGGCGTCCTCTCCGGTCAGGAAGTCGAGTTCAGGGAGCCGTGGTCAGGGAGCCGTGGTCAGGGAGCCGTGGTCAGGAAGTCGAGCAGGTCTCGGCCGAGCTGCTCGGGATGCGTGTCGGTGATGCCGTGCGGCGCACCGGGGTAAACGAGCAGCCGGGCGTTCTTGACCCGGGCCGCCGATGCCTGGCCGCCGACCGCGAACGGCACGACCTGGTCGTCGTCGCCGTGGATGACCAACGTCGGTACGTCGATCGCGTCCAAATCGGGCCGGAAGTCGGTGGCCGAGAACGCGGCGATGCACTCGTACGCGTTGCGATGCCCGGAGGCCATGCTCTGCAGCCAGAACGCGTCCCGGATGCCCTGCGACACGATCACGCCCGGCCGGTTGTTGCCGAAGAACGGCCCGTCCGCCAGGTCTCGGTAGGTCTGGGAGCGGTCCGCCAGCGAGCCGGCCCGGATGCCGTCGAAGACCTCGATCGGTACGCCGCCCGGGTTGTCAGGCGTCCGTAGCATCAGCGGCGGCACCGCCGAGACGAGGACGACCTGGGCGACCCGGCCGGTGCCGTGCCGGCCCACGTACCGGGCCACCTCACCGCCGCCGGTGGAGAAACCGACCAGGGTCACGTCCCGCAGGTCCAGGGTGTCGATCAGGGTGGCCAGGTCGTCGGCGTAGGTGTCCATCTCGTTGCCGTCCCACGTCTGGGTCGACCTGCCGTGGCCGCGCCGGTCGTGGGCGATCACCCGGAACCCGTTCTCGGCCAAGAACAACGCCTGGATCTGCCAGCTGTCGGAGTTCAGCGGCCAGCCGTGGCTGAGCACCACCGGTCGGCCCGAGGCGGGGCCCCAGTCCTTGTAGAAGATCTCGGCGCCGTCGACTGTGGTCACGTACGGCATCAGGACACTCCCTTGATCGCGGCGAGGATGACGTCGGTGGTCGGGCCGGGCCTGGACACCATGACGGCGTGCGACGCCTTCACCTCGGTGACTCGGGCGCCCGCCCGCTGCGCCATGAACCGTTGGGCGGCGGCCGGGATGACCTGGTCGTCGGTGGCGACCAACGTCCACGACGGGATCGTGGCCCAGGCGGGTTCGCCGGCCGGCTGGCCGAGCGTGGCGAGGTCGGCCGGGCGTTGGGTGGCGGCCATCACGGCGGCGGTGCCGGCCGGCACGTCGGCGGCGAACACCGACCGGAACACCGACGTCTTGATGTAGCCGTCGTTGCCGCCCGGGTAGGGGCGGATGTCGAGGGCGGTCGGGTCGAGTCGGCTGCCGGGGAACTGGCCGGACAGGCCGCCGACGGTGTCACCGGCGTCGGGGGCGAACGCCGCGACGTACACCAGCGCTTTCACGTCCGGGTCGCCGGTCGCGGCGGAGGTCGTGACGAAACCGCCGTACGAGTGGCCGACCAGCACGATCGGGCCGTCGATGGTGTCCAGCACGCTGCGCAGGTAGGCCGCGTCGGAGTCGACGCCGCGCAGCGGGTTGGCCGGGGCGATCACCGGGTAGCCCTTGCGTAGCAGGGTGCGGGCCACGTCGGTCCAGCCGGACGCGTCGGCGAACGCGCCGTGCACGAGCACGACCGTCGGCTTGGGACCGTGGTGGTGATGGTGGCCGGCCGTCGTCGCGGCCGGACCGGCTGCCGCACCGCTCACCGCTGCGGTGGCGCTCGCCCCGAGCAGTACGGCGACCGCCAGGGCCAGACGCGGCAACCGCTTCCGGTGCAAGGTTCTGAACATCGAAGCTCCCCACAGTGCCGGCCGCGTTCGGGCCGGCGTTGCGAGCAATGTCGCACTGTCGCGATGGTCGGAGTTTTCTGACGACGCACAGCACTTTCGTCTCGTTGCACAGTTCGACAGCGGGTGCGTCCGTCGGCGTCAGCCGAGCCACCGTCAGCGTCAGCGTCGGCGTCAGCCGAGCCACCGTCAGCGTCAGCGTCAGCGTCAGCCGAGGCCGCCGTCGCCCGCCGAAGACGAGGTCGCCAGCTCGCGCCGACCGGGTACGGCTCGCGCCGCGACCAGCTGCCGGGGCGTGACACCGAAGGCTTCCCGGAACTTGGTGGAGAAGAAGCTCGGGTTGGAGAAACCCCAGGCACGGGCGAGCGCGGCGATCGAGGTGTACCGGCGGTGCGACGCCGTCAGGTCGGTCCGGGCACCCTGCAGGCGTTGCTCGATGATGGACCGTTCCAGGCTCTGCCCCATCGTCTCGTACAGCTTGTACAGGGCACGCAGCGAGATGGCGTTCGCCGCCGCGATCCGCGCCGGGGTCAGGTCAGGATCGCGCAAATTGGTACGCACGTACGCCTGGACCCTGGCCTGCATCGACGACTGCATGGCGTCGCCGAGCCGCCGGCCGTCGCCGGCCGCCGAGACCACCAGCGCCCGCATCAACTCGGCGGACGCGGCCCCGAGCTCGGCGGCACCGGGACCGTCGGCCAGCTGCTCGGCCTGCGCGGTCACCCGGGCGACGTGGTCACGGACCAGGTCGTAGAGCGGGCTGCGGCGTGGTTCCCGGGCGGCGGCGTGGATCATGTCGCGGGGCACGCCGAGCTGGTCGACGTCCACATGCAGGGCGTACGAGGCTCCGCCGCCCTCCCAGCCGTAGACGTAGGGCAGCGACAGGTCGACCAGCATCAGGTCCCGTGGCCCGTACAGCCGATCTTCGCGGGCCCAGCTCAGGTGGTTGTCGGTGCGCATCGGCAGGGCCAGCACGATCGACGTCTCGGCGCTGGACCGGGCGATCGCCGGCGTACGGCGTAGCGTGGTGCCGGACGCGTCGATGTTGAACACCTTCGCGGCGCCGAAGTCGGAAACCGTCATCTTCGCGTGGATCGCCGCTGGGTCCTCGAACGTCGCCATGCTGGCCGAACAGTTCGCGCTGACCGTGGCCTGGAACGCCTCGGCGCGTTCCCTGGCCGGCAGCGACCGCGTGTCGAGAACGAGCATGGTTGCCTCCCCATCCGGCGCTGACGGTGTGAACGTAGCGCCGGAGTTCGGCGTCGCTGAGGGGCTCAGCGTGCACAGATGTTGCCCACAGTGCACGCTCAGGGCGGCGGCGTGTCCCCGTACGAGCGGCGCAACTGCCCCGGTGAGATGCCGTAGCGGGTTTTGAACCGCCGGGTGAAGTGCGTCGTGTCCCGGAACCCCCAGCGGTGGGCGATCGCCGCGACCGGCCGGTACCGGTTCTCCGGCTGCCGCAGGTCGTGCCATGCGTGCTGCAGCCGCTCGCTGATGATCCACTGTTCGAGGCTGATGTCGGCCTGCGCGCACACCTTGTACAAGTGCCGCAGCGACACGTTGTGCGCGGTGGCGATGCGGCCGGGCGTCAGGTCCGGGTCGGCCAGGTGCTGCCGGACGTACGTGCGGACGCGGGTGAGCAGCGTCTCGGCGAGCACCTGGCTGGTCAGCCGGTCGGCGTGGGCGGCCGACGCCAGCAGTGCCCGGGCCAGTTCGACGCTGGCCGTGGTGACGGACGCCGCCGCCGGGTCAGCGGTGACCCGCGCCGGGTCGTGGACGAGGTGCGCGATGTGATTGGTGACCATGCCGTACAGCGGGCTGGCCCGCAGCCGGTGGATGGCCTGCCGGATGACGTCGATCGGCAGGCCGAGCTGGTCGCTGGGGATCTGGATGCAGCCGGCCGCGCCGTCACCGGACCAGGAGTAGTCGTACGGTGCGGACAGGTCGACGGCGAGCAGCTCGCCGGGTGGGACGACCTGCAGGTGTTTGTGCTGCTCGAGATGTCCGTGGGCCTGCCGCTGGACGGACAACGCGACGACCGGCATCGCGTCCTGCTTGGCCTGTCTGGCGGTACGCAGCAGCCGGATCCCGGTGGAACGGCTGATGAAGATGTTGGCGTTGCCCAGGTCCCACAGTTCCATCCGGCAGAAGATGTCGCCGTCGGGGTCTTCGTGGATGACGTGGCACGGTGCCGAGGCGTACATCATCGCCAGGTAGACGGCTTCGACGCGGTCCGGTTGCGGCAGGTCCGTGGTGTCGAGAACGTACGGCATCGATGTCCGCTTCTCCTGTTGTGTGCCTGCCCCGAAATATAGGCCGGCGGTGAGTAGGATGAAAGTATGACCGTCAAGCTGAGTATCAGCGTCCCGGACGAGGTGGCCGCCTATCTTCAGCAGCAGGGCAACGTGTCCGCCGCCGTGACCGAGGCGGTCCGCCGGGTGCTGCCCGAGGCGCGACGCGCTCGTCAGCGCGAGGCCGCCCTGGCGTACGGCGAGTACCTGCGACAACGGACCGCCCAGCAGGTCGCCGACGAGCGGAGCCTGATCGAGGCCGGCAACGACGTCGCACTCCGCGACTCGCAGTGGTGAAACGCGGACAGATCTGGACACTTCTGCGCGGCAGCAGCCAGCATCGCGTACTGGTCATCAGCAACGACGAGTACAACGCCGTCGAGGAGCTGGCCGTTTGGGCGCTCGTCGTCGTGCGCGACGTGCCACACCCCAACCACCTGGCGGTACGCCTGGGCGACGGCGACCCGCTCAGCGGCGCGTTCATCCGGATCCACAGTCTCGTACAGATCCTTGACCGCAGCGCGCTACACGACAACCACGGGTTCGTGTCGCACGCCACGATGCTCGCCGTGGAGGACGCGGTCCGGGAATTCCTGGAGCTGCCCTGACGTGGCAGAAATCGAGCAGTCAGCGATGCGGGACGCGACGACCCGCGACAACGCGGCCTGGTGCGCGGCGGTCTGCCGGGCCCACGGCATCCCCGGCACCGTCACCGACGCCGCCTGGTGCGGCTAGCGCCGGACGCCGCCGTACTTATCCCGACGCGGTCACCCTGCGGCCCGACGCGACACCCGCCGACATTCTCGCCCGGATCGACACGACGTCTCCGGGGTGCTCGGTCAAGGACAGCTTCGCCGCGCTCGACCTCGCCCCGGACGGCTTCGTCGAGCTGTTCACCGCACAGTGGATCCACCGCCCGGCGGGGCTGCCCCTACCTGCAGCGCCGGTCGGGTCACCACTGCCGCCGCGTTGCGCGACTGACGTCGTCGGCCTGTCCGACCTGTTCGCCACCCACAGTGGCGACCAGTCCGATGTCTGGGCGGCCGCCGTCCTGGCGACAGCCGCCCACTTCCCGGGCCTGCTGCTGGTCGGATACGAGCAGGGCGACGATCTCGCTCTCGCCCGCGCGCACGGCTTCACCCCAATCGGTGCCCTCCGGGGTCTGGCTTCACCAGCCCTGACCGTCGACAGGTCAGCCGAACCAGGCGATGCCCTGCCCGTGTGGGCGGGTCCAGGCCAGCGGCCGGCCGTCCAGGGCGAGCACGTTGTGCAGCGTGTCGTCCGGTGGCGGCGGCACCGCGTCGTGGCGCAGGACGTCCGGTCCTTCGTTTGCCAGCCAGTGGCCGGGCAGGTCGCGTACCAGGTCGACAAAGTCCGACCGGCGCGGTGCCGGCACGTGGTAGAGCACGGCGGTGTGAAACACGACCAGCGTCGCGGCCGGCGGTGCCGACGCGGCCAACGCCGGCAGGTCGTCGACCAGGTCTCCCCGGACCAGCAACGGCGGATCGGCCGCCGCCACCGCCACGGCGGCGGCCAGCCGGGCCCGCCGATGCTCCTGCTCCGGCCAGATCAACGCGTCCAGCCAGGCCACGTCGGCGTCGTCGGTGACGTCCAGCGGGGTCAGGTCCAGCCCGGCCCGCCACACCACCTCCGGCCGGGTGCGCGGCGGCGTCAGCCCGGTCGTCGCGCAGTCGAGCAGCGGCTCACCCTCCCCCAGGATCGGTCCGCCGTCGTAGCGGTAGGCGTACCGGTCCGGGTAGAGACACAGGCCCGCCGACGCGCCGACTTCCAGCAGAGCCAACGGCTGCGGCAACGCCGCCAACACCGGCAGCAGTACGGCGCACCGCCCGGCCTCGTTGGTCTGGGTGAGCCGGCTGCGCATCTGCGTCTCGATCGCCGGCCAACCCGCCACCGCGAAGTCGTGGAACGCGGCCGGGTCGTGAACCGGACCGCCGAGCAGCCGGACGACGACGAACAGCAGGTTGGGTTGCCGGGTCGGCGGCGGCAGCGAATCCAGCAATGCCAGGAGATCGTCGTCGCGGGACACCGCGTACGCCAAGCGTTCGTAGCTGGGCGACACGCCGGACGCCTGCCGGCGGGCGAAATCGGCGTACAGGTCGGCGGTGGTCATCGCCCGATGATCGCCCCGCCGGGACGGTGCCGTCAGCATCCGGGACCCGAACGGGGAGCCGGATCACACGTGGACCACCACGATCCGTTGGTCCTTTGGCAGATCCGGTTCCTCCACCAGCCTGTTCATGTCGTCAGGGTGGCTGGTCAGCAGCACCAGCGGGCGAGGAAGCTCCAAGGCCGTCGCAGCCACGACCGCGTCGATGGCGCATCGGTGTCCGGACAACCCGGTCGCGCCGAGCAGCTCCCCCGCTCGCCGGCCAAGCTCTGGACTCACCGGCACCGTGACGATCCGCGACAGGACGCGGTGCACGGCCGCGTCACGTCGACCGTTCCGGAGCACCTCGGTGAGCGTGATGGCGCTGACGGCCACTCTCACGCCGCGTTCCCGTGCCGTCGTCAGAAAGGCACGAGCCCTGCCGTCGCCTGCGGCGAGTTTGACGAGACCTTCGCTGTCCAGAACGAGCGTTCCGCTGCTGCTCGTTACGCGTCGGGCCACGAGCGCCTCGCCTGGGCCAGCGTCTCCTCCGGGACCGGCCCGTGCTCCGTTTCCAGCATGGCGGCGAGTTCGCCGAGCAGGTCCAGCTCAAGCTGCCTGGCGACGGCTTCGGTCACGTACTGGCTGAACTCGCCACGTCCCACGCGTTGCTGGACAGCCGCCGTGAGGTCCTCGGGCATGGACACGCTGACTTTGCGTGCCCGGCCGATCAGCCGGAGCCGGCCCGACTCGCCCGTACGCTCGCCCAGGAGCCGCATTGCCTCAGCCTGGAACTCGGGCGACGACTTGCCGAGGTCGTGTACCAGACCCAGCAGCTCCGCTGCCGAATGTCGCTCGACGCGATCCTCGAATGACGGTGTTGGTGGTAGCGGTTCCGCCGACATAGGGCCATACTACCGCCGGTGGCAATCCGGCGCGGGCCTCGGCCCGACATCGCCGCATTGGACCCGACATCGCCGCACTGGACCCGACATCGCCGCACTGGACGCGAGGGGAGCGCCGTTGTCGTCACCGTGGCGCGGTGACGACAACGGCGCTCCCCTCGCCGTGGAGCCCGGTCAGCTGCAGCCGGAGGTGGAGCCGCAGCCCTCACAGACGTAGCAGCTGCCCGCCGGGCGCATCTTCGTACCGCAGGTGAAGCAGAGCGGCGCGTCGGCCGCCGCCTTGCCCAGCACCGCCTCCAGCAGCTCCGTCGACGAATGCACCGACGACGGTGCCGGCGTCACGGCGGCAGCCGGCGAGCTCGCCGTACCGCTGGCGGTGGTGGCCGACGACGGTGCCTTCGGCTCCGGCCTCGGATCGACCGGGGCGGACACCGGGGCGGACACCGCCATCGCCGACAGCTCCGAGGCCGCGCTCTCCGCCTCCGCCTCGGCCCGCATCTGCGCGGTCCGCTCGGCGGCGGTGAAGATGCCCAGCTCGGCCCGGCGGTCGTACGGCAGGAAGTCCAACGCCAGCCGGCGGAAGATGTAGTCCATCACCGACGCCGCCATCCGTACGTCCGGGTCGTCGGTCATGCCCGCCGGCTCGAACCGCATGTTGGTGAACTTCGCGACGAACGTCTCCAGCGGTACGCCGTACTGCAGGCCGATCGAAATCGCCACCGAGAAGGCGTCCATCACCCCGGCCAGCGTCGAACCCTGCTTCGACATCTTGAGGAAGACCTCACCGAGGCCGTCGTCCGGGTACGACGAGGCGGTCAGGTAGCCCTCGGCGCCGCCAACCGAGAACGACACCGTCTCCGACGGGCGCTTCTTCGGCAGCCGCTTGCGCACCGGCCGGTACTCGACGACCTTTTCGACGATCTTCTCGACGACCGCGGCCTGCTCGGCGGCAGCCTTCTCGGCCTTGTCCGCCTTGTCGGTCTTGGCCACCGACAGCGGCTGACCCACCTTGCAGTTGTCCCGGTAGATCGCCAGCGCCTTGAGGCCCAGCTTCCAGCCCTCGTAGTAGATCCGCTCGACGTCGGCGACGGTCGCCGCCTCCGGCATGTTGACCGTCTTGGAGATCGCCCCGGAGATGAACGGCTGCACCGCCGCCATCATCCGTACGTGCCCCATCGGCGCGATCGACCGCTCCCCCATCGCGCAGTCGAACGCCGGGTAGTGCTCGGTCCGCAGACCCGGCGCGTCGACCACGTGACCGTGGTCGGCGATGTGCGCGACGATCGCCTCGACCTGCTCCTCCGGGTAGCCGAAGCTGCGCAACGCCCGAGGCACCGTCTGGTTGACGATCTGCATCGAACCGCCGCCGACCAATTTCTTGAATTTGACCAGCGCCAAATCCGGCTCGACACCGGTGGTGTCGCAATCCATCATCAGACCGATGGTGTTGTGACTGACGAACCCCCCGGCGACGTAGGTGACGTTGGCCGGCACCGACAGGTCATAGGTCGGCTGTACGCCTCCGTCCTCGTTCGCCGCCACCGTCTCGTAGAGGTAGCCGAGCGCGTGCCCGAGGCGGTCGTCCAGCACCTCGCCGTAAATCTCACCGGCCAGCGTCCGCGACACCCCGCCCGTCCTCGCCAGCGACTGCACGACCGCACCGCGCCTCGGGTGTCCGACCGGCACCAGCAGATCCCACAGCTCACGCGGCAGGTGAACACGATCCCGGTTGCCGGACTGGTGTGGGGCGACCACGATCTGCTCGGCCTTGCGGTGGCCGATGAAGCCGATCGTCTCCTCGAACCGGATCGCGTGGTCGGTGTTGCGCAGCCGCACCTGCCAGATGACGCTGCCCATGCCGCTGCGGGTCTGCCGGGTGGTGGTCGCCATCCCGAGCGACAGCAGCAGGGTACGGATCTCCGCGGCGAACGACTCGGTGGACGTCGACACCGACGGCACTCCCTCGAGCACCGTCCCGTCGGCCTCGAACAGGCCGCGCAGGAATGCGGTGTAGACGGTGACATCGTTGGTCTCCAGGATCGCCGACGGCACCCGGGGCGACCAGCCCTTACCGGTGTGTTCCGGGTGCGGCAACGTCTTGGCGAACCCGGCAGCCTGCCACCAGCGGGCCAGTCGCACGGAGGAGAAGGTCACCTCCTGGTATCCGGTACGCCCGGAGACCTCCGGCTCCAGCCCGAACAGGCCCTTGCCGAGCACCCGCAGCCGTTCCACCACGTCGAGGTCGGTGTCGGCGACGGCGAACCGCAGCCCCTTGGCGTGCAGGCTTCCGTCACCCATGAAGTAGCCGACCAGCTCGGCCAGCTCGGCGTCGACCGCGTCCGACACGTACAGCCGCCGGTCGCCGGCGTTGTACGCCTGGTCGAGTACGGGCAGCGGCACCCGATGTGGTTCGCCGACCAGGGTGCCGAGCTGCACTGGGACCAAGTCGCCGGGGACGACCTCGGCCATCCGCTTCCAGACCCATTCGCCGGTCGCCGGGTCCACCACCTTGATCCGGTGGGCCAGGGTGCCCTGGATCCGGTAGCCGCCGTCGGTGACCACCCGGCGGGTGGGTTCCTCGCCGTTGACGAAGAACTTCGTCGCCTGGCGGGCGCCCTCGTCGGTCGACACCATCATGTCGAGGTCCTGCCAACGCTCGCCGTAAACGTCGCCGATTTCACCGAGTCGCATCAGCCCACGGTCGGTGGTGACCATCGTGTCCGGAGTGAGGCAGCCGGTGGGCGCGAGTACTGAGGCTTGGGAATTGCGCCAGCCATACTTTTCGCCAATTTTATTGCCGATTTCCCATTGGCGGGCGGCTTCGCGAGCCAGGGCGGTGGCGGCCGGGCCGGTCGGGCGGATCTGGTCGCTGGCGGCGGCGTGCTTGCGCATCACCCGCTTGTGGCCTTCGGCGTTGCGGGCGTAGCCGTCGTAGGCACCGACGACGCCGGCGAGTTCGGCCGAGCGACGGTACGCGGTACCGGTCATCACCGAGGTGATGGCGGCGGCGTAGGAGCGGCCGGCTTCCGAGTCGTACGGCAGGCCGGAGGCCATCAGCAGCGCGCCGAGGTTGGCGTAGCCGATGCCGAGCTGCCGGAACGCCCGGGTGGTCTCACCGATCTTCTGCGTCGGGAAATCAGCGAAGCAGATGGAGATGTCCATCGCGGTGATAATGAACTCGACGGAACGGACGAACTTCTCGACCTCGAAGCCGCCGTCGGCCCGCAGGAACTTCATCAGATTGAGCGACGCGAGATTGCACGAAGAATTGTCCAAATGGACATATTCACTGCATGGGTTAGATGCGGTGATGCGTCCGCTCTCCGGGCAGGTGTGCCAGTCGTTGATGGTGTCGTCGTACTGCAGACCCGGGTCGGCGCATTCCCAGGCGGCCTGTGCAATGGTGCCGAAGAGCTTCTTGGCGTCGACGGTGTCGATGACCGAGCCGTCGAGCCGGGCCCGCAGGTCGAAGCTGCCACCGTCCTCGTATGCCCGCATGAACTCGTCGGAGACCCGGACCGAGTTGTTGGCGTTCTGGTACTGCACGCTGACGATGTCCGCGCCGCCGAGGTCCATGTCGAACCCGGCGTCGCGCAGCGCCCGGATCTTGTTCTCCTCGCGGGCCTTGGTCTGGACGAACTCCTCGATGTCGGGGTGGTCGACGTCGAGAATGACCATCTTGGCGGCCCGGCGGGTGGCGCCACCGGACTTGATGGTGCCGGCCGAGGCGTCGGCGCCGCGCATGAAGCTGACCGGGCCGGAGGCGGTGCCGCCGCTGGACAGCAGCTCCCTGGAGGAGCGGATCCGGGACAGGTTGACGCCGGAACCGGAGCCGCCCTTGAAGATCAGCCCTTCCTCTTTGTACCAATCGAGGATCGAATCCATCGAGTCGTCGACAGCGAGAATGAAACAGTTGTGCACCCGCAGATTGTCGGAAAGGTACTCACCCGACTCGGTCTGGATGTCGTAGACCTCCATCGCCCCGATCTGCTCGACCCGGTCGATGACAAGACGCTTTGTCAGCTTGGCGGACCGGCCGACCTTCGCGAAACTCTCCTCCAGCTTGTCAGACTTGCGGAAGTCGACGAACCCGATCTCGGCGGCGAACAGGTCCCGGTCGCCGTGGTTCTGGATGCGCAGCGACCAAGTGCCGTGCCGGTTCGGCCGCGGATCCGCCTTGAAACCGACCCGGGCGAAGATCCCGAAGCGCAACAACAGCCGCTGCAGTCCACGGACCAGCGGCTCGCTGATCATGTCGACGCCGACCAGGGTGGAGGCTTCACGGGCCGAGACGTAGCCCTCAGCCTGGAAGATGCTCTTCAGATAGGCCGCGACAACCGGCAGCGGCGCGGTGAACAACGTCGGCGGGACCACCATGTCGGTACCCCGGGCGAGCAGGCCCCACTTGTCGACGAACGGCCGCAGATGCTCCCCGTACAGGCGGGTCCGCCGGCAGTCGAGGGTGACGTCCTGGGTGACGACGCGGCGTTCGCGGCGGTGCGCGCCTGGGAAGACGCGATCGATCGCGGCGACGACCCAGTCGAGTTCGTCGTCGTTGACGGTCATCGCCTCGATGGTCAGTGACCGGTTGGTGCCATAGTCGTACTGACCGACGAAGCCGTCCGACTGCAGCCATCCGGCCAACGCCGCTTCGTAGACGTCGCCGGGACGGAACTCCGCCTCGCCGTCGCTACCCCGACGATGCCATTCGAGGGTGTCGCCGGCGACCAGGGTACCGGCCTCGACGAACCGACCGGTGCCCTCACCGGTCGATTTCCAGACCAGGTGGTCAGCGGTGACGTCCAGGGTGTAGCCGGCCTTGGTGTGCAGCCGCAGCACGTCCTTGGTGCCGTTGGCCTTGACCGCGAGAATCCGGGTGAGGCCGTGGGCGTCGTAGACCTTGGCGCCGATCGCGTTCTCCTCGACCAGCTTGCCGATCGGAACCAGGCCGGCCGGCGTGCTCACCAACGAGTGGTACGGCTGACACGCCGAGACCTGCTGCGGGGAGGCCGTGCCGACGTTGAACCAGACCGGCGAGTTGAAGCTGAACACCTGGTGCAGCAGCATCCAGGTCAGCTCGTGCTCGAAGATCTCGGCGTCGGCCGGCGTGGCGAAGTAGCCGTGCTGCTCGCCGGCGGCCCGGTAGGTCTTCACCACCCGGTCGATCAACTGCTTGAGCGACCACTCCCGCTGCGGGGTGCCCACCGCCCCCCGGAAGTACTTGGTGGTGACGATGTTGGCGGCGTTGACGCTCCACGACTCCGGGAACTCCACGCCACGCTGCTCGAAGTTGATCGAGCCGTCCCGCCAGTTGGTCATCACCACGTCACGGCGCTGCCAGGTCACCTCGTCGTACGGGTGAACACCGTCGGTGGTCCAGACCCGCTCGACGGTGAGCCCAGCCGGGCCGGCTGCCTTGGCCCGCACCCGGCCGTTGGAGCCGGCCTTGCCGTTGGCCTTCGCCGTACCGCTACCGCCGCTACCCGCGCCGCCGCCACTACCGCCTGTCTTCGCGGTCACACCTTCCCCCGCCATCTCATCGCCCCCTCAGGTTCTCGCGCGGCGTTCCGCCACGCGGTCGTTTCCGTC
The DNA here is from genome assembly GCF_029626025.1 of Solwaraspora sp. WMMD406. Taxonomy (NCBI): domain Bacteria; kingdom Bacillati; phylum Actinomycetota; class Actinomycetes; order Micromonosporales; family Micromonosporaceae; genus Solwaraspora; species Solwaraspora sp. WMMD406. The sequence goes on from NZ_JARUBF010000001.1 coordinate 5,342,565, forward strand.
TTCCCGCGGTCGTTTTCCGTGTGTGATGTGTCCGGCTTCTTGGCCTGCCGTACGCGCCAGGGTCCGCGGTCGGCCGGACAGGTCTGCGTGCGTGGGTTTCGGGCCGGCCTGGTGCGCGGGCCCGATCAGCCGGGAGTGGCCCCGGCCGCCGCCGGGGTCGTCGCGTCCGAGGCGGTCGCGGCGTCGCTGGTACCGGTGTCGCTGGCAGCGGTGGACCGGGCCGTGGCGGCGGCCCGCAGCGTCTCGATCTCGCGTTCGAAGTCGTCGAGCGAGTCGAACGACCGGTAGACGCTGGCGAACCGCAGGTAGGCCACCTCGTCCAGCTCGCGGAGTGGTCCGAGGATCGCCAGGCCGACGTCGTGACTGGGGATCTCGGCCGCGCCCTTGGCCCGGACGGTCTCCTCGACCTTCTGGCCCAGCAGCGCGATCGCGTCGTCGTCGACCGGTCGCCCCTGGCAGGCCTTGCGGACGCCGCCCATGATTTTCGCCCGGCTGAAGGGCTCGGTCACGCCGCTGCGCTTGACCACCGCGAGCACCGCCTCTTCGACCGTGGTGAACCGCTTGCCGCATTCCGGACAGGACCGCCGGCGGCGGATCAGCTGGCCGTCGTCGGCTTCGCGGGAGTCGACCACGCGCGAATCGGCGTGTCGGCAGTACGGACAGCGCATGCCGAGATTCCCTTCCGTCAGGGTCGCGCGAGACCGGATCGGCGATCGGCCACAGTCGGTCGGCATCCGGTCCGAGCGCCGACCTTCACGTGGGTACGTGAGGTCGACCCCCTGGAGCGGGGACCCAACCTGTAGGCGACTTACGCCTTTGTAACTACTAGATGTTGGGGTCGACCGTATGCCGCCGGTCGAGCTCGGTCAAGTCGACACCCAGACGTGGCACGTTGGTCACAACCCAGCCGACGCGTCGTCACTGAGCCAACACCGATGCGCGGCCGACGGTTACCGCCGACACCCGACCACCTCGATATTCGAACACACGTACGATAGCGCGGACATCCAGCCGACACGCGCGGCACACCTCGTACAGATGTTTGAAACTGGCGGAATCTCTCGATACCGTCGTGGTCGACACCGATGGTGCGCCGAACCGGGTCGTACCGGGCGGCCAGTGAAAGGACGGACGTGGCGACCGACGACAGGACAGGCGAGCCCCGACAGGCACCCGCCGACAAGAGCACCTTCTCGGCGGCCAACAGCGGCGTGTCGGTGCGGGGACGGGGTCGTGGCGCCAGCCGGTCGGGTGAGTCCCGCCTGCGGGCGGTCACGCCGGTGGTCAGTTCCTTTCCCGAGCCGGTGACCAGTGAGCTGACCACCCGCCAGCGCCGGATTCTGGAGTTCATCCGCAGCTGGGTCAGCCGGCACGGTTATCCGCCGAGCGTGCGGGAGATCGGCGAAGCGGTCGGCCTGGTGTCGCCGTCGAGCGTGGCCTACCAGCTCAAGGAGCTGGAACGGAAAGGTTTCCTGCGCCGGGATCCGAATCGGCCGCGCGCGGTCGACGTACGGCCCCCGAACGACGCCGTCGACGACGAGGCGGCTCGGGCGATGCGTCCCGCTCCGGCGTACGTGCCGATGCTGGGCCGGATCGCCGCCGGTGGCCCGATCCTCGCCGAGCAGGCCGTCGAGGACGTCTTCCCCCTGCCCCGCGAGCTGGTCGGCGAGGGCGAGGTGTTCATGCTCCAGGTCAAGGGTGACTCGATGCTGGACGCGGCGATCTGCGACGGCGACTGGGTGGTGGTACGCCAGCAGCCGACCGCCGATTCGGGGGAGATCGTCGCCGCGATGATCGACGGCGAGGCCACGGTCAAGACCTACCGGCGGCGTGACGGCCACGTCTGGTTGATGCCGCAGAACGCCGCGTTCGACCCGATCCCCGGCGACGAGGCGACGATCATGGGTCGGGTGGTGGCGGTGCTCCGTCGGGTCTGACCCGACTCGCGGCATCAGCCGCCGAGGGCGGGAACCCGGGTCGTCAGCCGCGCCGGTCCCGGCGGTCCGTCTGGTCGGTAGCCGGGCGGCCGTAGACTCCGGCACCGCCGCCGTGCGGGTCGCGCCCGGCGGACGGCCGCTGGCCGCCGTCAGCAGGCGCGTCGTACCGGTCGGCCGGATAACCGGCCGACGGGTAGTCGCCGCCGGCGTCGCCGACCGGTCTGCCGCCGTACACCCCGGCGGTGGGTCTGGCCGTCGCGGGCTTGGCCGCCCCGTACACGGCACCGGAATCGGCCGGGCCGCCGTAGACGCCGTCCTTGCCGCTCGGCGGTGCGGCGGGCGGCGGTGCGGCGGCGGGCGGGGCGCCGTAGACGGCCCCGCTGCCGCCGGCTGCTGGTTTCGCCGCGCCGTACGCCGTGCCGGGGGGCGTGGCGGCACCGTAGACGCCGGCCTTCGGGGCTGCGGCCCGGTAGACACCGGATTTCTTGGTCGGCGGCCCGACCGGGCCCACCGGACGTCCGGCGACGACGGGCGGTCCGGGAGGCAGGGCACCGCTGCCGAGCCTGTCGCTGTCGAAACCGGCGGACGCGGCACCGCTGTCGAAGCCGGCCCGCTCGGCCGCTCGTTCGTCGTCGTCGCTGAGCCGATCGGCGCGCTTCCGGTCAAGGCCACCGCCGGTGGACTGTCCCCGGATGACCCGCCGGGCGCGGACGATGCCGTAGATGCCGACCCCGACCAGGATCGCACCGAGCAGCCCGACCGTGGCGATCAGGTAGTTGATGTCCTGCAGGGTGATCCGGTTGAGGAAGGAGGGTCCGTCGGACGTGTCGCCGCCCGCCGCGTCCTGTGGCGGCACGGCCACCTCGGTGCTGCGCGGGTAGCGCAGGATCTCGACCGGGGTTTCTTCCTCAAGGGTCGCGACGTCGGAGACGGTGACGAACTGGGCACCGTCCGGGGAGTAGGCGATGGCTTCGCCGAAGGCGTCGGTGAGCGGGGTGATCCGGGGTTCTTCGGTGGTCATCACCGTGACCAGGTCACCGTCGGCGGGGACGTCCCATTCGAAGGCGTCGGCGTAGGTGCGGACGGCGAACCTGGTGCCGTCCAGGGAACGCGCCGCTCCGGTGACCGTGAGCCGTCCGGCCGCGGCGAACAGGTTGGGGGTGTCGGTGGTGGGCAGCTCCAGTTCGCCGACCTTCTCCATCGGCACCGGATCGTCGTTGTTGCTGCGCAACTGCTCGACCGGGCGGTAGATCCCGGCCGGGCCGGTCGACTTGGTGATGAGCAGCGGGGTGCCGTCGTTGGCGATGAGCAGCGCTTCCGCGTCGTGGGGCCCGTCCGGGTAGCTGACCCGATGGATTTCGGGCTGGGCGGAGCCGTCCACCGGCATCGACCAGAGCGCGACGCGTTCCCGGCGCTCGTCGTTGGTGGGGTTGTCGCCGATGTCGGCGATCCACAGTGTCTGCCCGTCCGGGGACAGCGCCAGGTCCTCCGGGTCGAGCGGACGGGTCGGATACCGCACGGTGTCGTCGACGTCGCAGGAGGAGTCGAGGTAGAAGATCCGCTCGTTGCGGTCGATGTCGGTGCCGTCGTTGACGACGATGTAGCCGTCGGCGGTGGCGATCAGGCCGGAGAGTTCCCGTAGTCGCTCGTCGGTGATCTCGCAGACCTGCTTGCCGGGCACCGCTCCCGGCTGACCGCCGGGAGCGGGGTCCTGAGCTGGCAGGGCGAGGGCAGGCCCGACCGGGACGCCGACCGCGACCGCGAGGAGTCCGGCGACGATCGGGACCGGAGTCAGGAACCGACGCATCCGACGAGTGTCGCACGCCGCCCTGAGGGCAAATGTTACACAGCGGTCAATCACGTACAGTATTCGCGCTCTTACTTTTCGCTGCTGGCAAAGGGTGCGAGTTCAGCGGCCAGCGCGTCGTCGACGCGGGCGTCGAGCAGGGTGCCCGCCGCCGTGTGCCGGGTGTCGAGCACCTCGCCCCGGTGATGCACCCGGGACACGAGATCACCCCGGTGGTACGGCAGCACCACCCGTACCTGCACCGCTGGGCGGGGCAACCGGGCCTCGATCGCGGCCCGCAGGTCGTCGATCCCCCGCGCCCGCCGGGCCGAGACCAGGACCGCGTCCGGCCAGCGCCGCTTGAGGCGGAGCAACTCCTCCTCGCTCGCCGCGTCGATCTTGTTGATCACCAGCAGTTCGGGTCGGCGATCGGCACCGACGTCGGTGAGCACCTCCCGCACCGCGCGTACCTGCTCCTCGGGGTCGGGATGCGCACCGTCGACCACGTGCACCACCAGATCGGCCTCGGCGACCTCTTCCAGGGTGGAGCGGAACGCCTCGACGATCTGGTGCGGCAGGTGCCGGACGAACCCCACGGTGTCCGACAGTGTGTAGAGCCGACCATCGGCCGTGTGCGCCCGGCGGGTCGTCGGATCGAGCGTGGCGAACAGCGCGTCCTCGACCAGCACCCCGGCACCGGTGAGCCGGTTGAGCAGGCTCGACTTGCCGGCGTTGGTGTAGCCGGCGATGGCCACGGCCGGAACGGCGTTACGGGTGCGGCGGGCGCGCTTGGTCTCCCGTACCGTCCGCATGCCTTTGATCTCCCGCCGCAGGCGGGCGATCCGGGTCCGGATCCGGCGGCGGTCGGTCTCCAGCTTGGTCTCACCCGGGCCGCGCAGGCCGACGCCGCCGCCCGCGCCGCCGCCCCGGCCGCTGCCGCCGCTCTGCCGCGACAGCGTTTCGCCCCAGCCCCGCAGCCGGGGCAGGAGGTATTCGAGTTGGGCCAGCTCGACCTGGGCCTTGCCCTCCTTGCTCTTGGCGTGCTGGGCGAAGATATCCAGGATCAGCGCGGTCCGGTCGACGACCTTGACCTTGACCGCCTGCTCCAGGTTGCGCAGCTGGGACGGGGAGAGCTCGCCGTCGCAGATCACCGTGTCGGCGCCGGTGGCGAGCACCACGTCGCCCAACTCGCCGACCTTGCCCCGGCCGACGTAGGTCGACGGGTCCGGCCGGTCACGGCGTTGGATCAGCCCTTCGAGGACCTGGGAACCGGCGGTCTCGGCGAGCGCGGCCAGCTCGGTCAGCGAGTTTTCGGCATCGGTGACCGATCCGCTCTCCCAGACCCCGACCAGGACCACCCGCTCCAGCCGGAGCTGCCGGTATTCGACCTCGGTGACGTCGCTGAGCTCGGTCGAGAGCCCGGCCACCCGGCGCAGCGCGTGCCGGTCGGCCAGCTCCAGCTCACCGACCGTCTCCGGATCGCCGTCGAGCGCCAGCCGGTCGGCCAGGTCGATCGGATCGTCCAGGTCAGGACCATCGCCGGGTACGCTCGTCAGCCCGTCGTCCGACGCGGCGGTCGATTCAAACGGCGCGGTGGTCGACTCGAGCGGCGCGGCGGCCGACTCGTCGGCGCGAAATGTACGCAAAAGTTGCCTCCTCAGGCTTCGATCGTGACACGCGCGGGCCACGAACGCACCTGAAATTGTGGCGTACCAGCTCAGCGGCGGTGACACGCCGGAGCACCGACCCGGCCCGGCCCATGGCGGGCCACGGCCGGGCACGCGCAAGAATGGTCGTGCGGCCGTCGGGCCGCCCCCACCAACGACGGAGGGAACCCGTGGCGACCACCCGCCTGCCCAGCGCCGGCTTCTCCATCACCATCCGGATCAGCATTCCGGCCGACGCGTCGGCGATCGGCCGGCTGACGACCTGCGTCGGCGAGGCCGGCGCGATCGTCACCGCCCTCGACGTGGTCGATTCCGACCCTGTCAGCGTGGTGGTCGACCTGACCTGCGACACGGCCGACTCCGGACACGCCGACGACGTGGTCAAGGAACTCGAGGCACTGGACGGCGTCGAGGTCCGCAAGGTCTCCGACCGGACGTTCCTGCTGCACCTCGGCGGCAAGATCGAAGTCGCGCCGAAGGTGTCGCTGCGCAACCGTGACGAGCTGTCCCGCGCGTACACGCCCGGGGTGGCCCGGGTCTGTCTGGCCATCGCCGAGAACCCGGCCGACGCCCGCCGGCTCACCATCAAGCGCAACACGGTCGCCGTGGTCACCGACGGGTCGGCCGTACTCGGGTTGGGCAACCTCGGACCGGCCGCCGCGTTGCCGGTGATGGAGGGCAAGGCCGCGCTGTTCAAACGCTTCGGCGACGTCGACGCCTGGCCGGTGGTGCTCGACACCCAGGACCCGGACGAGATCGTGTCCATCGTACGGGCGATCGCGCCCGGCTACGGCGGCATCAACCTGGAGGACATCGCCGCCCCCCGCTGCTTCGAAATCGAGTCCAAACTGCGCGACCTGCTCGACATCCCGGTCTTCCACGACGACCAGCACGGCACCGCGATCTGTGTGCTGGCCGCGCTGACCAACGCGCTGCGGGTGGTCGGCAAGCAGCTCGGCGACGTACGGGTGGTGGTCTCCGGGGCGGGTGCGGCCGGCACCGCCATCATCAAGCTCCTGCTGCGGCAGGGAGTCGGCGACGTCATCGCCTACGACCGGCCGGGGGCGCTGCACCGTGGCCTGTCCGGGCTCAACCCCGCCTGGCAGTGGCTGGCCGACAACACCAACTCGACCGGGTACGCCGGTGACCTGCGCGGCGCGATCCGAGGTGCCGACGTGTTCATCGGGGTCAGTGCGCCCAATCTGCTCACCGGCGACGACATCGCCACCATGGCCCCGAACTCCATCGTGTTCGCCCTGGCCAACCCCGACCCCGAGGTGGACCCGCGCGAGGCCCGCCGGCACGCGGCGGTGGTCGCCACCGGACGCTCGGACCAGCCCAACCAGATCAACAACGTGCTCGCGTTCCCCGGGGTGTTCCGGGGAATGCTCGACGCGCACGCCGAAGCCTTCACCGACGAGATGGCCTTGGCCGCCGCCCGCGCCATCGCCGACGTCGTGGGCGAGGACCGGATCAACCCGACGGTGATCGTGCCGAGCGTGTTCGATCCGCGGGTCGCTCCGGCGGTCGCGGCGGCGGTCCGGGCAGCCGCCCAGGCCGCGACGGCGGCAGCGGCCACGGCAGCCGGAGCGGCGGCCGCGGCGGACTCAGTCGCCGCGCTGTCGGACGGCGCAACGGGTCAGGGCGGCGCAACGGGCCCGGCCGGCGCTTCGGCCGGCGCTTCGGACGGCGCTTCGGGCCCGGCCGGAGGGGCGGCCGGGTCGGCGACCGAGGTGGTCGACGGGCTCCCCGCCACCGTGGTACAGGGCGGACCCGCGTCCATCGAGCAGCATCCCACCGCCGCCACCAACTGACAGACAGCGGCCGGGCTATTGGTGGGTTCGGGCGCTGGTCAGGGCGGCCCGGGCGGCGGCGAGCAGATCGTCGCCGGCCGCGTCCAGCCAGCGCACCCGTCCGTCGCGGCGAAACCAGGAACGTTGCCGGCGGACGAACCGTCGGGTCGCCCGTACCGTGTCGGCCCGCGCCTGCGCGTCGGTGCAGTCACCGTCGATCATCCGGAGCACCTGCTGGTAGCCGAGCGCGCGGCTCGCCGTACGGCCGGCGCGCAGGCCCCGCGCGATCAGGTCGTGGGTCTCCGCGACCAGGCCGGCCGACCACATCCGGTCGACCCGTACGGCAATCCGCTGGTCGAGCTGATCGGTGGCCAGGTCGACGCCGAGTTGTACGGCGTCGTAGTGCGGCACCGGGTCGGGCAACGCGGCGGTGAACGGCCGGCCGGTCAGTTCGATCACCTCCAACGCGCGGACGATACGGCGACCGTTGCCGGGCAGGATGGCGCTGGCGGCCTCGGGGTCCGCCGCCGCCAGCCGGGCATGCAGGACCGCCGGGCCGAGCTCGGCAAGTTCTGCCTCCAGTCGCTCGCGGAGCGCCGGCTCGGTGCCGGGAAAGTCGAACTTCTCCAACACGGCGCGGACGTAGAGGCCGGAGCCGCCGACCAGCAGCGGCAGCCGGCCACGGCGGAAAATGTCGTCGATCGCCGCCCGGGCCAGCCGCTGGTATTCGGCGACGCTGGCCGGCGCGGTCACCGGCCAGATGTCGAGCAGGTGATGCGGTACGCCGGCACGTTCGTCGAGGGTCAGCTTGGCGGTGCCGATGTCCAGCCCCTGGTAGAGCTGCATCGAATCGGCGTTGACCACCTCGGCGTCGAGTTCGTACGCCAGCGCGATGCTCAGCGCCGACTTGCCGGCGGCGGTCGGGCCGATCACCGCCACCACCCGGTCGGGGCGGACCGTCACGGCGGTACGCCGTACCGGCCCGGCGTTGGTGCTCACTGGTTCCGGCTCCACGAAGCGACAAGGTACGCGACGCCGTACGGGGCGGCGTAGTAGGACAGTTCCGTCGTCCAGTCGGTCGTGGCCGGCACGGATTCGCCGACCACGGCGGTGGTGACCCGGCCGGTCTCGTCGGGGCGGGCCGCGGCGGCGAGCACCTGCCATGGTGCCCGCCCGGCGACGCGTACCTGCTCGGCGACCACCGGATCCAGACCGGCGAGTGCGGCCAGGTCGGCACCGGCCAGGGCGGCGGCGACCTGGTCGTCGAACGGTTCGGCGCGCTCGTCGTGGTAGCCGGGTGCGGCGGTCCCCCGACACGCCGAACCGTCGCCCATCACCAGCGCCGCCCATGGTGTCGTCCCGGTCAGCTGGCGTCCCCAGCGTTGGCAGGCAGCGGGTGGCAGATCGGCGGGAACGGCGTTCATCTCGACCCGCGTCGCGGTCGGGTCCACACCGGCCCGAGACAGCAGCCAGGTGGCCACGGTGAGGCTCAACGGTAGTCGTCGCCCGTCGACGGTGTCGTCGTGCGTGGCAGCGTCGTCGTGCGTGGCAGCGTCGTCGTGCGTGGCAGCGTCGTCTGCCGCCGGGCCGAGCCGCACGTCGACTGGCACTCCCCAAGGCCGGAAGCTGGTGCGGACCCGCGCGACACGTCGGTTCGGGACGGGCTCAGCGGCGCGGTCCGGGGCCTTGGCAGTGCCGTTGACGCCAGCCGCGCCGTTCGATCCGTTCGCGCCACCGGTGGGGTCGGTGCCGACGATGGGATCGACGCCGCCAGTCGGGTCGGTGCCGCCGGTGGGGTCAGTGCCGCCGATCACGACGATCCGGCTCGCGCCGCAGTCGAGTAGCCCACGAACGGCGCGGTCGGCCGCGTCGCGCAGCCGCTCCAGTTCGCCGGCGGCCCGGCCGGCGGCTTGCGGCACGATCATCGGCGGATGTGGGCAGAAGGCGACACGCAGCAACGACACGGGCCTACGGTATCTGGCCCCATTGGTCGCTTTCGGCAACCTGGTGATGACGGAACGTCCGACGATTCGGCTATTTCGACGGCGGCACGTAGGTCATCGCCGGACAAGGACACCGTATGGTCACGGTCGGCGACAGGCGCTCGACGCGGGCGGGGTTGGACCTGTGACAATGCCCGGGGGAAACTTACCTGCAACCTAACTGCGCCGTGGCGGCGTTCATCGGGTGACCTCGATCCGGTGGGGCCGGGAGAACGAGGATGGGCACATGAGCGACTGGACGTCCTTCGGACGGGTTGATGCCGACGGCACGGTCTACGTCAAGACGGCCGAGGGAGAACGGGCGGTCGGTTCCTGGCAGGCGGGGGCACCAGAGGAAGGGCTGGCGCACTTCGCCCGGCGCTTCGCCGATCTGGTGACCGAGGTCGATCTGACCGAGGCCCGGCTGCAGTCCGGAGCCGCCGACGCCGCGCACTCGCTCACCACGATCCGCCGGCTTCGGGCGTCGTTGGCCGACGCGCACGTGGTCGGAGATCTCGATTCGCTGGCGGCACGCCTGGACAAGCTCGCGGCGGTGGCCGACGAGAAGTCGGTGGAGGCTCGGGCGGCTCGCGAGGCGGCCCGGGTCGAGGCACTGGCCCGCAAGACCGCGTTGGTCGAAGAGGCCGAGAAGTTGGCCGCGGAGTCGACCGGTTGGAAGACCGCCGGTGACCGGTTCAAGGAAATCCTGGACGAGTGGAAGACGATCCGCGGCGTCGACAAAAAGACCGACGGCGAACTGTGGAAGCGGTTCGCCGCCGCCCGGGACGCCTTCACCCGACGTCGTGGTGCGCACTTCGCCACGTTGGACACTCAGCGCAAGCAGGCGCAGGCGGCCAAGAACGAGCTGGTCGCCGAAGCGGAGGCGTTGGCTGACTCCACGGAGTGGGCGGCCACCGCCAACCGGCTCAAGGAGCTGATGACCGAGTGGAAGGCAGCGCCACGGGCCTCGAAGGAGGCCGAGCAGAAGCTCTGGGAACGCTTCCGGGCCGCCCAGGACGCGTTCTTCACCCGGCGCAGCGAGGTCTTCTCGGCGCGCGACGCCGAGCAGCGGAGCAACCTGGAGCGCAAGCAGGCGCTGCTGACCGAACTCGAGGCGCTCGACGTCGACAGCGACGCACGCCTCGCGCAGGCCAAACTGCGGGAGATCCAGGGCCAGTGGCACGACATCGGCCGAGTGCCCCGGGAGGCGTCCGCCGGGCTGGACCGTCGGCTGCGCGCGGCCGAGGATCGGATACGCGAGGCGATGGACTCGGCGTGGCGGCGGACCGAGCCGTCGGCCAACCCGCTGTTGACCCAGATGCGCGAGCAGGTCGCCGAGGCAGAGCAGCGGCTCGCCCGCGCGCAGGCGGCGGGCGACGCGAAGCGGATCCGGGAGGCGGAGAAGGCCCTGGCCGGTAAGCGCCAGTTCCTGGAACTCGCCGAGAAGGCCGGCTGACGACCGGGCTCGCCCGGTCGCCGGCGACACATGTTCTAGCGACACACCAGGGCCGACCCGTCGGGACGGGTCGGCCCTGGTGTGTCCGGCTCTCGGGCGAACGCGTCGGCTCTCGCCCGTACGCGTCGATCGGGCTCAGCGCTCGCAGGCCGACGCGGCCAGCGGCGGCGTCGGCGGCGCGCCCACGGTCGGCAGACCCAGCAGCACACCACCACCGGTACGGGGAGCCCGGCCGGCCTCGTAGGCGTCGCCGGCCCGGGTCCGCCGGTGGGCGACCGGCTCACCGTCGGCGTTGAGGTGATGCGGGGCGGCGTAGCTGACCACGGTCTCGACGATGTCGCCCGGCCGGATCCGCCCGGCCAGGGAACCCGCGTCGAAGTGCACCAGCCGGCCGTCGCGGGCCCGGCCGGACAGCCGACCGGTCCGGTCGTCCTTGCGGCCCTCGCCGACCGCGACCAGAACCTCGACGGTACGCCCGAGCAGCCGACGGTTCTCCGCCCAGGTGATCTCCTCCAGGCAGGCGACGAGGCGCTCGTAGCGCTCCCGCACCACCGCCTTCGGCACCTGGCCCGGCATGTCGGCCGCCGGAGTACCGGGACGCTTCGAATACTGGAACGTGAAAGCCGACGAGAAACGAGCTGCGCGCACCACGTCCAGGGTCCGCTCGAAATCGGCATCCGTCTCGCCGGGAAAACCGACGATGATGTCGGTGGTGATCGCCGCGTCCGGCATCGCCGCACGCACCTTGTCGATGATGCCCAGATAGCGGTCGGCCCGGTAGGAGCGGCGCATCGCGCGCAGAACGTCGTCGGATCCGGACTGCAACGGCATGTGCAGCGAATGGCAGACGTTCGGCGTCTCGGCCATCGCGGCGATCACGTCGTCGGTGAAATCCTTCGGGTGCGGGCTGGTGAACCGGACCCGCTCCAGTCCGTCGACCGTACCGCAGGCGCGCAGCAGCTTGCCGAACGCGAACCGGTCACCGAACTCGACACCGTACGAATTGACGTTCTGGCCGAGCAGGGTCACCTCCAGCACGCCCTCGTCGACCAGTGCCCGTACCTCGGCCAGGACGTCGCCCGGCCGGCGGTCCTTCTCCCGGCCGCGCAGCGACGGCACGATACAGAAGGTGCAGGTGTTGTTGCAGCCGACCGAGATCGACACCCAGCCGGCGTAGGTCGATTCCCGGCGGGCCGGCAGCGTGGACGGGAAGACGTCCAACGACTCCAGGATCTCCACCTCGGCTGCCGCATTGTGCCGGGCCCGGTCGAGCAGCACCGGCAACGAACCGATGTTGTGCGTGCCGAAGACGACGTCGACCCAGGGTGCCCGTTTGACGATTTCGCCACGGTCCTTCTGGGCCAGGCAACCGCCGACCGCGATCTGCATGCCCGGCTGCCGTTCCTTGACCGGACGCAGATGGCCGAGGTTGCCGTACAGCCGGTTGTCGGCGTTCTCGCGTACGGCGCAGGTGTTGAAGACGACGACGTCCGGATCGTCGGACTCCCCCGCCCGGACGTAACCGGCCGCTTCCAACAGGCCGGAGATCCGTTCGGAGTCGTGCACGTTCATCTGGCAGCCGTAGGTGCGCACCTGATAGGTACGCGAGTGGCGGGGGTGTGCTGCGCTGGTAGTCATGACACGAGACAGCGTAACCGGCCGGCCGCGCGCGCCGTCAGGGTCAGGCGACCGCACGGGTCGGCCACACCGAGTCCGGCGGCCAGCGCGACGCGGCGCAGCGCGGATCGTGCCGGCAGGAGGGCTCGCCACGGCCACACAGCCGCAGGTTGGTACGGCGCTCGCCGTAGTCGGTGGGTTCGAGGTCCACATGCGCCGGGCGCACCGTGTTATCCGGGGACACCAGCAGATGGCGGCCGGGGTCGAGGGTGTCGTCCGGCATCAGGCACCGGCGCCGTACCCGGTGGGCGAACGCCGCCAGCACCTGGATCTCCGCCGGCTCGACCGGGGCAGCGTAGCAGTCGACCGTGACCGGGAAGTCGCCCGTACCCTGCCAGACGTCGCAGAGCACCACGCCTTCGGAGAACAGTTCTCCGGCGAGTGCGCCGCCGAGGGTCGACACCGGCCGGTCGAGGATCGCCGCGAGCGTCGCTCGGATCCGCCCGGCGGCGAGTGGTCCGTCGATGGACCAGTTCCACATCGCGGAGCGGACCGAAGCAATCGCCATACGATCATGTTGACGCGGCGTTCGTCCCGATGCGGCCTGTGTTATCGCTCCGTGACCATTCGAGTTGCGTTCTGACACACAGCCCCGCCTAAAGTGGCGGGACAGACGCGAGATGACCTCGACCAATCACTGCTGCAGGGATGGTGCATGGACAGGGACGGTGCGTGCCGGTGACAACGAGTCAACCTCTGATCATGCTCAGTGGGGTTAACAAGTGGTTCGGCCCGCTGCACGTACTCGACGATGTCGACCTCTCGGTCGAACGCGGCGAAGTGGTGGTGGTGATCGGGCCGTCCGGCTCCGGAAAGTCCACCCTGTGCCGCGCGATCAACCGTCTGGAACCGATCGACTCCGGCACGATCACCTTCGACGGACGGCCGTTGCCGGCCGAGGGTCGGGCCCTCGCCCGCCTGCGCAGCGAGGTCGGGATGGTCTTCCAGTCGTTCAACCTCTTCGCCCACAAGACGATCCTGGAGAACGTGACGCTGGGGCCACGCAAGGTCCGCAAGGAGAAGGCGTCGGAGGTCCGGGACCGCGCGATGCAGCTGCTCGACCGGGTCGGCATCGCCAACCAGGCCGGCAAGTTCCCGGCCCAGCTCTCCGGCGGCCAGCAGCAGCGGGCGGCGATCGCCCGGGCCCTGGCGATGCAGCCCAAGGCGATGCTGTTCGACGAGCCGACCAGCGCGCTCGACCCGGAGATGGTCGGCGAGGTGTTGGACGTGATGACCTCGCTGGCCCGGGAGGGGATGACCATGGTCGTCGTCACCCACGAGATGGGCTTCGCCCGGCACGCCGCCAACCGGGTCATCTTCATGGCGGACGGGCAGCTGGTCGAGGACGCCCCACCGGCGGAGTTCTTCGCCAACCCGCGCAGCGACCGGGCCAAGGACTTCCTGTCCAAGATCCTCACCCACTGACATCGCCCACACTTCAGAGCCTCAGGTCACTGAATCCCCCGTACTCGACAGCTCATCCATCGTGGAGCCAGCCGCGATCCGGCCGGCTTCCCAACCCGAAGGAGATCACGAAACGATGCGCATCTCACGCGTGGCGGCGGTAGCCGCGGCGGCCACCTTGGCGTTGTCCATGACGGCCTGTGGTGACAACGCGGAAACCGGCGGTGAGAACCCCGACGTGGCGACCCCGAGCTTCGAGGCCGGCACCACGATGGCCGAGCTCAACGAGGCCCAGAAGATCGTCGTCGGCACGAAGTTCGACCAGCCCGGTTTCGGCAAGCAGGGGCTCGACGGCAAGCCGGTGGGCTTCGACGTCGAGATCGCCAAGCTGATCGCGGCCGAGCTGGGCATCCCGGCCGAGAACATCGAATACATCGAGACCCCCTCGGCGGTCCGCGAAGAGGTGATCGAGCAGGACAAGGTCGACATCGTGGTGGCCACCTACACGATCAACGACAAGCGCAAGGAGCGGATCGACTTCGCCGGGCCGTACTACGTCGCCGGACAGCACATCATGGTCCGCGCCGACGACGACTCGATCACCGGTCCGGAGTCGTTCGAGGCCGGCGACAAGAAGGTTTGCACCGCCCAGGGCACCACGCCGGCGGAGAACATCGCCCAGTATTTGGCGAACCCCGGCGAGCAGCTGGTGCTGTTCGACGTCTACCAGCGCTGCGTCGACGCGCTGCGCGGCGGCCAGGTCGACGCCGTCACCACCGACAACGTCATCCTGCTCGGCTTCATCGCCGACAACGGGGACGAGTTCAAGCTCGCTGGCGAGCAGTTCACCGAGGAGCCGTACGGCATCGGCCTGAAGAAGGGCGACGACGCCTTCCGGGACTTCATCAACGACACGTTGGAGAAGATCTACGAGGACGGCTCCTACGCCGCCGCGTGGGAATCCACCGCCGGCGAGTTCGACGACAACACGCCCGAAGGCCCGGCGGTCAACCGCTACTGACCGTCCCGGCCGTACCTGAACGTCGTGTGGCCGGTCCGGGTCGTCCGCGACCCGGACCGGCACCTGAACTCCCGGCTGCTCGTCCGGGCGGGTGAAGCGGAGAGAGGTCCCGTGTGAGAGTCCTCGTCGACTACTTCGACGTCTTCGTCGGAGGCTTCTGGCTCACCCTGCAGCTCTGCGTCCTCGCCGCGACCGGTGCCCTGCTGATCGGCACGTTCGTCGCGGTTCTGCGGATCTCGCCGGTGCCGCCGCTACGCTGGCTCGGCTCGGCCTACGTCACGATCTTCCGCAACGTCCCGCTGACCATCGTGATGTTCTTCTCCGCGTTCGGGCTGCCGGCGCTCGGTTCGAACGCCGACTTCCTGCGCATCCCGGGACTGTCGATCATCTTCTCCCGGCTCGGGATCGACCTGCCGTACTTCCGGTTCGCGGTCCTCGCCCTCAGCGTCTACACCGGAGCGTTCGTCTGCGAGGCGATCCGCAGCGGGATCAACGCCGTGCCGCCGGGGCAGGCCGAAGCGGCCCGCGCGATCGGGTTGACCTTCACCCAGAATCTGCGGCACGTCGTTCTGCCGCAGGCATGGAAGGCCGCGATCGTCCCGTTGGGCAGCGTGATCATCGCGATGATCAAGAACTCGGCGCTGGCCGGCTTCTTCGGCGTGGTGGGTGACCTGTCCAACTCGGCGCAGAGCCTGACCAGTTCCGGCGGTGAGCCGATCATCCCGGTGTTCATCGGCATCTCGATCGGCTTCCTGATCATGACGGTGCCGCTGGGCGTCCTGCTCGACCGGATCGAGAGCCGCCGGGCGGTGGCCAGGTGATGGCATGTGAGCTTGCGAGCCCCGCAGCCGCGAACGAAGAGGTGACACCCGTGAGCGCGAGGAGTGAGCTTGCGAGCCCCGCAGCCGCGAACGAAGAGGTGACACCCGTGAGCGCGAGGAGTGAGCTTGCGAGCCCCGCAGCCGCGAACGAAGAGGTGACACCCGTGAGCGCGAGGAGTGAGCTTGCGAGCCCCGCAGCCGCGAACGAAGAGGTGACACCCGTGAGCGCGAGGAGTGAGCTTGCGAGCCCCGCAGCCGCGAACGAAGAGGTGACACCCGTGAGCGCGAGGAGTGAGCTTGCGAGCCCCGCAGCCGCGAACGAAGAGGTAGTCGACCAATGAGTCAGCAGAGCGTGTTGTACGACGCGCCCGGCCCCCGGGCTCGCCTGGTGACCCTGATCGCCAGCGTGCTGTCCGCGATCGCCGCCGCGATCGGGGTGTACTTCCTCGTCTACCGGCCGCTCGCCGCCCGGGACCAGTTCACGATGGAGAAGTGGGGTCCGCTGATCGACCCCGGCAACGAGGTCTTCCACTTGGTGTGGGCGCGACTCGGCGAGGGCTTCCGGGCCACGTTGATCGCCGCCGGCCTGGCGATCGTGTCGTCCTTGGTGCTCGGCACGGCGCTGGCGGTCGTGCGGATCCAGCTCAAGGCGCTGATGCGTCGCCGGTTCACCAACCTGGCCACGCCAGCGGCGATGGCGCTGCGGGTCGGCAGTTGGACGCTCAACGCGGTCAGCCGCTTCTGCGTCGAGGTGTTCCGCGGGTTGCCGGTGGTCATCACGATCTTCTTCGTGGCTCGCGGGCTGCCCGAGTTCGGCATCGATCTGGGTACCGCGCTGTGGTACCTGGTCATCGGGCTCACGATCTACAACATGGTCGTCATCGGCGAGATCCTGCGGTCCGGGATGGAGGGACTGCCGTCCGGGCAGCGGGAAGCCGCCGCCGCGATCGGCCTGTCGTCGTTCCAGACCACCCGGATGATCCTGCTCCCCCAGGCCTTCCGGATCATGCTGCCGTCGCTGATCAGCCAGCTGATCGTCGTGCTGAAGGACACCTCGCTCGGCTTCATCATCAGCTACCAGGAGACCCTGCGGATCAGCACGTTCCTCATCCAGAACCTGGACAACCCGATCCAGGTGTACGCCGTCGTCGGCGCGATCTTCATCGCGATCAACTACACCTTGTCGAAGGTGGCGGAGCTGGTGCAACGGACGCTGGCGCGCGGTCGGCGCACCGCCGACGCGACGGCGCCGACCCCGCCGCCGTCCACCCTGGCCGCCCAGCAGCCAGGAGCCGGCTCGACCCCGGGCGCCGCCTGACTCTCCGTCCGGCCCGCGCTTGTCGGGTTCAACGGGCGATCTCGGTGACCCGGGACTCGCGGACGACCGTCACCCGGATCTGGCCGGGATAGGTGAGTTCTTCCTCGATCTGCTTGGCCACGTCCCGAGCCAGCACCGCCGCGCCGATGTCGTCGACGTCGTCAGGCTTGACCATGACCCGGATCTCCCGACCGGCCTGCATGGCGAAGACCTTCTCGACCCCGAGCTTGCCGGCGGCGATCTCCTCGATGCGTTCGAGCCGCTTGACGTACGCCTCCAGGCTTTCCCGGCGGGCCCCCGGCCGACCGCCGGAGCAGGCGTCGGAGGCCTGGGTCAACACCGCTTCGACGGTCTGCGGCGCGACCTCGTTGTGGTGGGCTTCGATCGCGTGCACCACGTCTTCGGATTCGCCATACTTGCGGGCGACGTCGGCGCCGATCAGCGCGTGGCTGCCCTCCACCTCGTGGGTGAGTGCCTTGCCGATGTCGTGCAGGAACGCGCACCGCTTGATCAGCGGCACGTCGAGGCGCAGTTCGGCGGCCATCACGCCGGCGATGTGCGCGGTCTCGACCAGGTGTTTGAGCACGTTCTGCCCGTACGAGGTCCGGTAGCGCAGCCGGCCGAGGAGGGTGGTCAGCTCCGGGTGGATCTCGGTGATCCCGACGTCGACGAGAGCGTCCTCGGCCGCGCGCTGGCACAGCTGCTCGACCTCTTGTTTGGCGGTTTCGAACACCTCTTCGATCCGGTGCGGGTGGATCCGACCGTCGAGGACCAGCTTCTCCAGGGTCAGCCGGCCGATCTCCCGGCGTACCGGGTCGAAGCAGGACAGCAGCACCGCCTCGGGGGTGTCGTCGATGATCAGGTTCACCCCGGTGACCGATTCGAAGGCCCGGATGTTACGGCCTTCGCGGCCGATGATCCGGCCCTTCATCTCGTCGCCGGGCAGGTGCAGGACACTGACCACGCTCTCGGCGGTCTGCTCGCTGGCCACCCGTTGGATGGCGTCGACCACGATGTGCCGGGCCCGCTGGTCGGCGGTGTTGCGGGCGTCGGCCTCGATGTCCCGGACGAGGATCGCCGCTTCCCGCTTGGCCTGGCCCTCGATCGCCTCGACGAGTTCGCCACGGGCCGCTTCGGCGGTCAGACCGGCCACCCGTTCCAGTTCGCGGAGCCAGCGGTCCTCCGCCTCGACCAGGTCGGCTTCCCGGGCAGCCAGTGCCGCTTTGCGTTCGGCGAGTTCGGCGGCGGTCGCGCTCAGGCGACGGTCGCGCTCGGCGACCCGGTCGGCCTCTTCGGCGTGTTGGCGTTCCCGCTCGTCCATCCGCTGGCCGCGTCGGTCGAGTTCGACGGACTGTTCCTTGACGGTACGGGAGAGCATGGCGATCTCCCGTTCACCGCTGCGCCGGGCTGCCGCCCGTACCTGCTCGGCTTCGGCCTCGGCCTGGCGGTGTGCGCGTTCCAGGATGGTGTCGGCTTCGGCGCGGGCCGCGTCGAGTACCCGGCGGGCCTCCGCGCGGGCCGCGCTGGCCTCGGCCTTGGCCGCCGCCGCGTCGGTACGGGCGGCAGCGGCGGCGGCTTTGGCCTGCTCGACGGCGGACGAGGCCTCGTCGGCCGCGGTGCGCAACGCGGCCAGGGACTGTTCCTGACGGTCGCGGGCGGCGACGAAGGCGGGGTCCTCCTCGGTGGGCACCGGTGTGGACGCGGGAACGGTGAGCTGCCGTAACGTGCGGGCGCCGAACACGAGTCCGGCCAGTACGGCCGCTGCGAGGACCACGATCGCGGCGAGCAGTCCCCATTCCAGGCCAGTCATGCCGACACCCGGGGCGTACCCAGCCCACCGTGTCCCGCCGACTTCCTGCGCTGCGCCACGACCGCCTCCAGTCCGCCGTCGACCGTCCGGAGGCCCGTCGCTCCGGTCCGGTCGCGGCTGTTGGAACACCCGACCGTGGCAGCTGACCATTGATCAGACAGCACCGACTCGGTGCTGCGCGCCCAACGCCCGGTAAGGCCGCCGGAGGTGCCGTCGTGACCGGACCGGCCTGTCCGGTAACGACGTATCTGACTACTGAGCTGCTGCGAAGTGATGCCGTACTGTTATGCGATCTATGTTGTGCGGTTAGCCTGCGACGGATCGGTTGTTCGTCTGTAACGCGAGGCTAGGTCGCGAGGGGCCATTCGGTCAAGAACTCATGATCGAGCGACTAGCCCAACGTAGGGCAGCTGAACGCTCACAGGCAGCTTACTTCGCTCAGGATGTCCAGGGATGAGTCGGAAAAATGGCACACCAGGCGGACGACTGTCGTCCCGTCAGGTGGACCAGTCGGTTCCAACATCCGGGTCCGGCGCGGCATCGATCATCGCGTCGGCGTCCACCGAGGCGGTGAAATCGGCCGCCTCGGCGCTCTGGGCGGCGAGCGCCGCCCGTACCACCGGCACCGCGACGCCGGCGGAGTAGCCCTTGCGGGCCAACATCCCGACCAGCCGGCGGAAGACCGCGACCGGCGGCCCGTGGATGGTCCGAAGCTTGCGGTCGACCAGCTCACGTGCGGTGGATTGTTCGGTGGCCTCGTCGAGCCCGTCCAGGGCCTCGCGGGCGGTCTCCGGGTCGACCCCCCGTTGTCGCAGTTCGACGGCGAGGCTACGGCGGGCGAGACCACGTCCGTGATGACGGCTGGTCACCCAGGCGCTGGCGAACGCGGCGTCGTCGATCATCCCGACCTCGTCGTAGCGCTGAAGGACCGACTGCGCGACGTCGTCGGAGATGCCCCGCCGCCGCAGGACGGTAGCGAGCTCGGCGCGGGTGCGGGGGCGGGCCGCGAGCTGCCGCAGGCAGATGTCACGAGCCCGCTGCGCCTCGTCGACCGGTGGCGACTCGCGGGCCGGCACCGGGGTCGCTCGCCCGTCGGTCGATCCGCCGTTGGGCGCGCCGGCCGGGCCGCCCGCCGACGCGCTGTCGTCCGTGCGAGTGGCGCGCGGGCGGGGCGGTGCAGCGTCCCAGCCCCGCCCGGTCCGCGCGCCGCGCCGCCGTCCGGCCACGTGATCGTCCCCCTGCGTGTGTCGTCTCGCCTCGTCACCTGGGTCGCCCGGGCGACGCCAATGGCGCGGGTGATCAGCCGCACCGCTTCGCCGCCGCCATCGTCGGCACCCGGGCGAACAGTTCGCCGGGCCCGCCGACGTGCGGCTAGAAGTCGACCGGCGGCAGCTCGGGACCACCGGCCTCGTCCGCGCCGTATGCCCCGACTCCGAGCTTCTCCAGGATCTTCTTCTCGATCTCGGCGGCGACGTCCGGATTTTCCCGGAGGAACTCGCGAGCCTTCTCCTTACCCTGACCGAGCTGGTCACCGTCGTAGGTGTACCAGGCACCGGACTTACGGATGATCGACTGTTCGACGCCGACGTCGATCAGCGAGCCCTCCCGGGAGATGCCCTTGCCGTACATGATGTCGAACTCGGCCTGCTTGAACGGCGCGGAGACCTTGTTCTTGACGACCTTGACCCTGGTCCGGTTGCCGACGACGTCGGTGCCGTCCTTGAGGCTCTCGATCCGTCGGACGTCGAGCCGCACCGAGGCGTAGAACTTCAACGCCCGGCCACCGGTGGTGGTCTCCGGCGAGCCGAACATCACACCGATCTTCTCGCGGAGCTGGTTGATGAAGATCGCCGTGGTGCCGGTGCTGCTCAGCACACCGGTGATCTTCCGAAGCGCCTGGCTCATCAGCCGGGCCTGCAGACCGACGTGGCTGTCGCCCATCTCGCCCTCGATCTCGGCCCGCGGCACCAGGGCGGCGACCGAGTCGATGACGACGATGTCCAGCGCGCCGGACCGGATCAGCATGTCGGCGATCTCCAGAGCCTGCTCACCGGTGTCCGGCTGGGAGACCAGCATGGCGTCGGTGTCCACCCCGAGCGCCTTGGCGTAGTCGGGGTCGAGCGCGTGCTCGGCGTCGATGAAGGCCGCGATGCCACCGGCCCGCTGGGCGTTGGCCACCGCGTGCAACGCCACCGTGGTCTTACCGCTGCTCTCCGGACCGTAGATCTCGACCACCCGGCCCCGGGGCAGCCCACCCACTCCGAGAGCCACGTCGAGCGCGATCGACCCGGTGGGAATCACCGCGGTCTGGATGACCGGCCGCTCGCCCAGCCGCATCACCGAGCCCTTGCCGAACTGTTTGTCGATCTGAGCCAGCGCCAGATCGAGCGCCTTTTCCTTGTCAGGCACTGCCGCCATTGCTGCCACCCCTACGTTCGCCGACTTCCCTGGCGTCTTGGCTGAGCTTCTCGTCACGCGGAACACGCTAGGCGCTGGGTCCGACAGAAAACAGCCGACTGGCCGCAGCCTGTGGACGAGCTCCACGCTGTGGACAATAGCCGAACAGGTGTACGACTGGGGGGATCGACACGCCAGGAAGTATCTCAGCTGCCCAGGGCGGCCAAATCAGCAGCTCAGCGCAGCCAGGCTCACACGGTGGGCAACAGCCGACGACCAAAAGTCGCCATGCCGACACCGAGCGTCGACGACGTACGGGAATCGCGATTCGGACGAACACCGCCGGCATTTACTCGCCGAACCGCAGCACCGTCACATAAGGCAATCGATCCGTCACCGAACTTGCCGATCGAGGCCTGGCGGGATGGCAGCAGCACCGGTCGTCAGCGCAATCGGGACGGCACCCGATCGGGGTAGGCGGCACAGATCGCGCGCCACACCACCACCGTCTCCTCACCGGCCGACAGCGCCTGGGTGACGGTCCGCCCACCCAACTCGGCCAACACCTGATCAGCGGCGATGCTGTGGGCGTACGCCGTACCGAAAACCTCTTCCAGACGGGTCCAGAAGTCCGTCAACCGCATCCTGCTCCGTCGCTCTCTCTCAGTGTGCTTCGCCGGCATCCGACCGACCGGCTCCCACCGACTCCCACCGGATCCCTCTGACTCCCACCGGCTTCCACCGGCTTCCACCGGCTTCCACCGGCTTCCACCGGCTCCGGCGGACGCCGGCGGTCACCGCCGCGCCGCGGCGGCCGGCACGGGCCGCAGCGCGAGCGCCAGCAACGGTACCGTGGCCAGCGCCGCGAGCATGTTGAGCACCGGGTAGCCGGCCCATCCGACGATCACGCCACTCACCGCGCCCGCCGCCGCGCCGGCCAGGCCCATCGTCAGGTCGGACAGGCCCTGCACCGATGGCCGGACGTCGACCGGCACCGACTCGGACAGCAACGTCGAACCGGCGACCATCGTGCCGGACCACCCCAGACCGAGCAGCACCAGCCCGACGACCAGGCGTACGGTGTCGTGACCGGCCGTACCGGCGACCGCGCAGGCGGCCAGCAACAGGCCGATCCCGCCGAGGATCACCGGACGGCGGCCCACCCGGTCGGTGAGCCACCCGACCACCGGGGCGAGCGCGTACATGCCGGCGATGTGCAGGCTCAACACGATCCCGACGACCTCAAGGACATCGTCGTCGCCATGGGCCGTACCGAGATGCACCGGGGTCATCGCCATCACGCCGACCATCACCAGGTGGCCGACCGCGACGGCCGCGATACCGAGACGGGCGGCGGGGCTGGCGGCGACCACCCGCAGCGCGGGTCGCAGACCACGGCCGGTTCGATCCGCTGGCGCGCCAGCGGCGGGCGCACCAGCGGAGTAGGCAGACCCGGCGGCGGCCAGTCGGCGGGCGGTGAGCAGCGGATCCGGCCGGAGCCCGACAGCCAGGATCAGCGCGGCAAGCAGGAACGCCCCGACGCTGAACACGAACGGACCGGACAGCGACGGCAGTCCGAATCCGCTCACCGACCGGTCGGCCAGCGAGGCGAAGTTCGGCGCGGTGACCGCCCCGATGGTGGTCGCCCAGACCACCAGGGACAGTTGCCGTCCGCGACGGGCCGGCTCGGCCAGATCGACCGCCGCGTACCTGGCCTGCAAACCCGCCGTGGTGGACCCGCCGAAGAGCAGCATGCCGACGAAGAGCAGCGGGACCCAGTCCAGCACGGCCGCCGCCACCACCAGCGCCGCGCCGGTGGCGCCGACGAGGTATCCGAGCACCAGGCCGGGGCGGCGGCCGCGCTCGTTCATGATCCGCACCACCGGTACGGCGAGCAGTGCCCCGCCCACCACCGCGGCGCTCTGCGCCAAGCCGGAGACGGTGGTGCCGCCGAGACGGGCGGCGAGCAGGCCACCCACGGAGATCCCGATGGTGACCCCGATACCGCCGACGACCTGCGTGCCGGCCAGCAGGCGCAGGGTGCGTCGCTGGATCCGGGCGACGTCGACGCCGGTCGAGGTGGGGGTGGAACGTGGGGTGGTGAGCGCTGCCATCAGTGTCCCTCGGTCGGCCCGTACCGGTCCAGCCGGTGAAGGGGTGGGTAGCTGGGGTGAGCCGGCGAGGAGCTAGCCAGCGAGGAGCTTGCCGGCGACGGTGAGATCGGCGACCAGACCACGGTAGGCGGTCTCCCGGTCGTCGGCCCGCAGCACGGCGGAGGGGTGGATCGTAGCCACCAGCCGGGCCGGGGCGACCGGGAAATCCCGCGCCCGCTGCGCCGAGTCGGGCCAGGGCATCGGTACGCCGCGCGACCGGGTCACCCGGAACGACGGACCGAGCAGCGCCTTGGCCGCCGTCGCGCCCAGGACCACCACCACCTCGGGCCGCAGCATCGCGAACTCGGCCACCAGCCAGGGTCGGCAGGCCACTATGTGCACCCGGTCCGGGGTCTGATGGATCCGACGGCTTCCCTTGAGCTGGAACCGGAAGTGCTTCACCGCGTTGGTCAGGTAAATCTGGTCGGCCGCGATCCCGGCGTCGTCCACCGCCCGGCGCAGCAGATGCCCGGCCGGGCCGACGAACGGCAGCCCCTGCCGGTCCTCGACGTCGCCGGGCTGTTCGCCGACCATCACCACCCGGGCGTCGGCGTCGCCTCGGCCGAAGACGACCTGGGTGGCGTCCTGATGCAGGTCGCACCCACGACAGCCGGGAGCCGCCGCGCGCAGGTCGGCGAGGTCGGCGGCATCGGTGGGGACGTACGGGTCGGCACCCGTGGTAGTGGTGGTGTCGGGTCGAGTCACATGTCCTTCTTACCGGGTCCGGTGCCGGCAGCTCACCCGGGCGGGGGTCGGGGGTCCGGCACGGTCTCCCTCCGCCGCCGGCCGGGGCTGACAACGGTTCACCGCCCGATCGGTCGCCGCGAGGGTGGCCGGACCGCCCGGTGTACCGCCTGGGCCAACGCCGCCATCGCGTCGTCGTCGAGGCGGCTGATGGTGATCCGGACGCCGGCGGCGCTGTCCAGCCGGTAGCGCGAACCAGGTGCGACGAGGTAGCCCTCCGCTTGCAGCTGCCCGACCGCCCACGTCTCGTCGGTGACGGGAACCCAGACGTTGATCCCGCTGCCGCCGTGGCTGGCCACGCCGTGCTCGCCCAGCGCGGCCCGCAGCGCGGTGCGTCGTCGCCGGTAGCTGTCAGCGGCGGAGGTGACGGTCGCGGCGACCGTCGGGTCCCGCCACAGTCGCACGACCAGATGCTGCAGCAGGGTGGAGACCCAGCCGGAGCCGATCCGCATCCGCCCCTCGATCCGGCTCACCGTCGCCTCGTCACCGGTCAGCAGCGCTACCCGCAGGTCCGGCCCGTACGGCTTGCTGACGGATCGGACGAAGGCCCAGTGGGTGGTCGCGCCCGCCAGCGGACGCGCGGGGGCGTCGGAGAGTTCGGCGGCGTGGTCGTCCTCGACGAGCAGTACGTCAGGGCTGGCCCGCAGCAGTCCGCGTAACGCGTCGGCGCGCGGCGCCGACACGGCCGCCCCGGTCGGGTTCTGGGCCCGGGTGGTGACCACCACGGCGCGGGCTCCGGCAGCGAGTGCCCGGCGCAGACCCGACTCGGTCGGGCCGTGGTCGTCGACCGGCATCGGTACGGCGGTCAGGCCCAGGGCAGCGACGAGGTCGAGCAGGTTTGCCCAGCCCGGATCCTCGACGGCGACCCGGTCACCGGGTCGCAGCTGACCACGGAGCAGGCGTTCGATCCCGTCCAGGGCTCCGCTGGTCACCGTGACCGGGGCCGGCAGGAGGCCGGTCGCGGCGAACCGTTCGCGGGCCAGCTCGGTCAGTGCGGGCAGCGGGCCGGCGTCGGCGTAGCCGGGGGTGTACCCGTCGGCGTCGAGGGTGTGGGCGAGGCTGGCGAGGTGGGTCGGGATCGACGGCAGCAGCCGTGGGTCGGGCTCTCCGGTGGCGAGGTCGAGAAGGCCGTCGGGGGCCGGCGGCGGCATCGGGTCGGACCTCGGGCCGAGCTCCGCCACCGGGGTACGGGGTCGGATCCGGGTGCCCCGCCGGCCGTCGGTATGCACGATTCCCCGCTGGCGTAGGACCTGGTAGGCCTTGGCCACGGTGGCGGGGCTGACCGCCAGGGTCGCCGCCAGGACGCGTACCGGCGGAAGCGCCGCTCCCGGTGCCAGCGCCCCGGTCCGCACTCCGGTCTCGACGCTGGCGCAGATCTCGGTCGCCGTCGAACCGACCGGCTGATAATGTTCTACCACAATCAGTAGATTGTACTAGAACAATGTTGGGAGGGCGAGTGTATCCCCGTACCGATCGGACCACCGCGACCCGCGACCGTGGCCGGGTCAGCTACCAGCGGGCCGACGCCCACCGGATCCTCGACGAGGCCTACCACTGCAGCCTGGCCTTTGTCGTCGACGGACTGCCCCGCGTCCTACCCACCCTGCACGTACGCATCGACAACACCCTCTATCTGCACGGCTCGACCGGCAGCCGCCCGCTGCTCGCCGCCCGGTCGCCCGACGGACTGCCGGTGTGCGTGGCCGTCACCATCCTGGACGGACTGGTCTATGCCAGGGCGCAGGCACACCACAGCGCCAACTACCGGTCGGTCGTCGTCCATGGACTCGCCCGGCTGGTCAGCGACGACGTCGACAAACGGCGGGTGCTCGACGCCCTGGTGGACAAGGCCGCTCCCGGCCGTACCGCCGACAGCCGGCCGCCCAGTCGCCGGGAACTCGCCGAGACCGCCGTGCTCGCCGTGGCGCTCGACGAGGTGTCGGTCAAGAGCAGATCCGGCGAACCGAACGACGAGGACGCCGACCTGGCGCTGCCGTACTGGGCCGGGGTGCTGCCGCTGACCACGGTCGCCGGCCCGGTACGGACCGCGTCCGGGGTGACCACCGCACCCCCGCCATACCTACCGTCGACGACGTGGCCGAACGCACACCGCCGGCCTGGGTAATCCACTCGACCTGACCACGACCAGCCATCAGGATGACCGCATGCTCGGCATCACCGACCTGTGGACGTACGTCCTCGGCACCATCGCGATCGTCCTGCTCCCCGGCCCGAACTCACTGTTCGTGCTCTCCACCGCGGCCCGGCGCGGCGTCCGCCGCGGCTACCAGGCGGCCGGCGGCGTGTTCCTCGGCGACACCGTGCTGATGGTGCTCTCCGCAGCCGGCGTCGCCTCGCTGCTCAAGGCGCACCCGGCGCTCTTCACCGTGATCAAGTACGCCGGGGCGGCGTACCTCGGCTATGTCGGTCTGACCATGCTGCGGGCGGCGTGGCGCCGCTGGCGACGGCGCGACGATCCGACCACGCCCCGGCTGGTCGACGCCGCCGAGCCGGCCGCCGTCCGCTACCCGTTCCGTCGAGCGACGGTGATCAGCCTGCTCAACCCGAAGGCGATCCTCTTCTTCGTCTCCTTCTTCATCCAGTTCGTCGACCCGGCGTACCCCTATCCCGGGTTGTCGTTCCTGCTGCTCGGCCTGATCGCCCAGGCGTTCAGCGTGATCTACCTGACCGTCCTGATCTTCACCGGGACCTACCTGGCGCTGCAGTTCCGGCAGCGGCGCCGGCTCGCCGCCGTGGTGACCAGCGGAGTGGGTGCGCTGTTCGTCGGGTTCGGCGTCAAACTGGCCACCGCCGGGAGCGCCTGAACCCGCCGGCCGCGCGACCGCCCGGCGACCGCGCGACCGCCCGGCGACCGCCCGGACGATCACCGGTCACCGCATCCGTCGGCCCCGGGGAACGGTGTCGGTCTCGTCGTCGAACTCGCCGATGACCTCCTCCAACAGGTCCTCCAAAGCGACGAAACCGATCGGCCGGTCCGCCCCGGAACCGTTGGTGACCAGGGCGAGCTGTGCCTGATCGGCCCGCATCGCGGCGACCGCCTCGGTCACCGTGGCACTCGCCGGCAGGGTGAACGGTCGGCTCATCAACGCCTCGGCGGTGGTCAGCCCACCGACCGTGTTGGCCCGCACCGCGTCGCGGACGTGCACGATGCCCACGGGTGCGCCCTGGTCGCCGAAGACCACCAGCCGGGACCGGCCACTGCCCCGGGACTGCTCCTCGATCCGGTCGGCGGTGTCGGTCGAGACCACCGACACGACCTGGTGCACCGGCTGCATCACGTCGCTGACCGTGGTCCGCTCCAGCTGGAGCATCTTCGCCAGCAACTCGTGCTGGTCCGGTGGGAGCAGCCCGTGCTCCCGGGACTGCTCCAGCAGGATCCGTAGCTCCTCCGGACCGTGCACCTGGGCGAGCTGGTCCTGCGGCTCGACCCGGAACAGCCGCAGCACCGCGTTGGCGATGGCGTTCAACCCGGACAGGATCGGCCGCGACACCCAGGCGAACGCCCGGAACGGCAGCGCCAGCAGCAGCGCCGACCGCTCAGGATGGGTGATCGCCCACGACTTCGGCGCCATCTCCCCCACCACCAGGTGCAGGAACACCACCAACGCGAGCGCGAAGAGGAAGGCGATCAGGTGGCTCGCGGCGTACGGCAGCCCGGCCGTCTCCAGCAGCGGGGCGACCAGCCGCTCCACCGCGGGTTCGGCGAGCGCCCCCAGGCCGAGGGTGCAGACGGTGATGCCGAGCTGTGCGCCGGCCAGCATCAAGGACAGTTCCCGGGTCCCGTCGAGGGCCGCCTTTGCGGCCCGGCTGCCCCCCGCCGCCGCCTGCTCCAGGCGGTACCGTTTGCTCGCCACCAGGGCGAACTCGGCGGCGACGAAGAACCCGTTCAACGCCAGCAACACCACCGAGATCAGCAGGGCCCAGCCGGTACTCACACGACCACTTCCAACCGCACCGAGTCGGCGACGTGCCGGTCGACGGACAACACCTGCAGCACCGCCCGCCGGCCGGTCCGGTCGCCGTTGACCGCGCCGGTGTCGTCCAGGCTGATCGAGATGCGGTCGCCGACCACCGGCACCCGGCCCAGCTCTCGCATCACCAGTCCGGACAAGGTGTCGTACTCCGGGGCGGTCGGCAGCTCGACGCCGGTGGTGTCGGCGACCTCGTCAATCCGCCAACGGGCCGGCACCAGCCAGGATCCGTCCTCCTGCCGGGCGGGCGCCGGCTCCGGCGGATCGTCCTCGTCCCGGATCGGGCCGACGAGTTCCTCCGCGATGTCCTCCAGGCTGATGACCCCGGCGAAGCCGCCGTACTCGTCGACCACGCACGCCAACTGGCGGTGTCCCTTGCGGAGCCGGTCCAGCACCGCCGGCAGCGCGAGGGTGTCGGGCACCAGCAGCGGCGGGACCAACACCGCAGCGACCGTCGTGGTGGCGCGCTGCGCCGGCGGTACGGTGAGCACGTCGGCGATGCTGGCGATGCCCACCACGTCGTCGACGCCGTCGGCCCCGTACACGGGAAATCGGGAGTGCCCGGTCTCCAACAGGTCGACCAGGTCGGTGACAGGCGCGTCGACCCGCACCGCGTGGACGTCGACCCGGGGCACCATCGCCTCGCCGGCGGTCAGCTGGCGAAAATGCAGACCCCGGTCGAGCAGCATGGACATGGCCGAGTCGAGGTGGCCCTCCTGCCGTGACTCGGCGATGATCTGGCCCAGGTCCTCGGCCGTCGCCCCACTGGGCAGCTCCTCGATCGGGTCGATGCCGACGCGGCGCAGCAGCCGGTTGGCGGCGATGTCGAACAGCCGGATCAGCGGACCCGCCACGGCAAGATAGATCAACGTCGACCGACTGAGCGCCCGGGCCAGCGGTACGGCGCGGGCCAGCGCGAGGTTCTTCGGCGCCAACTCGCCGAGCACCATCTGCACCACGGTAGAGATGACCAGGGCGAGCGCCACGGAGATGGTCAGGCTCGCCGCCGGCGGCACCCCCACCCCGCCGAGCAGGTCGGACAGTCCCGCGCCGAGGTACGGTTCGGCGACGTAGCCGACCAACAGCGCGGTCACCGTGATCCCCAGCTGGGCACCGGACAACATGAACGACAGTCGGCTGGTCACCCGCAGCGCCCGCTCGGCGGCGGCGTCGCCGTGCTCCGCCATCGTCCGCAGCTTGCCCCGGTCGACGGCGACATAGCCGAACTCCTGGGCGACGAAATAGCCGGTCGCGACGGTCAGCACCGTGATCAGAAGTACGCCGAACACGATCAACACGAGCGGCTCAGCGCTCCGGGGACCGGTGGCGGGACGGACGTGGGCCGGGGCTCACCCGGCTGGCTACTGCTGCCCTCCTGGGCAGGAGCGTCGGTCATGGCCGGAGTATATAGCGGTTTCGACCTCCGACACCCCCCGCGCACCGGCGTCGTGTCCGGATCGGCCCAGGTCCGTCACCCGTCACCGGTCGTCGCACCGGGACCAGCGCGACGACCGCCGGATCAGACCGCCGGATCGCGGCTGTCCGTCGACCCGGTCGCCCTGGTCACCGGACCGTCGCTCGTCCCGGCCGGGTCGTCGCGCATCGCCGCCGCCTCGTCGGCGATCAGCAGATCCGGGCGAACCAGATCGGCCCGGTAGGCGGCCCGGCAGATGATGTGTGCCGCCACCGGAGCGGTGGCCATCTGGAAGATCGCGATCAGCAGCAGAGTCGCCAGTTCGGTGCCGCTGGACAGCCGCAACGCCACCCCGGTCAGCACCAGCAGCAGGCCGAGGACCTGCGGTTTGGTCGCGGCGTGCATCCGCGACGCGACATCGGGAAATCGCAGCAGACCGATACTGGCGGCCAGGCTGAGCAGGGCGCCGGAGATCAGGAAAGCGCCGGCGAGCAGGTCGGACACCGTGTTCACCGTCGCCCCCCGCGCTCCGCCGCCGACACCGCCGCCGACCGGCCGGCGACGAACCGCACGATGCTCACCGACCCGACGAAGCCCAGCAACGCCAGCACCACCAGGACCGGCAGGGTCGTCGCATGCCGGTTGATGGCCGCCTCCGCCGCCAGGCCACCGACGATGATCGCGATCAGCACCTCGGCGGCGACCACCCGGTCCAGCAGCGACGGTCCTCGGATGATCCGCCCGACAGTGAGCAGGGCAGCCGTACCGAGCAG
Source organism: Solwaraspora sp. WMMD406 (assembly GCF_029626025.1). Classification (NCBI taxonomy): domain Bacteria; kingdom Bacillati; phylum Actinomycetota; class Actinomycetes; order Micromonosporales; family Micromonosporaceae; genus Solwaraspora; species Solwaraspora sp. WMMD406. The sequence goes on from NZ_JARUBF010000001.1 coordinate 5,372,710, forward strand.
GACGGTGACCACGACGGCGACGATCGTCATGCCGACTCTCCTTGGGGCGGGACCGGCGGGACCGGTCCGGGCGAGGGGACGGACCCACCCGGTCCGTGCGACGAGACGGACACGGCCGGAGCCGGTGGCGGGACCGGCGCGTCGAGCTGGCGTACCTCGGCGGCGGAGCCGACCGCCCGGACGATCCGGGCCTCCAACTCCAGCACCTTCTCCCGGGCCTGCTCGACGTCACGGTGGTCGGCGACGTCGAGCACATGGACGTACAGGGTGCCGGTCGCGGCGTCGGCCGCGACGATCAGACTTCCGGGGATCAGCGACAGCGCCTCACCGGTCAGGGTCAGGTTGAGATCGGTACGCACCCGTAGCCGCACCGCGATCACCGCGCTGCGCGGCGTGTGCCCGAACCGTACGGCGGTCCAGGCGACCTGAGCGCTGGCGGTGAACAGGTCGATGACGAACCTGACCAGGAAGACCAGCACCGCCACCGGGCGAATCCGGCCGTCGAAGGCCACCGGCGGAAGCGGAAAGACCGTGATCACCGCCAACGCGACCAGGGCACCTCCGATGACGTTGCCGATCGAGAACTCGCCGTAGAACAGGTTCCACAGCACCACGAGTACGACGACCGCGATCAGTTGGTTGCGCAGCTGCACGCTCTTGGAGACTGGACTCACTGATTGGACCTTCCGATCGCGACTGCGGGGCTCACTCGCTGCGCTCCTTCACTCCGCACGCTCATGGTGGCCCGGCGGGGAAGACCGCTTCGATGTACGGCGTCCGATCGACCAGGTTGGCCGCCGCCTCGCCGCTGATGTCGAACAGCGGGCCGGCCAGCACGGTCAACGCCAACCCGAGGACGACGAGCGCGGTCGTCGCGCCGACCAGCAACGGCGGCATGGGTTCCACGGCGCCCGGCCCGCCCGCCGCCAGCGGGGTCGACTCCGAGTCAGTCGATGGCACTCGGACCGTCGTGGCCGGGCCGGCGGACCCACCGGACCCGGACCCTGACCCACCGGACCCGGACCCTGACCCACCGGACCCGGAGCCACCGGCCGGGCCGGCAGCGGTGCCGGAACCGGCTCCCCCGGCCGCCGGCACCCGGTCCCGCTCCGGCTCCCCCACCGCCGACTCCGGCGCGGGCTTGCGCCAGAACGCGAGATTCCACACCCGGGTGACGGCGTACAGCGTCAGCAGGCTGGTGACGGTGCCGCCGGCTACCAGCAGCCAGGCCAGCGGACCGTCGTCGGCGACACCGGCCTGCAGCAGTCCCAACTTGCCGAGGAATCCGGAGAACGGTGGAATGCCGGCCAGGTTCAGCGCGGGCAGGAAGAACAGGACAGCGAGCAGCGGCGCGGCGCGGGCCAACCCGCCGAGCCGTTCCAGGTTGGTACTCCCGCCCCGTCGCTCCACCAGCCCGGTCGCCAGGAACAGGGTGGTCTGGATGGTGATGTGGTGCACGACGTAGAAGATCGCGCTGGCCAGGCCGGCGGCCGAGCCGAGCGCGACCCCGAAGAGCATGTAGCCGATGTGGCTGACCAGGGTGAACGACAGCAGCCGTTTGATGTCGGACTGGGCGACCGCGCCGAGGATGCCCACCACCATGGTCAGCAACGCCACCACCAGGAGCAGGTCGCTGGTGCGCCCGCCCGGGAACAGCAGCGTCTCGGTGCGGATGATCGCGTACACGCCGACCTTGGTCAGCAGGCCGGCGAAGACGGCGGTGACCGGGGCCGGCGCGGTCGGATAGCTGTCCGGCAGCCAGGCCGACAGCGGGAACACCGCGGCCTTGATCCCGAAGGCCAGCAACAGCATCAGCTGCAGCACCAGCCGAAGGTCGTCGGGGAGGGCGTCCAACCGGTCGGCGAGCTGGGCGAGGTTCACCGTGCCGGTCGCCGCGTAGATCAGTCCGATCGCGGTCAGGAAGATCACCGAGGAGAGGATGCTGACCACGACGTACGTCGTACCGGCCCGGATGCGCACCTCGGTGCCGCCGAGGGTCAGCAGGACGAAGCTGGCCCCGAGCAGGATCTCGAACCCGACGTAGATGTTGAACAGGTCGCCGGAGAGGAAGGCGTTGGTGACTCCGGCGGTCAGGATCAGGTAGGTGGGGTGGTAGATGGCCACCGGCGTGCTTTCCCGGCCGTCGGCGCGGCCCTCGCCGATGGAGTAGAGCAGCACGCAGAGGGTCACCGCCGTGGAGACGACCAGCATGAGCGCGGCGAGCTGGTCGGCGACCAGAACGATGCCCAGCGGCGCCGGCCAACCGCCGACCTCGACCACCTGCGGCCCGTGCAGGTGCGCGGTGATCAGCAGGGCCAGTGCGACGCCGAAGGTCACCCCGAGCACGGCGACACTGGTGGTCCGCTGTGCCCGGGGTCGGCGGGCCAGCACGAGGGTGATGCCCGCGCCGAGCAGCGGCAGGATCACCGGTAGGGGCACCAGGAAGGTCACTGCCCGCTCCCTTCGAGGTCACCGGCGCGCGCCGGCGAGGTACGGGGTGCGCCGATCGTCTCGGCCGGGTCGAGGCCGGCGACGTCCTCGTCGGTCTCCTCGTCCACGTCCTCGGCGTTGGGCCCCTGGTCGGCGATGGCCCGCTGGACGATGAGCCGGTCCTCCAAGTCGTCCTGGACCTCGTCGTGGCCGAACAGCAGCCAGCTGCGGTAGGCCATCGCGAGCAGGAAAGCGGTCAGCCCGAGGGTGATCACGATCGCGGTGAGGATCAGCGCCTGGGGCAACGGGTCGCTCATCCGGTCCTCGGGGGTCACCTCGGCGATCGGCGCCCCGCCCGGCCGGCCGCCGAGCAAGATCAGCAGGTTGGCGCCGTTGCCGAGCAGGATGACGCCGAGCACGACCCGGGTGAGGCTGCGTTCCAGCAGCAGGGTCACCCCGGCGGCGAAGAGGACACCGACGACCAGTACGAGGATCAGGTTGGGTTCCATGTCAGTTCCTCGGTCCGACGGGGTCGGTGTCGACGCCGCCGGCGGGGCGCCCGCCAACGGATCGGGCTGCGGTGGATCCGGCACCGGTCCCGACGGAACGGCCATCGGCCCCGGTGGGCGGCGTCGCTTCGGCTTGCGCGCCGGCCACACCCGAGCGGGACACCGGGGTGTCGTCGACGTCCACGTCGGGTTCCGCCGACCGGGCGATCTGTCGGTCGACCTCGGCACCGAGGCTGCGCAGGATGTCCAGCACCAGGCCTACGACGATCAGGTACACGCCGATGTCGAAGAAGAGCGAGGTCACCAGGTGGACGTCGCCGATGACCGGGACGTGCAGGTCGACGATCGCGCTCTGCAGCACGTCTCCGGCGACCAGGATCGGACTCAGACCGGCTCCGACCGCCAGGAACAGTCCGGTCCCGAGCACCAGTCCGGCGTCGACCGGGGCCGCCTCGTTGAGTTCGTCGCGCCCGCCCGCGAGATAGCGAACCGCGAGCGCGAGCCCGGCGACCAGCCCGCCGGCGAAACCGCCACCGGGTGCGTTGTGTCCGGAGAAGAGCAGAAATATGGAGTACACCAGGACGGCATGGAAGAGCAACCGGGTGACCACCTCGAAGATGATCGATCGTCCCCGGGCCGTCTGGCTGCCACCTCCGCGCAGCCAGATCCGCTGACGCCGGGAGCGGCCCGGCGCACCGCTCGCCGGACGACCGCCCGGATCGCCCCGTGTGCCGTCGGCGGCCGTCGGCCGGCCACCCGTCGCCGCGGTGGCGATCCGACGCGGGCCGGGACCGGTCCGGGGGCGCAGGAAGACCAGGCTGGCGACGCCGGTCGCGGCGACCACCAGCACCGATATCTCGCCCATGGTGTCCCAGGCCCGGATGTCCACCAACGTCACGTTCACCACGTTGCGGCCGCCGCCGTACTCGACGGCCTGCTCGGGAAAGGCATCGGAGATCGGTTCGGCCGATCGCCCGCCGACCGCCGCCATCGCCATGCCCGACATCACCACGCCGACCACGACGCCGAGGGCGATGCGCGCGTACCGACTGGAGCGCAACGGCCGCTCGGAGAAGTAGATCGGCAACCTGCGCAGCACCAGGACGAAGACCACGATGGTGATCGTCTCCACCAGGAACTGGGTGAGCGCCAGGTCGGGCGCGCCGTGGAGGACGAACATCAGGGCGGTGCCGTAGCCGGTGACGCCGGCCAGGATGACGGCTTTGAGGCGGCGCTGCGCCCGCACGGCGGCGATCGCCGCGACGATCATCGCGGCCGCGACGGCGAGCTGTACCGGGGTGTCGTACCAGCGCCACTGCCCGGCCCAGGGTCGGGTGACCAGCAGCGCCCCGCCCGGCACCGACACCAGGACCAGCAGGATGATGCTGAGGTACTGCGGCAGCGAACCACGCTGGGTGGCACCGGTGACCTCGACCGAGAGCCGGTCCAGACCATGGGTTCCCTTGGCGTAGACAGTGGCGCCGTCGGTCGGTGCCCGCAGCCGCCGCTGTACGCCGGCCACCCGCTCGCGCAGCAGGAACAGCACCGTGCCCGCGACCAACGCCACCACCGACAGGCCGAGTGCCGGCGTGGGACCGTGCCAGAGCGCCAGGTGGTAGTCACCCGGACCGAACAGCCCGGCGTACGGGGCGAGCACCCGGTCGACCGTGCCGGCCAGCGGACCCAGCACGAGCCCGGCACCGGCAAGCACCAAGACGGGAAGCAGGAAGGCGGCACCGACCGGGCGGCTGACCGTCGGCTCCCGGCCGGGTTTGGTGGCGAACGCTCCCCAGACGAAGCGAGCGCTGTACGCCGTCGTCAGCACCGCGCCGAACACGATCAGCGCCAGCACCACCGGGTCCGGGGCGAACGATTCCAGCACCGCTTCCTTGCCGACGAAGCCCAGCATCGGTGGCACCCCGGCCATCGATGCGGCGGCGAGGACCGCGGCACCGGCGACGGCCGGCATCCGTCGGCCGAGACCACTGAGGACGGCCAGGTCACGGGTGCCGGCGCAGCGGTCGACGATGCCGACCACCAGGAACAGGGTGGCTTTGAACAGCGCGTGGGCAAGCAGCATGGTCACCGCCGCCAACGCGGGATTCCGGCCGCCGGCACCGGTGACCACCATCAGCAGGCCGAGTTGGCTCACCGTGCCGTAGGCGAGCAGCAGCTTCAGGTCGTTCTGCCGCAACGCCGCCCAGCCGCCGGCCAGCATCGTGGCGCTGCCGGTGGTGACGATCAGCCAGTACCACCAGGCGTTGCCGGCGTACACCGGCGCGAGCAGCGCGACCAGATAGACGCCGGCCTTGACCATCGCGGCGGCGTGCAGGTAGGCACTCACCGGCGTCGGCGCGGCCATGGCCGCCGGCAGCCAGAAGCTGAACGGGAAGATTGCCGACTTGGACAGTGCCCCGACGAGGACCAGTACCAGCGCGATGGCCAGGTATCCGCCGGCCGACGGCGGGCTCTGCGCGATCTGCGACCAGCGGTAGGTGCCGGCCTGCTCGCCGAGCATGATGAAGCCGACCAGCATGGCCAGGCCGCCGAGCGTGGTGACGATCAGGGCCTGGGCGGCGGCTCGTCGGCTGGCCCGCTTCTCCGGGTTGTGCCCGATGAGCAGGTAGGAGAAGACGGTGGTCAGTTCCCAGAAGACATAGAGCAGGATCAAGTTGTCGGCCACCACCAGGCCCAGCATCGCGCCAGCGAAGCCGACGAAGACCGCAGTGAACCGGCCGAGCCCGGGTTCGTCGGCGTCGAAGTAGCGGGCGCAGTAGATCAGTACCAGGCCACCGACCCCGCCGACCAGCAGCACCATCAACCAGGAGAGGGTGCCCATCCGGAAGGCGAGGTCGAGACCGAGTTGCGGTACCCAGGAATAGGTCTCCTCGGGCGGCGTACCGCCGCGTACCGTCGAAGTGTCAGCCAGCGCCCAGACGAATGCCGCGCCGGGCGCGGCGGCGACCAGGTAGCAGGCACGCGGACCCCACCAGCGGACCAGCAGCGGCGCGACCAACGCCGTCACCAGGTGGACGATCAGCAGCACCAGCACACAGGGCTCCAGGTAGGTGTCGTCGCGGGCCGGCGGGGCCGGTCCGGATGCGGGTCCGGGGAAAAGGTTCGCACGGCGGGTGCGACCAGGTACGTCAGACGACGGTCGTGGCCCGCCGTCAGGTCGGGCCTGTCGTCAGGTCGGGCCTGTCGTCAGGTCCGACCGCCGAACTGCTGGTTCCGAGCCGACCGCCGGGCTGGAAGCCGACGGTCGACCCGTGAGGCCGACGGTCGGCGGCCAGGTCGGCCGTCATCGGGCGATCGGCGCGACGTCGGGAAACGCGACGGCGCGGATGGCTCGGGCGGTGGGCGGATCCGACGGCTGCGCGACGCGCTGGCCGGCCGGTGGTGCCGCCGATCCGATCAGTGGACGGTCAGGCTGACTAGGGTCGGTCCGGAGGACCACGGCTGTCGATGTCGCGCGGGCTGAGGCGGGCCGCCGAGCGGTCGGTCGGCCGATCCGCGAGGTCGCCACGGGCGAACCGGCTCGCGGCCCAGCCGGCGGTGGACCCCACCATCGGCGTCGCGTGGTCGTGCTCCGGGCGACGCGGCTGGTCGACGGACAGTGGTCGATCGGGACGGTCGACGTCGGCCTCGCCGGCCTCGCCGCGACCTCCGACGGAGACGGTCTGGTGCAGCAGAGCCGCCCCGATCGACGACGGACCCGGCGCGATCGCGACCACCGGATTGGCCACCGACGCGGATCCGTGTACGGCCGTGGCGGCGAGCAGGAACAGCAGCACGGCGGCAAGGCATCGGTGCGAGGGCAGGCTGAGCAGACGCGTCATCCGTACCCCCTTCCGTGTCGTCTCCCGCTACCCTACCGGCCCTCGGTCGCCGACCGAGGACGGCCGGTATCGCACCGTCGGTGTCGGCCACTCGAGCCGGGAACCTGGATGGTAAGCCATGGACCCGCAAACGGTAGTTACCAGATGGTTACCGGCGGATGCCGGCCGAACCCGTCGGCCTGATCGTCATACCCGCCGGATGAGCCGGCGATTCATGGAAGACACCACTGTGGAACGGTCGCTTTACCGACGGCAGACGACGAGACCTCGCGACCAGCCACGCCGACCGCGACCGCCGATCCGCTACCCGCCGCTACCCGCCGGGCGCTACCGGGCTTGGTCGTCGGTCGGCGCCGCGACCGGCACCTCGGTCGGCGGACCACCCACCGAGGCGGAGGCGGTCGACAGCACCGGCATCTCCGGCAGGAGCCCGTGGCGGCCCGCCAATAGCATGCTGGAGTGCACGGTGGCCCGCACTCGGGCCCGCTCGACAGCGCTGGCCGGTCCGCTACTGATGATCAGCGCCCGTAACGAGTCGGCGAACCGGGCCACGGCCTGCGGGTCAAGCCGGCGATAGCGCGCTCGCAGCAACGCCACCAGCCCGTCCACCTGACGGAGCAGCACCTCCGTGTCGTGATGGACGCCGCGCTCGACCACGGGCATAGGGGTACTCCTCGGACGTATCGGATGATGCTGAAAAAGTACTGCATACCCGCAAGTCGGGCAAGCGAGACTTGCCGTATTAGTTCTTTTTGGTGCTCAGACCGATGCCTCGACCCGCCGCGTCCGCCAGAGCCCGTCAACGAGCGGTGGCGAACATCGTCCGACAGAGCGGGCAGGATTGTCGGACCGAGCAGGCAGGATGGTGCGGTGACGGCGATACTTCAGCGGTTCGCGCCCGCGACCCGGGAGTGGTTCACCGCGGCCTTCGCGGCACCGACCGCAGCCCAGACAGGCGCCTGGGAAGCGATCAGCGCCGGCCACCACACGCTGGTCGTCGCCCCCACCGGTTCGGGCAAGACGCTCGCCGCCTTCCTCTGGTCACTCGACCGGATCGCCACGTCTCCGCCGCCCACCGAACCCCGCCACCGCTGCCGGGTGCTCTACGTCAGTCCCCTCAAGGCGCTCGCCGTCGACGTCGACCGCAACTTGCGTACTCCGCTGGTCGGCATCGATCAGACCGCCGCCCGCCTGGGCCTGGCGGCGTCGGACATCAGCGTCGGGATTCGCACCGGCGACACCCCGGCGGACCAACGGCGCGCCTTCGGCCGGACCCCGCCGGACGTCCTGATCACCACACCCGAGTCGCTGTTCCTGCTGCTCACCTCCGCCGCCCGGGAATCGCTGCGCGGCGTACGGACGGTCATCGTCGACGAGGTGCACGCCATCGCCGGCAACAAACGCGGCGCCCACCTGGCACTCTGTCTGGAGCGTCTCGACGCGCTGCTGGCCACCCCGGCGCAACGGATCGGTCTGTCCGCGACGGTCCGCCCGATCGACAAGACCGCTCGTTTCCTCGGCGGCCGACATCCGGTGCGGGTGGTGTCCCCACCCACCGCCAAGACCATCGACATCAGCGTTCAGGTGCCGGTACCGGACATGACCCAACTCGACGAGCGAGAGCACCCGTACGACGACGACCCGACCCGTACCAGCGCGGCCGGCCCGACCGCGACAACGGCTGGCCCGACCGCCGCGAACCGCTCCATCTGGCCGGCCGTCGAGGAGCGGGTCCTCGACCTGATCGAACAGCACCGCTCCACCATCGTCTTCACCAACTCCCGGCGGTCGGCCGAACGGCTCTGCGCCCGGCTCAACGAACTGGCCGCCGATCGCCGTACCGACGGCTCCGGGGCCGGGACAGACGCGGAGCGTGACGAGTGGGGTCGGCCGCGCGGCGGGTTCGGCAGCCGGCAACCGGCGGAGATCATGGCGCAGTCCGGGGCGGCCCGAGGGGTGCCGGCGGTGGTCGCCCGAGCCCATCACGGCAGTGTGTCCCGCGTCGAACGCCAACAGATCGAAGAAGCGCTGAAATCCGGACAGCTGCCGGCGGTCGTCGCCACGTCCAGTCTGGAGCTCGGCATCGACATGGGCGCGGTCGACCTGGTCGTGCAGATCGAGGCGCCGCCGAGCGTCGCCGCCGGCCTGCAGCGCATCGGCCGGGCCGGGCACCAGGTCGGCGCCCTGTCCCGAGGCGTGATCCTGCCCAAACACCGTGGCGACCTGCTGTCCTGCGCGGTGGTCACCGAGCGGATGGCGGCGGCGGAAATCGAGGAACTGCACCCGCCACGCAACCCGCTGGACGTCCTCGCCCAGCAGATCGTCGCGATGGTGGCACTCGACACCTGGCGGGTCGACGACCTGGCGGACCTCGTGCGCCGCGCCGCGCCCTTCGCCGAACTGCCGGAGTCCGCCCTGCACGCGGTACTGGACATGCTCTCCGGCCGATACCCGTCGACCGCGTTCGCCGAACTCCGTCCCCGCCTGGTCTGGGATCGCGGCACCGACCTGCTCACCGGCCGGCCCGGCGCGCAACGCCTCGCCGTCACCAGCGGCGGCACGATCCCCGACCGAGGACTGTTCGGGGTCTTCCTCGCCGGTGCCGAACGTGCCGCCCGGGTGGGCGAGCTCGACGAGGAGATGGTCTACGAGTCCCGAGTCGGTGACGTGTTCCTGCTCGGTGCCACCTCCTGGCGGATCGAAGAGATCACCCCGGACCGGGTGCTGGTCTCCCCCGCCGCCGGCCAGCCCGCCCGGATGCCGTTCTGGAAAGGCGACCAACCGGGCCGGCCGGTCGAGCTCGGCCGGGCCCTCGGAGCCCGACTACGGGCCCTGGCCCGCCAGGAACCGCAGGCGGCGCGGACCGCACTGCGCTCGACCGGGCTGGACGACTGGGCCGCCGACAACCTGGTGCGCTACGTCGCCGAGCAGCGCTCCGCCACCCGCGCGCTCCCCGACGACCGGACCATCGTCGTCGAGCGCTTCCACGACGAGCTGGGCGACTGGCGACTGGTGGTGCACAGCGTCTTCGGGGCCAGGGTCAACGGGCCGTGGGCGCTGGCGATCGGCCAACGGCTCACCGAGCGGTACGGCGTCGACGCCCAGGTCATGCCCGGCGACGACGGCATCGTCATCCGCCTACCGGAGATGGTGGACTCCCCACCCGGAGCCGACCTGGTCGCGTTCGACGCCGACGAGATCGGTCGGGTCGTCGAGGAGTGTGTCGGCGGTTCCGCCCTGTTCGCCGCCCGGTTCCGCGAATGCGCCGCGCGGGCGCTGCTGCTGCCCCGCCGCGACCCCCGCCGTCGGCAGCCGCTGTGGCAGCAGCGGCAACGCGCGGCCCAGCTGCTCGACGTCGCCCGGCAGTTCCCCGACTTCCCGATCACGCTGGAGACCGCCCGCGAGTGCCTACGGGACGTGTTCGACATGCCGGCGCTGGTGACGCTGATGCGGGACCTGGACGCGCGACGGACCCGGCTCGTCGAGGTGGAGACCCCCAGGCCTTCCCCGTTCGCCCGGTCCCTGCTCTTCGGCTACGTCGGCGCCTTCCTGTACGAAGGGGACGTGCCGCTGGCCGAACGGCGGGCCGCCGCGCTGACCCTCGACTCGACCCTGTTGGGCGAACTCCTCGGCCGGATCGAGTTGCGCGAACTACTCGACCCGGCGGTGCTGACCGAGACCGACCGGCAACTGCGGTGGCTCGGCGGACACCGCCAGCCCCGCGACGCCGAGGACGTCGCCGAGATGCTGCGGATCCTGGGCGATCTCAGCGACGCCGAGCTGGCCGAACGATCGGTCGATCCACGATGGATCGACGAGCTGGCGCGGTCGCGCCGAGCCATCCGGGTACGGATCGCCGGCCAGGACCGGTGGATAGCCGTCGAGGACGCCGCCCGGATGCGCGACGCGCTCGGCGTGGCGCTGCCGGTCGGCGTCGCCGAGGCACACCTCGCCCCGGTCGCGGATCCGCTGGCGGACCTGGTCGCCCGGTACGCCCGTACCCACGGGCCGTTCGACGCGGCGGACTGCGCGGCCCGGTTCGGTCTCGGTGGATTCGTGGTGGAGCAGACCCTGCGCCGGCTGGCCACCACCCGTGGTGTCGTCGCGGGCGAGTTCACCGCGGACCGTACGGGCACCGAATGGTGCGACGCCGAGGTGCTGCGGCTGCTGCGTCGGCGTTCGCTGGCCGCGCTACGCCGCGAGATCGAGCCGGTGCCGGCCACCACTCTGGCCCGGTTCCTGCCGCACTGGCAGCAGATCGTCCGGCCCGGTCGCGGCGTCGACGGCGTGGCCGAGGCCGTCGACCAGTTGCAGGGTGTCGCGGTGCCGGCCTCCACCCTCGAACGGCTGATCCTGCCGGCCCGGGTCAGCGACTACGCCCCCGCCCAACTCGACGAACTCTGCGCCACCGGCGAGGTGCTCTGGGCGGGGTGCGGCACCGCCAGCGGAGGTGACGGCTGGATCCGGCTCGTATTCGCCGAAACCGCCCCGCTGCTGCTGCCACCACCGGATCCCGCGTTGCCGCTGACCGCCGTACACGAAGCGATCCTCGACGCGTTGGCCGACGGTTCCGCGCTGTTCTTCCGCCAGCTCGCCGAGCGGGCCGGCTCGTCGGCCATGACGTCGGCAACGACGTCGACCGCGGCATGGGCAACGGCATCGACACCGACTGCCGACGATCGGGTGCCGCGACTGGAGACCGCGCTCTGGGAGCTGGTCTGGGCCGGCTGGTTGACCAACGACACCCTCGCCCCGCTGCGGGCCGTCCTCGGGTCGGCAGGCACCCGTCGGATCCGGCCGGCTCCGCCCCGGGTCCGGCACCGCCGCCCGGGGCGGGCGATCCTGGGCGCGCAGGGCGCACCGCCGACCCTGGTGGGACGCTGGTCCCGGCTACCCGCGCCGGATCCGGATCCGACCCGCCGCTGCGCCGTCGCGGCCGAGGTTCTGTTGGAACGGTACGGGGTACTGACCCGCGGTGCCGTCGTCGCCGAGGGGCAGCCCGGTGGGTTCGCGGCGGTCTATCCGGTGCTGGCGGCGATGGAGGAACGGGGCGCGGCCCGGCGCGGCTACTTCGTCGACGGACTCGGTGCCGCCCAGTTCGCCGTACCCGCTGCGGTGGAACGGTTGCGGGAACTCGCTCCGTTGCTCGGCACGGACCGGACCGGGCCAGATCCGGCGAACACGGTGCGGCAGCCGGCGGCCAGGGTGGAGGCGGCCGGAACGCACGCGGCCGGCACGCACGCATCCGGGGTGGAGGCGACCGGAGCGCACGCATCCGGGGTGGAGGCGGCCGGAGCGCACGCGGACCGGCGGGGCGCGCCCGGGGCGGGCCGGGCGGCCATCCGGCCGCTGGTCCTGGCGGCGACCGACCCGGCCAACCCGTACGGCGCCGCGCTGAGCTGGCCGGAACGGGCCCTGGACGCCGGCGACGGACAGGTGGCCGGGCACCGGCCCGGACGCAAAGCAGGAGCACTGGTCGTACTGGTCTCCGGGGAACTGGCACTCTATGTCGAGCGGGGCGGCCGCAGTCTGCTGTGTTTCACCGACGACGACACCGTTCTCGCGGCGGCGGCGCGTGCCTTGGCCGCCACGGTCACCTCCGGCGCGCTCGGCCCGATCTCGGTGGAACGGGCGGACGGCGCGCCGGTACGCGAGTCGCCACTGCACTCGGCGTTGGCGGCGGCGGGATTCCGCGCCACACCACGCGGCCTACGACTGTCGTAACTGCTCGGGGAACAGATCCGTCCCGCGTCCATGCTGGTCGAGTCCAGCGTGCCGGCGCTGGCCGGGCCGACCGGTGTGGACGGTGGACGGTCGCTCCTGGTCGACGGGAAGCCTGCCGTACGTGACCAGCCGGGACCGACCACCTCGGGCACACGCGTGAAATCTCACTGTGGAAGGCTTAGCGGGTGGGCCCGCACTCCGTCGACAGATGTCCTTGCTGTGGTTACCGGACCGGATGCATCACCTGCCCCGTCTGCTTCTGGACCGACGACGGCCAGGGCGACCAGGACGCCGAGGTGGTGCGCGACGGACCGAATGGTGATCTCAGCCTCTCCCATGCTCGGCTCAACTTCGCCATCTATGGCGCCAGCCACCGCAGATACGCGGACATGGTGCGCTCGCCGCGACCCGACGAGTACCCGTAGCGCATTTCCCCGTTTCTCCGGGTCAACAATAGGTTGGCATTCTGCTACCGTGTCGGAACACCGTGAGCCGGTCGCTACCCGCACGACGCCGCACAGCCAGTCCTGGGTGCAACATTCGCACCATGTGACCAACCCTGTGAACTGGACCTTGAACCACCGACATCATCCGAACGGTGGATGGGCGGCGGATGCCAGGGAGTTGAGTCAGATTAGCCACAGCAGAGCATTAAATGTGGCTCAAGTCTTGCGTTTTCCGTACCAGGAGCATTGACGGTAAGAGGTATTCGACATAACGTTCTTCTCGATCATACGATCCGCTATCGCCCTACTCGGAGGTTGAGCACTATGGCCCGGGCACGATCTGCGGCACACACCCCGCGCCGGCTGACAGCGGTCCTGGTGGGGCTCGTCGCCGGCCTGCTCGCGCTGCCTGGTGTCGCGCTGGCGCAGCCCTCTGGCGCGACCCAACTCGGTGCCGCCGACATCGCCCTGCTCAACGGCGTCCGGCTGGCCGGACTGTGGGAGATCCCGGCCGGCCAGCTGGCAGCGGAAAAGGGCAGCAGTCAGCGGGTACGCGAGGTCGGCGCGGAGATCGCCGCTCAGCACATCGAGCTGGATCTGCTCGTGGTGGAAGCCGCGAATCAGCTGGGAGTGGAGCTGCCCACCGACCCCACCGCGACCCAACAGGGCTGGGTGGACGAGATGAAACGGTCCGAGGGCGCCCGGTTCGACCGGATCTTCGTCGACCGGCTCCGCGCGGCGCACGGCAACATCTTCCCGGTCATCGGCGCGGTGCGCGCCAGCACCCGCAACGACGTGGTCCGCCAGCTCGCCCAGGACGCCAACGGCTTCGTGATGACCCACATGTCCCTGTTGGAGAGCACCGGGCTGGTGCGCTACGGCGAGCTTCCGCCGGTGGCGATGCCTGCTCCGCCGGACGACAGCCTGTTCGCCGCCGTCGCGGCCAACGCCGAGCTGGGCACCGGAGTCAGTTCGACAGCTGTCTGGGTGGTCCTCGCCGGCGCGTTGGTCCTCGGCGCGGGCGCCACGTTCGCCGTGTTCCGGCGACGATACTGAGTCGTACGGACGACCCGGCCGGGGCGGCGATGTGCGCCACCCCGGCCGGGTCGTTCCGGCTGCGGCGGGCTCGCGTTCCGTAGCAGGATGGACCGGTGCCCGAAGGCGACACCGTGTGGAACACCGCTCGACAGCTGCGGACAGAGCTCGCCGGATCGCGGCTGACCGGGACCGACTTCCGAGTGCCGACGCTGGCCACCACGGATCTCGCCGGCTGGACCGTCCTGGACTGCGCCAGCCGGGGAAAGCACCTGCTGCTGCGCTTGGCCGCGCCCGACGGTCACCGCCGATTGACACTGCACTCCCATCTGCGGATGGACGGCAGCTGGCGAACGTACCGCAACGGGCAGCGGTGGAGCGATCAGCCGGCCCACCTCGTCAGAGTGGTGCTGCGTACGGCGCGGACCGTGGCGGTCGGCTACCACCTGCACGATCTGGCACTGGTGGACAGCGCACGGGAGGCGGACCTGACCGGGCATCTCGGACCGGATCTGCTCGGGGAGGACTGGAACGCCGAGGAGGCGGTCCGCCGACTACGGGGTCAGCCGGACACCTCGATCGAAGACGCTCTCCGCGATCAACGCAACCTGGCCGGGATCGGCAACGTGTACGCCTGCGAGCTGCTGTTCCTGCGCGGTCTCGCGCCCGGGACCCCGGTCGCCGCAGTCCGGGACCTACCGGCGTTGGTGGGGCTGGCGCACCGGCTGCTCCGGGCCAATCGGGGCCGGACCCGCCGCAGCGTGACCGGCCTTCCCCGGGAGCCGACCTACGTGTACGGCAGGGCTGGTCGGCCCTGCCGTCGATGTGGCACCCCGATCCGTACGTCCGACGCGTCCGGCCGGATCACGTACTGGTGCCCGCTCTGCCAGCCGGACCGTGGTCCTGGCGCAGCTCGGCCAGACCTGCGGCGACCCCCCGCAGCAGGTCACCCGCCTCGGTGAGACGGGACACCGACGGGTGCTCGTGCACAGCCCGGCCGTCCTCGGCGACGTAGTTCGCCGCCGCGGCGACGAGTCCTTCGTACGCGACGACGCCCGCTTCCAGCTGCTCGACCAGCACCCGGTGCGAATGGGTCAGGGCGGCGTCGTCGGGGGCCAGCCGGAGCGCTTTCTCGACGCTGGCGACCCGGTGTGCGAGGTCGCGCAGGCTCCGCTCGGCCACGGCGGCTTCCAGCAGGGCGGGCTCGCCGGGTCCGGTCAACCGGCCGGCGAGGCCGGTCAAGGTCGTCTCGGCCCGGTCCAGGCGGGTCCACAGGCCAGCCGCCGCCGAGCCGCGCAGCGCGAACCTGGCCTGCTGCCGGCGTACTTCGCCGAGGGCCGCCCGGCCGACCGGGGAGCGTTCCACGGTGGCGACCAGCCGCAGCCGGGTCTGTTCGGCGGCGATCGCCGGATCCGGCGCCGGTGGTGCCGGCTGCGCGGCGATCGCCCGCAGGTCCGACCAGCGCCAGAAGGCCAACGCGGTGCTACCGCCCGCGACCGCCGCCCAGATGGCGTCGACCGGGCTGACGCCGGCGTACGGCACCAGAACGGCCGTGGCACCGCCGAATCCGGCGGCGAGGACGCTCCAGCGGCGGGCGGAGCGGCGCAGCTTACGCAGCCTCCGGAAGTAGCGGGCCCGTTCGTCTGCCACCTGTGCTCCTCCCCGGCGGGGTCAGCGCCGCCCGCCAGCCACGATCAGCTGGCGGCGCTGGCGTCCCCGGTGTTCTTCTCCTGGGCCATCGACGCACGCAGTTGATCGAGCCGTGCCACGCTCGCGGTGTCGGCCGTCGGCGCGGTGGAGCCCACCGCGGGAGACGTGTCCTGTCCGGCGAGCTTCTCTCCGGCCATGCTCGCCCGGATCTGTTCGAGTCGGGAGTTGCCGGCCAGGTCGAGCGACGACTTCTGGACCTCGAGCATCCGGCCCTCGACCGAGTTGCCGGCCAGTTCGGCCCGGCCCATGGCGGTGGCGTACCGCTGCTCGATCTTGTCCCGGACCTCGTCGAGCGAGGGGGTGTTCTTCGGCGCGGCAAGCGCCGACATCGACTCCAGCGACGCGGCCACGGTCTCCTGCATCTTGGCCTGCTCCAGCTGGCTGAGCAGCTTGGTGCGCTCGGCGAGCTTCTGCTGCAGGATCATCTGGTTGTTCTCCACCGCCTGACGGGCCTGGGCGGCGGCGGCCAGCGACTGGTCGTGCAGGGTCTTGAGATCCTCCATCGACTGTTCGCCGGAGACCAACTGGGTGGCGAGGGTCTGGGCGGTCTGCTCGTACTTGGTGGCCTCTGCCTCGTCACCGGCGGAACGGGCCTTGTCCGCCAGCACCAGCGCCTGGCGGGCCATGCCCTGCAGCCGCTCGACCTCGCTCATCTGCCGGGACAGCTTCATCTCCAGCTGACGCTGGTTGCCGATCACGGCGGCGGCCTGCTGGACGAGTGCCTGGTGTTGGCGCTGTGCGTCCTCGATCGCCTGCTGGATCTGCACCTTGGGATCAGCGTGCTCATCTATCTTGGCGCCAAAGAGCGCCATCAAGTAGCGCCAACCCTTGACAAACGGGTTCGCCATCTCCGCGGTATCCCCTCACTATCGGCGCTTACGGTCTGACCACCTGGGGTCGGACCCGGGCAGTGGTGCGGCGCACCCATACCATCGTCTCAGGCGGACGCCACCGCGTCATGGGGCGTCGGTCCCGAATTCACGAGGTACGCCTCGGGGACTCACCCTAATGGCCGAGTTCACGGGCTGGGCACGGCACGGGGAAGTCCCCGTCGAGCCCCCCGTCCACGGCACGCTGGGTGCGATATCCACTCACGCGGCGTAGATGACGTCGCGGTCACGCCCACCGGCGTTGGTCACCCGACGGGTGGTCCGCAAGGTGGCCTTGAGCGGCGAGTCGTGGCGGACCGAGACGGTGACACCGCCGTCGGAGGTCACCTGGTGCACCGTCGACTCGCCCCGCTCGGCACCGTCTCGACGAGAGTCGAGCGCCGACCGCGCCGGTTCATCGCTCGTACGCCGGGGATCGCTCGTACGCCGGGGATCGCTCGCGGCGTCGGCGGGCTCGGTGACGGGGTGCGGCACCACTCGGTGTTCCGGGTCGACCGGTTGTCCGGGGACCGCGACCAACAGGCCCTGCATCCGCTCGGCGGACTCCACCGTACGGCTGACGTCCCGCAGCAACTCGGACAACTGGGCGCCCAGCGCGTCACAGATCGAGGCCAGCAACTCGCTGGAGGCCTCCTTCTGGCCGCGCTCGATCTCGGAGAGGTATCCGAGGCTCACGTTGGCTGCGGTGGAGACCTCCCGCAGGGTCCGGCGTTGCCCCTGCCGGCGGGCACGCAGCGCGTCACCGATGACGCGGCGAAGCAGGACCATCGCACCTCCCCCTGATCGGGACCGGCCGGCGAGTGCCGGAGGCTTCCCGCAACCTTATCCGGTATGCCCCCGATCGACATCCCACCCCGGCGGGTGATTTAGCGATCGCAACCTGAAACCGCCGGAATGGCAACGTATATCCCCTCAGCCGGCTCCGGCCGTCGCCCGCGCCCGCAGGGTGAGTAGTCGTAGGGCCGCCGTGACGCTGGTCGCCCGGATCGCGTCCCGTCCGCCGCTCAGATCGAGCCGCTGGACCTCGGTGCCGGCCGGACCGGCGACGGCGACGTACACCCGGCCGACCGGTGCTCCCCCCTGCGGCTGCGGGCCCGCGACACCGGTGGTGGCCAGGGCCCAGTCGGCGCCGCATCGGCGGCGTCCCCCGACCGCCATGGCGGTCGCCACGTCCGGATCGACCGGTCCGCGTTCGGCCAGCAGGTCCGGCGGGACGTCGGCCAGTGACGCCTTGAGCTCGGTGGCGTAGACCACCAGGCCGCCACGGAACACCTGACTCGCGCCGGCGACGTCGACCAGGGCGGCCGCCAGCAAACCGCCGGTGAGCGACTCGACCACGGCGAGAGTCTCGCCGCGGTCGGCGAGGACATGGACCACGGAGGCCGCCGGGCTGCCCGAGTTGGGCCGGTCGATACGGAGATCGGCGGCGGATCGCTCGCCGTCCGGTGCTGGCAGCGGCGTTTCATGGGTTGGACCTGGGTCATGATCTTGCGCCATCGGGTCAGCCGCTCCCCGACCCGGCCCGACGACGTAGCCGCAGCGCCCGCACGACGTAGTCGAGACCGGTGGCCACAGTGACCGCCACCGCCGCCCCCATGATCCACGGGCCGACGACGGCGAGCAGCGGCGGAAACGGCCACAGGTACCACACGATCGCCAGGACCTGCAGCAACGTCTTGGCTTTGCCGCCACGGCTGGCGGCGATCACGCCGTGGCGCATCACCCAGAACCGGATCGCGGTGATGCCGAACTCCCGGACCAGGATCACCGCCGTCACCCACCAGGGCAGCACGTCGTACCAGGAGAGCAGCACCAGCGCCGTGCCGGTCAGCGCCTTGTCCGCGATCGGGTCGGCCACCTTGCCGAACGAGGTGACCATGGCGTAACGGCGAGCGATCCAGCCGTCGACCAGATCGGTCGCCGAGGCGAGCGCGAACGTGACGCAGGCGGCGATCCGCCAGCCCGGATGCGTCATCTGCGACAACAGCACGAACACCACGAAGACCGGCACCATCACCATGCGCAAACCAGTGAGGGCGTTCGCGGCGTTCACCACCGGCACCGCCGTCGAGACGGCACTCGTACCGGCGGACGCACCCGACTCGGTCATCGAGGTCACCTGACCCCGGCGGAGAGCGCCGTCGGAGAAGACGCCGGGCCGGACGCTGAAGACAGCAGTTCGACGGGGACCGCGATCAGGTCCACGCCCTCGGTGCCGGTGACCGTGGCCCGGACCAGGTCACCGGGGCGCAGACCACGCGGGTCGACCGAGCCACCGGGTGCCGCCCCGGAGACCAGGGTGGTCGATCCGTCCACCTCGGGAGCCTGGTGGGCGGCGCGGCCCTCGACCACGCCGGCGTCGTCCACCGCGTCGACCAGTACCTCCACGCTGCTGCCGAGCCGTTCCTCGGCGCGCTGGGCGCACAGTTCGTCGGCCAGGGCGCTGAGCCGGTCGTACCGGCGTTTGATGGTGGCGGGCCGGACCTTGCCCGGCAGTCCCGCCGCTTCGGTACCGTCCTCGTCGCTGTAGTCGAACACCCCGATCGCGTCCAGCCGGGCGGCCGTCAGGAAGCGGACCAGTTCGTCGACGTCGCCGCGGGTCTCGCCGGGGAAGCCGACGATGAAGTTGCTCCGCGCCCCGGCCTCGGGGGCCAACGCCCGGGCGGCGGCGAGCAGCTCGAGGAACCGCTCGGTCGAACCGAACCGGCGCATCCGGCGCAACACCGGCTCGCTGGCGTGCTGGAACGACAGGTCGAAGTACGGCGCGACCTTCTCGGTGGTGGCGATCGCCTCGATCAGGCCGGGGCGGGTCTCCGCCGGCTGCAGGTAGCTCACCCGAACGCGCACCAGGCCGTCGATCGCGGCGAGCTGCGGCAGCAGCTTCTCCAGCAGTCGCGGGTCGCCGAGATCCTTGCCGTACGAGGTGGAGTTCTCGCTCACCAGGACCAACTCGCGGACGCCGGTGCCGGCCAGCCACTCGGCTTCGGCGAGAAGCTCGTCCGGGGTACGCGAGACGAACGCCCCGCGAAACGCCGGGATGGCGCAGAACGCGCACCGGCGGTCACATCCGCTGGCCAGTTTGAGCGAGGCCACCGGGCCGTCGTCGAGGCGACGGCGGAGCACCGCCCGCAGATGGGCCGGCGTGCGCTCGTCGACGATCGCGTGGCCCGGTACCACCACCGAGCGCTCCTGCCGGGCGACCGGAGTCAACGGCAGCAGCTTGCGGCGGTCCTGCGGGGTGTGCGCCGTGAGTCGCTCCCCCGCCAACACCGCGGACAACCGATCCGAGATGTCGGGATAGTCGTCGAAGCCGAGCACGGCCTGGGCTTCCGGCAGGTGGTCGGCCAGCTCACGGCCGTACCGCTCGGCCATGCAGCCGGTGGCGACCACCTTGGCGCCGGTGTCGGCGGCGGCCAGCAACGTCTGTACCGAATCCTGTTTGGCCTTTTCGACGAAGCCGCAGGTGTTGACCAGGACGACGTCGGCGCCTTCGGCATCGGTGCTCACCTGCCAGCCGTCGGCGTCCAAGCGGGCCGCCAACTCCTCCGAGTCGACCTCGTTACGGGCACAGCCGAGGGTGAGCAGCGCGACCCGGCGATCGGGCGGCGGGGGTGGGGTGGGCACGAACGCAGACACCTCCCGAGGGTACCGGTCGGTCCGGAGATCGCACCGTGGGCGGTTCACCGGGCGGTTCACCGGGCGGTTCACCGGGCCGGCCGGCGTGGTCGAATCCCGGTAGCACCCGAACCGGGCGGGGCAACACGTCAACTGGCCTCGGCACCACGCAGGCTGGCCAGGGCGTCAGCCAGTTCGTCCGGTTTGACGAGAACGTCGCGGGCCTTCGAGCCTTCGGACGGCCCGACGATCCCCCTGGTCTCCATCAGGTCCATCAACCGGCCGGCCTTGGCGAAACCGACCCGCAGTTTGCGCTGCAGCATCGACGTCGACCCGAACTGCGAGGTCACCACCAGCTCGATCGCCTGCACCAACAGGTCGAGGTCGTCGCCGATGTCCTCGTCG
This sequence comes from Solwaraspora sp. WMMD406, assembly GCF_029626025.1. Lineage (NCBI taxonomy): Bacteria > Bacillati > Actinomycetota > Actinomycetes > Micromonosporales > Micromonosporaceae > Solwaraspora > Solwaraspora sp. WMMD406. Next base: position 5,393,313 of record NZ_JARUBF010000001.1, read on the forward strand.
ATCTTCTTCTTGTTGTCCTGGGCGGTGGTCAGCACGTCCGGGCGGAACTCCGGCTCCCGCTGCTTCTTGCAGAAGGAGACGATGTCGTCGATCTCCTTCTCGCTCACCCAGGCGCCCTGAATCCGCAACGGTTTGGACGCCCCCATCGGCAGGAACAATCCGTCGCCCCGGCCGATCAGCTTCTCCGCGCCCGGCTGGTCGAGGATGACCCGCGAGTCGGACAGCGACGACGTCGCGAACGCCAGCCGGGACGGCACGTTGGCCTTGATCAGGCCGGTGACCACGTCGACCGAGGGCCGCTGGGTCGCCAGCACCAGGTGGATCCCGGCGGCCCGGGCCAGCTGGGTGATCCGGACCACCGAGTCCTCGACGTCGCGCGGCGCGACCATCATCAGGTCGGCCAACTCGTCGACGATCACCAGCAGGTACGGGTACGGCCGGATCTCCCGCTCGCTGCCCGGCGGTGCCGTGATCTCGCCAGCCCGGACCTTACGGTTGTAGTCGTCGATGTGGCGTACCCCGTTGGCGGCCAGGTCGTCGTAGCGCATGTCCATCTCGCGGACCACCCAGTCCAGCGACTCGGCCGCCTTCTTGGGGTTGGTGACGATCGGGGTGACCAGGTGCGGGATGCCTTCGTAGCCGGTCATCTCGACCCGTTTCGGGTCGATCAGCAGCAGCCGCACCTCGTCCGGGGTGGCCCGGGTCAGGATCGAGATCAGCAGCGAGTTCAGGCAGGAGGACTTGCCGGCACCGGTGGCCCCGGCGATCAGGATGTGCGGCATCTTGGCCAGGTTGGCCACCACGTAGCCGCCCTCGATGTCCTTGCCGAGGGCGACCAGCATCGGATGGTGGTCGGCACCGGCCGCCCGGGAGCGCAACACGTCACCGAGAGCGACGTCCTCCCGGTCGGTGTTCGGAATCTCCACGCCCACCGCGCTCTTGCCCGGGATCGGGCTGAGGATCCGGACGTCGGGAGACTTCACCGCGTACGCGATGTTGCGCGACAGCTGGGTGATCCGCTCGACCTTCACCCCGTGGCCGAGTTCGACCTCGTAGCGGGTTACCGTCGGACCTCGGGTGAACCCGGTGACCGCCGCGTCCACGTCGAACTGTTCGAACACCCCCTGCAGGGCGGCGATCACCTCGTCGTTGGCCTTGCTGCGGGTCTTGGCGGGCGGGCCGGTGCGCAGCAACTTGGCAGGCGGCAGGGAGTAGTCCCCGGCCAGCCCGGTGATGGCCAACTGCTCCGCCCGGGTCGGCACCGGCGAGTGTTCCGGCGGTTCGGGGGGCTTGCGGCTGGACGGCACCTTGGCCGGCACCGGCCGACCCGGCTTGCCCGCCAGCTCCATGGTCTCCTGCAGGTCGAGCAGGCCGTCCAGGCCCACGTCGGCGTCCCCGCTGGCCGGTGCCGGTGCCACGTCGGCCGTACGGCTGGCCTGCCGGCGCCGCGCCGGGCGGCGGCGCGGCTGGTCGGAGTCGGCGTCGTCGGAGCCGGCCGCGTCGGCGTCCGGGTCGTCGGCACGCCCGCTGTCGTCGCCGTCGCCCGGCCGGCCGGTGATCACCCCGGCGAGCAGCCCCAGCCGTTCCGGGATCTTGTTGATCGGAGTGGCGGTCACCACCAGCAGACCGAAGATCAACAACAGGATCAGCAGCGGTACGCCGACCCAGTAGCTGACCGTACGGTGCAACACCTCGCCGACGCCGAGGCCGATCAGCCCGCCGGCGAAGTCACGCTGCACGTCGTCGGTGGGGCGCTGCCCGACGTGCAGCAGGCCGGCCGTGCCGACCAGCATCGCCGACCAGCCGACCAGGCCCCGCCCGCGTGGCTCCGGTTCGCCGGGCGGCTCGCGCATCAACCGCACCGCGCCGATCAGCAGCAACAGCGGCACGGCGACGGAGATCGCCCCGAGGAACAGGCGCAGGGTGTCGGCGATGCGGGCACCGAACGGGCCGGCCGCCGCGAACCAGACCGCCATCGCGGTGAGGATCGCCAGCCCGAGCACGAACAGGCCGGCACCGTCACGGCGGTGCTCCGGACCCAGCTCCCGGGCGGTCGCCGCCCGACGACCGGCAGCGCGTACCGCCCATCCCACGCCGGAGGCCAGCCCCATCCAGGAGGCCCCGATCGCCCGACCGACCAGTACGGCCGGGGAGGTGCGGGCCGGACGCCGACGCGCCGCCGGCCGCTTACGGACCGGTTGCCGGGCACGACTCGTCGTGGCGCCCCGGGTCGTCGACCCGCCACGCCGCCGACTCGCCTGAGAGGTCCGGCCCGCCATAGAGTCACACCGTAACCCCGCCGCCGTACAAATCCTCGCCTTTTCCGACCGTGTCCGCGTCCCAGTCGCTGGCATCGTTGTGCCACGATCCCATTCCGGTCCCGCCGTCACCCGCTGCCCGGGTGTCGACGAACCGGACCGCGCACGCCGCGCACCGGATACCGCACGCCTGATCGGAGCGCTTCGAACACCGGTGCGGCCGGGCCACGTAGAAGTCCAGATGTCCAGACGACCCGCTACCGCACCGACGTCCGGCCACCGCCGCCGGACCGCACCCGCCGAAGGGAACAATCGATGCCCCCGCCGGACTTCGACGACCTGACCAACGCACCCGCCGGCGTCGGCGAGATGCAGTTGCTCCGGCCACTGACCATCGACCTGATCGCCGAGGCGCTCGAAGCACGGGGTTACCAGTATCAGACCGATCCCGACGGCGACCTGGTCGGACGGTGGAACGACAACGTGATCTTCTTCTCCCGGTTGGGCCCCGCCGGTGAACTGCTGCGGGTACGCACCATCGCGGCCGTCCAGTTCACCATCGACGACGTGCCCACCCTGTACGCGTTCTGCAACGCGTGGAACCACGACCGGCTCTGGCCCAAGACGTTCGTCCACGTCAACGACGACGGCAGCGTCCGGGTCTGTGGCGAGGTCATCGCCGACCTCGAACGGGGCGTCACCCCGGCGCAGCTCGACCAGCTGGTCAGCTGCGGCATCTCCACCGGCTGCCAGTTCTCCGACGCCGCGGCCGAGTTGGCGCCGTGACCGCCATGGAACACCGGTTCCAGGTCGACCTGCGCGGCATCGTCGACCTGCTCAGCCACCACCTGTACGCCAGCCCACGGGTCTTCGCCCGGGAACTGGTGCAGAACGCCACCGACGCGATCACCGCGCGCCGGGAGTTCGAACCCGGGTGGTCCACGGCCGGGGTACGGATCGAGCCGCTGGTGGACGGCGGGCTGCGGGTGCACGACGACGGCATCGGGTTGACCGACACCGAGGTACACACGTTCCTGGCCAGCGTCGGGCGCACGTCCAAGCGCGACGAGCTGGGCTTCGCCCGGCAGGATTTCCTCGGCCAGTTCGGCATCGGCCTGCTCTCCTGCTTCATGGTCGCCGACGCCGTGGAGGTGGTCTCCCGCTCCGCGCGCGGCGGCCCGGCGGTGCGCTGGACCGGCTACGCCGACGGGCGCTACACGACCACGGTGGACGACACCGCCCGGGACGAGATCGGCACCACGGTCACCCTGCGGCCCCGGTCCGACACCACACACTGGCTGACCGCCGACCAGGTCCGCGACCTTGTTCGTGGCTACGCCCACCTGCTCGACGTACCGGTGCTGCTGACCCGGCCCGACGCGGAGCCGGTCGCGCTGACCGAACCCCGCGCGCCGTGGGAGGTCGCGCACGACGACCCCGAGGTACGCCGGGACGCCCTGCTCGACTACGGCGCGACAGTGCTCGGCGCCCGTCCGATGGACGTCATCGACCTGCGGGTGCCGGAGGCCGGACTGGTCGGCGTGGGCTTCGTGCTGCCCTCCGCGTCCACCGTCGGTCAGGGCGGGCACCGGGTCTACCTCAAACGGATGCTGCTCAGCGACGACGCCAGCAAACTGCTGCCCGAGTGGGCGTTCTTCGTCCGCTGCGTCGTCGACACCTCGGTGCTGCGCCCGACCGCCAGCCGCGAGGCCCTCTACGAGGACGACCTGCTCAGCACCGTCCGGCAGAGCCTCGGCGAGCAGATCCGGGGCTGGCTGCTCGACCTGTCGGTCAGCCGGCCGGATCGGCTGGCCGCCTTCCTGCGGGTGCATCACCTCGGAGTCAAGGCATTGGCCGTCCGCGACGACGAGATGCTCCGGCTCGTCGACGCGTGGCTGCCCTTCGAGACCAGCCGGGGGATGATGCCGCTGCGCACCTTCCGTCAGCACCTGGCGATGATCCGGTACGTGGAGACGGTCGACGAATTCCGTTCGCTGGCCGCCATCGCCTCCGCCGCCGGAACGCCGATCGTCAACGCCGGTTACGCCTACGACGCCGAGATTTTGCAGCGGCTGCCCCGGCTGGACCCGACGATCCGGGCCCGCCGGCTCGACCCCGGTGAGCTCGCCGCCCGGCTGGAGACCCTCTCCCCCGGCCAACTCGCCAGCGCCGCCGGGTTCCTGGCGACCGCCCGCGCGGTGCTGGCCGAGTTGGACTGTGTGCCGCAACTGCGTCAGTTCGACCCGGTGACCGTACCGGCGCTGTACGTCGTCGGTCAGGCCGCGCGCGAGCAGGACAGCGTACGGCGCGGGCGGGAAGGTTCCGACGAGTTGTGGTCCGACGTGCTGTCGGCGTTCGACGACGTCGACGTCGACCACCGTCCCGAACTGGTGTTCAACTGGCGGCACCCGCTGGTGCGCCGGCTCGCCGGCCACCAGCCGGGCCCGGCCCTGCGCCACGCCGTGGAGGCCCTGTACGGCCAGGCCCTGCTGGCCGGGCACCATCCACTGCGGGCGGTGGACAGCGCCGCCCTCAACCGATCCTTCCTGGCCCTGCTGGACCGGGCGTTCAGCGATCCCCCGGTGACCGGACCGGGCACCCCCGAGGAGTCCCGATGACCCCCGACGAGCTGACCCACGCGCTGGAGGAGGCGACCGACCTCCCCGATGGCGACGGCAAGATCGCCGAACTGGAGCGAATCATCGTCCACGCCGACGCGGCGGGCGAGGTCCGGACCGGCTTCGACGCCCGGATGGCGCTGATCGAGACGTTCAACCACCACACTGAACGGTGGCGGATGCTGCCGGCGTTCGGCTGGTGCCTGAACACCTTCGACCGCCACCCGGAGCTTTTCGAACCGTGGGACGCCGAGCTGTTGCGCTGGTATCACAAGTGGGCGGTGGCCACGCTGCGGAGCACCCCACGGGTAGGGCTCGCACACACCCAGGCCGCGCTCGACGACATGCAGCGCCGGTTCCAGGCAAGCGGGCAGAGCCTGCAGGCCGTCTACAACCTGCGCTGCAAGATCGCCGATCACATCGGGGACATCGAGCAGGCCCGGCACTGGCTGGACCGCTGGCGGACCGCCCCCCGGGACGAGAACAGCGACTGCGCCGGCTGCGACCCGTCCCGTCAGGCCGAACTGCTCGCCGGGTGGGGCGAGTGGGAGGAGGCGTCGACCATCGTCGAGCCGGTGCTCAACGGCGCGCTGGGCTGCACCGAGCAGCCGGAGAAGGCGCTGGTGACGGTCATCACGCCGTACCTGCGGCTGGGCCGGTACGCCGAGGCCGCCCAGGCACACGTGCGGGCCTACCGGCGGCACCGGTACGAGCGGGAAGCTTTCCCGTACCTGGCCGAGCACCTGCGGTTCTGTGCGCTGACCGGGCACCTCGACCGGGGGCTGGACATCCTCGCCGAGCATCTGGAGTGGCTCGACCGGCCCTACGACGACGCCTCGGCGATGGAGTTCGCGGCGGCCGGGGCGCTGGTCTGCCGGCTGGCCGCCGAAGCCGGCGGCGGCGAGCGCACCATCCACCGTCCGGAGTACGGGGACCGGCCCGCCGCCGACGTCACCGTGGCCGTACTCGGCGCCGACCTGGCCGCCACGGCGCGGGAGTCGGCCGCCCGCTTCGACACCCGTAACGGCACCGGCCACCAGTCGGCCCGGATCGACGCCTGGCTGACGGCCGTACCGCTGACCGACGGCGTCGAACTGCCCCCGGACGAGCCGGACCGCGACCCGTACGCCAGCGTGGAACTGCCGGCCGACGGCATGCTCGACCTGGTCGCGCCACTGACCCTGGAGGGGATCACCGCCGCCCTCAACGAACGCGGTGACCGCTACTTCGTCGACGACGACGGGGTGGTCGGCGGCAAGTGGGGTCAGGCGGTCATCCAGTTCGAGCGGCTCGGCGAGCAGCGCGAGATCCTGCACGCCCGGGTGATGGCGCAGCGGCGGTTGCCGGTGGACCGGCTGACCGAGGCGTACCAGTTCTGCAACGCGTGGAACCACGACCGGCTGCTGCCGAAGGTCTACGTTCACGACAACGGCGACGGTGAACTGATCCTCGCCGGGGACGTCAGCACCGACCTGGAACACGGGGTCAGCGGCGCGCAACTCGCCGCGCTGGTCAATGCGACGATCGCCACCGGAGCGAGCTTCGGGGATGCCGTCGCCGGGCTGCCCTGAGCACACCGACCCAGGAGACGGCGACGACCAGGGCCAGCACCAGCCGGGCCAGCCAGGCGTACTGCTCGGGATAGATGACGTCGGCCAGGTAGCGGTCGACGAAGCCCTCGTCGAAACCGACCTGCCCGGACCGCCGTCGGGCCCAGTGCTCGGCGGCGGTCAGCGGGCAGGTCAGGTTGGCGGCGACGACCAACACGCCCCAGCCGGCGGCGAGTAAATGCAGCCAGATGGTCCGTGGCCAGCGCCAGGCCAGGAAGCCACCGACCGCCAGGTACGCCAGGAACCCGAAGTGCAGTACGAGGATGACGGTGGTCAGTAGTTGATAGCCCATCGCGGTACCTCCCCACCGCCAGCGTAGGTCGCGGCGGCCGGCACGGACTGGGTACGCGTACTCACCGATCCGTGTGCCGTGGCGGGTGGGCGCCTGCCCACCGCACGGGGCGGTCAGCCGCCGAGGGCTCCAGGCGGATCACCCGGCTCTCCGTCGGCGAACCCCCCGGCCGACACGGTCCGCACGAAGCCGCGCCAGCTGGTCGAACCGAACCGCAGGTACGGGCCGTCGGCCCGCGCCGAGTCGCGCAGCACGACGCCTCCGGACGCTGTCACGGCGACCTCCACGCACGCGTTGGTGTCACACCGGCCGCTGCGCCGCCATCGCAACGCCATTTCGCACCACCCCTATCGTTTCCCTGCCCGCCCGGCCCCTCCTGCCCGGCTCAACGCCGCGCACCGGGCCCGCGATACGCGCGGTCCATCAGGTCAGACCGGATACACGGCGGTCAGGAGCGGGTCATGGCGGTCAGGACGGCGGACCGTTCGGCGATCAGCCGGCCAGAGGTGGCCTCGTCGTGCGCGGCCCGCCAGATGTGCGCGAAATAGCCGCGATGCCGGTCGACGCGGTGCGCGGCGTGGACGACCTCGTCCACCAGGATGCCCTCCCGGTAGAGCAACGCCGTGTCGTCGGCATCGAAGTCGAGCAGCGTGAACGGCGCGAGCATCGCCATGATCGCCGCGTCGGCGAACGGAACGATCCGGACCCGTACGTTGGGCCGACGCATCGCCCGCAGCAGCTGGGCGAACTGGCCGGCCATGACGCGCGGCCCGCCGATGGTGCGCCACAGCACGGACTCGTCCAGCACCAGCTGGAAGACCGGCGGATCCGGCCGGTCCAGCACCTGCCGGCGTCGGCGTAACCGGGCCTCCAGCCGCAGCGTCCGATCGGCCTCGGGCAGTTCGCTACGCCAGAAGTTGAGCACGAACTCGCCGTACTCGCGGGTCTGCAGGATGCCGGGGATCAGCGTCGGCTGGAACACCCGGATCGCGCTGGCTTCGCTCTCCAGCTGCAGCAGTTGCAACATGGCCGGGGTGAGATGGTCCCGGTATCGGGGTTCGTCCCACCAACCGCGGCGCCGCGAGGTACGGGCATCGCGCACTAGCCCATCAGCGCGGTCACTGTCGGTCACCCCGTACAGATCCAGCAACGCCCGCAGGTCGGTGGTGGAGACCGTGACGTCACCCTTCTCGATCCGGTTGACCTTGGACACCGACCAGTCCAGTGACTCGGCGACCCGGCTCTGGGTGAGGCCAGCCGATTCCCGGGCCCGACGCAGCGCGAGCCGGAGTCGGCGGCGCGCCACCGCCGGGGACTGTCCGATGCCGGTACCGTCACGCACGGAATCCTCCGCGGGCCGGTGGGTGACTGGGTCACCAGTATGCCCGCCGGCCCGGCCGGCCGGTCAGCCCCGCGACGACAGGCGCGTCTTCAGACCTCCACCACGGTCGGGACGATCATCGGCCGGCGCCGGTACGCGTCGTTGACCCACCGCCCGACCACCCGACGGACGATCTGCTGGAGCTGATGCGGATCGGTGATCCCGTCGGCGGCGGCCCGACCGAGCGCCTCGGTGATCAACGGTGTGACGGCGTTGAACGCCTCCGGATCCTCGGAGAAGCCCTTGGCCGAGATGGCCGGGCCACCGACCACCTTGCCGGTCACCGAGTCGACCACGACGGTGGCGGCGATGAACCCGCCGTCGCCGAGGATCCGCCGCTCGGTCAGCAGCGACTCGCCGACGTCGCCGACGGCCAACCCGTCGACGTAGACGTAGCGACTCCGCACGTGCCCGACGAGCTGGGCGTGGCCGTCGACCAGATCGACCACGTCGCCGTCCTCGCAGAGCACCACGCGCTGCGGGTCGAGGCCCGACTCGATGCCCAGTCGGGCGTGGGCGCGCAGGTGCCGCCACTCCCCGTGCACCGGCAGCAGGTTGCTCGGCCGGACCACGTTGAGCAGGTAGAGCAGCTCACCGGCGGGCGCGTGCCCGGAGACGTGCACCTTGGCCACGTCCTTGTGGATGACGGTGGCGCCGGCCCGGGACAGCTTGTTGATCACCCGGTAGACGGAAGTCTCGTTGCCGGGCACCAGCGAGCTGGCCAGGACCACGGTGTCACCGGGTTCGACCGTGATGTGCCGGTGGTCGCCGGTCGCCATCCGCCCCAGCGCGCTCATCGGCTCGCCCTGTGAACCGGTGGACATCAGCACGATCCGGTCCGGCGGCAGGGTGGTGGCCTCGTCGAGCCCGACCACCAGCCCGCCCGGGATACGCAGCAGACCCAAATCCCGGGCGATGCCCATGTTGCGGACCATCGAGCGGCCGATCAGGGCCACCTTGCGGTCGTACTCGTACGCGGAGTCCAGCACCTGCTGCACCCGGTGCACGTGCGAGGCGAAACTCGCCACGATGATCCGGCCTCTGGCCTTGCCGAAGATCGAGTCGAGCACCGGACCGATGTCACGCTCCGGGGTGACGAAGCCCGGGATCTCGGCGTTGGTCGAGTCCGACAGCAGTAGGTCGACGCCTTCGGCGCCGAGCCGGGCGAAGCCGGCCAGGTCGGTGATCCGCCCGTCCAGCGGCAACTGGTCCATCTTGAAATCACCGGTGTGCAGGACCAGACCGGCTGCGGTCCGGATGGCGACCGCCATCGCGTCCGGGATGGAATGGTTGACCGCGAAGAATTCGCACTCGAACGGTCCGATCCGTTCCCGCTGGCCTTCCCGTACGGTCAGGGTGTAGGGCTCGATCCGCCGCTCGGCCAGCTTCGCCTCGACCAGCGCGAGGGTGAACTGCGAACCCACCAGCGGGATGTCCGGCTTGTGGGCGAGCAGGTACGGCACGGCTCCGATGTGATCCTCGTGGCCGTGGGTCAGCACGATCGCCTGGACATCGGCCAGCCGGTCCAGAATGGGGGTGAAGTCCGGCAGGATCAGGTCGACCCCGGGCTGCTCGACGTCGGGAAAGAGAACACCACAATCGACGATCAGCAACTTGCCGTCGAACTCGAAGACCGTCATATTGCGCCCGATGGCACCGAGGCCACCGAGCGGAATGATCCGCAGGCCGCCCGGCGGCAGCTCCGGTGGGAGGTCCATTTCGGCGTGGGCCTGACTCATCGCAGCTCCAGTCCGGCGTCGGCGCAGTCGATACGCAGCTGGTCCAGTTCGGCGTCGGTGGCGGCGACCAGCGGCGACCGGACCGGGCCGGCGGGCAGGCCGCGTACGGCGAGCGCGGCCTTGACCAGGATCGTGCCCGGGCAGCGGAAGATCCCGGTGAACAGCGGTAGCAGCTTGCGATGCAGGGCCACCGCCGTCGCCGTGTCGCCGGCGGCATAGGCCTCGATCATCCGCTTGGTCGCCGCGCCGGTCAGGTGGGTGGAGGTGCCGACCAGACCGACCGCGCCGATCGCCAGCATAGGCAGAGTGAGCGCGTCGTCACCACTGTAGAAGGCAAGGTCGGTCCGGCTGGTCACCCAGGAGGTGGCGACCAGGTCGCCCTTGGCGTCCTTGACCGCGACGACGCGGGGGTGCTCGGCCAGCCGGACCAGTGTCTCGGTCGCCAGCGCCACACCGGTGCGGTGCGGGATGTCGTACGCCATGACAGGTAGTCCGCTGGCGTCCGCCACGGCGGTGAAGTGACGGATCAGCCCGGCCTGTGGCGGCTTGTTGTAGTAGGGCGTCACCACCAGCAGCCCGTGGGCGCCGGCCTTCTCGGCGGCGACCGCCAACTCGATGGTGTGTCGGGTGTCGTTGGTGCCGACACCGGCAACCACCTGCGCGCGGTCGCCGACCGCTTCCACCACCACGCGGAGCAGTCGTTCCTTCTCCGCGTCCGTCGTGGTCGGCGACTCGCCGGTGGTGCCGCTGATCACCAGCGCGTCGTTGGCCTGGTCGTCGACCAGGTAGCTGGCCAGCCGGGCGGCACCGTCGAGGTCGAGCGATCCGTCGCTGGTCATCGGGGTGACCATGGCGGTGAGAAGCCGCCCGAACGGGCCCGGCGCCCCGGCGCCGGGGTCGGCGAGGTGGTGCTGCGTCATACCGACAACCTATCGGACCGGCGCGCGGTCGTTTCGGCGCTCCTGCGCGAGCGCGAGATCTACTCCCCTTGCCGGGTGTACGGGCTGGCCGCGACCTCGCTACCGTCGGCCAGCCGGTCGATGACGAAGTCGGCGAAGACGTTCGGCGCGACCCGCTGCAGCTGCTGCAGACACTCGACAGCGAGCTCCCGGATCTCGACGTCGGCGTGTTCGGTGGCGCGCATGCCGATGAAGTGCCGCCAGGCCCGGTAGTTGCCGGTGACCACGATCCGGGTCTCGGTCGCGTTGGGCAGCACCGCCCGGGCCGCCTGACGGGCCTGCTTGCGCCGCAGGGTGGGGTTGGCCACGTCGGCGAAGCGCTGTTCCAGCCCTTCGAGGAGTTCGGTGTACGCCCGCACACTGGCCTCGGCCGCGGCGACGAACCGTTTGTGCAGCTCGGGGTCCTCGGCGATCACCACCGGCTCGACCATCGCGGCGTCCCGCTCGGGCACGTACCGCTGGGACAACTGCGAGTAGGAGAAGTGCCGGTGGCGGATGAGCTCGTGGGTGAGCGAGCGGGACACCCCGGTGAAGTAGAAGGTGACGCTGCCGTGCTCGAGCACCGACAGGTGACCGCTGTCGAGAATGTGGCGCAGGTAACCGGCGTTGGTGGCGGTCGCCGGGTTGGGTTTGCGCCACGACTGGTAGCAGGCCCGACCGGCGAACTCGGCGAGCGCCTGACCGCCCTCGGCGTCGGTGGACCAGTCGAGGTCGTCCGGGGCTTCGAAGTGGGTCCAGGCGATCAGCTTGACCTGCGGCGACACGATCTCCGGCATTCCTCGGACTTTAGTTGGCGTCGACATCCGCAGGCAAACGGCCGGACCGCCCGGACCGGCGACCGGGACCGCGCGGACACCGACGATCCCGGATGATCTGTTTACACTGTAAGGGGTTAGCGCTCCCGGGAGGTGCCATGAACGTGACCGCGTGTGCGGTGTCACTGAACGTCGACGACGTCGCCGCTTCCAGCGGCTTCCTGGTCACACACTTCGGCTTCCACGAAGTGATGTCGGCCGACGGCTTCGCGTCGCTCACCCGCGACGACATCGGCATGAACGTGATCTTCCTCCGGCGAGGGCTGCCGACCCTGCCGGCGGACCAGCGTGACGACCACGCCCAGGGACTGATCCTCGCCTTCGAGGTCACCGACCTCGACGGCGAACTGGCCCGGCTGCGGGCCGAAGGAGTGCCGATCACCATGCCGCTGACCGTCGAGGAATGGGGCGAGCGGGCGTTCCAGGTACGCGATCCCAACGGCGTCGTCGTGCAACTGGTCGACTGGGTCACTGCACCGGCGACCGGCACGTCAGCCGAAACCGGCACGCCAACGGAAACCGGCACGCCAACGGAAACCGGCAGGCCAGCGGAAACGCCGGACGAGGCCCGGCCGCAGACGTAGAAGCCCCGGCCTCAGACGTAAAACCAGCTGAACGGAGCCCAGGGCAGGTTACGCAGCACCGAGAAGGCCATCCAGATGCCCAGCGACCACCCCACCACCCGGGGGGTGATCCGCAGCTGGGGCAACCGCCAACGGAACATGTGTTGACCTGCCCAGGCCACATAGATGTAGAGCAGGAACGGCACCGCGAAAACGAAGAGCAGGTGGTGACGTGCCGCCGCGCCCAGGTCACCGTTGAGCAGGTACCAGGCGGCGCGCGTGCCGCCGCACCCCGGGCAGTCCAGCCCGGTGGTCAACTTGAGTAGGCAGGTCGGCGCGGCCTCGGCGGTGCTGGTGGTGGGATCGGTGAGCACTGTGTAGCCAGCGGCGGCACCGATACAGCCCAGCACCGCCAACGGTGCCAACCACACCGGCGACTTCGCCCAGAGCCGGTTGACCATCCTCGTCAGCCGATCCGGTTCGGCGACCGGCGGGTACGCCTGCGGCGGCGTCGACAGGTACGGGTCGTGGGCGGGATGCGACTCGGTGTGCTGGTGCCGGTCGGGCCCAGGATCCGGCGACGACACCGTCGAGCCTTCGATCGTGGTACGACCATCGGCCCCGCTGTCGGTGCTCACCATCGCTGCGGTCCCCTTCCTCGGCGCCGATCGTCTCACCGTACACCGGCGAGGCTCGGTCGCCCCGGCCCCGGCGGCCCTCCGCCCGCCCCGACCGGTGTCTGCCCGACCGCGCCAGGGCGGCTAGCCGTGCACGGTGAGCGCCGCAGCGACCGGCCCGGCGAGGTCGCCGGCGACCGGGACGGCCACCCCGGACAGGCCCAGCCAGCCCGCCAGCCGGATCAGCTCCTGCGCCAACGCCGACGCGGTCCGCCCCGGATCGGCGGCACCGTCCGGCGCTGCCCAGACCGCCGGGACCCGCAACACCCCCGCCTGGCGGTCGGCCTTGAGATCGACCAGCGCGGTCAACTGATCACCTTGCAGGAACGGCAGCACGTAGTAGCCGTACACCCGCTGGGGTGCCGGGACGTAGATCTCGATGCGGTACCGCAGGCCGAACAGCCGCTCGGTGCGGGCCCGCTCCCACACCAGTGGGTCGAAGGGGCTGACCAGCGTGTTGGCCCGGATCCAGCGCGGCAACCGCGCGGACGCGTGCAGGTAGGCCGGCTGGCGCCAGTGCTGCACCCGGACCGGCCGGAGCGCCCCTTCGGCGACCAGGTCGGCCACGACCGGGCGAACCGCTGCCGCCGGCAGCCGGAAGTAGTCCCGCAGCTCGGGTTCGGAAGCGACGCCCAGCGACCGGGCCGCGATCTCGACGAGTTCCCGGTACGCCTGCTCCGGGCTGGGCGTCGGCGCGGCCAGGACCGCTGGCGGCAGCACCCGCTCGGGCACGTCGTAGCACCGGGCGAACGAACTGGTCCGCCGGGCCGCGGTGACCTCGCCAGACCAGAACAGGTACTCCAGGGCGGTCTTCACCGCCGACCAGTTCCAGCCCCAGTTGCCGGTCGGCCGGGGCACGTCCTGCTCGATCTCGGCGGCGGTCAGCGGCCCGTTGGCGCGGACCTCGTCGCGTACCCAGGCGACCAGGTCGGGTTGCTCGACGGCGATCCGACGCATCCCGCCCCAGGCGTCGCTGCGGGCCTGCGCCATCCGCCAGCGCAGTGCCGGGTGCCGATCGACCGGGATCAGCGACGCCTCGTGGCCCCAGTATTCGAACAGCTCCCGTGGCGCCTGACTGGCGGCGCGGTCCAGCAGGGTCGTCGGATAGGGTCCGAGCCGGCTGTAGAGCGGCAGATAGTGGGCACGCCGCAGGACGTTGACCGAGTCGATCTGGATCAACCCGACCCGGTCCAGAACCCGACGCAGGTGTCGTCGGGTCGGCACGCCGGTCGGCGCCGGGTCGGCGAAACCCTGGGCGGCCAGCGCGATCCGGCGGGCCTGGGCGAGGGAGAGACTGTCGAGGGCGGTCATCGTCCACGAAACCTAATCCACGGGTACGACAGCACGGTACGACAGCACGCCGGACACGGCCGGATCCCGACACCCGGCGCCGCACGCTGGACCCGCCGCGCCGCTACCGCTACAACGGTTCTGTGCGACAAATCAGGCAGGAGACACTGGAGGACGCCGAGGCGATCGCCACCGTCCACGTCCGGGCCTGGCGGGCCGGATACGCCGGCCTCATCCCGGCGGACGTCCTCGACCGGCTCAACGTCGCCGCCTGGGCCCAGCGCCGCCGCGACACCGGTACCGCGGATCCGGACCACCCGTTCCGCACCGTCGTCGCCGTCCGGGACAACCGGATCGTCGGCTTCAGCACCTTCGGCCCCTACCGGATCGATCAGGACCGCGACCAACTCGACCCGACGTACGGCGAGATCGTGACCATGTACGTCGACCCGGCTCACTGGGGCGACGGCGTCGGCCGGGAACTGCTCGCCGCGTCGGTCGCCGGTCTCGCCGCGCTGGGCTGGGGTCCGGTACGGCTGTGGGTGCTGGCGGGCAACCAGCGCGGCCGACGCTTCTACGAACGGGCCGGGCTGCGGCCGGACGGTGAACGCAGCGTCTACCAGGTCCCTCGGCTAGCGGGACAGGCTCCGGTCGACCTCACCGAGTTGCGGTACCAGGCCCGGCTCGACGGTGGCCGGCTCGTCGCCGAGCCCGGCTGAGCCGAGCCGGGCCGACCGCGCGGCCAGCGGCCACCGGCCCGCGCCGGGCAGCCGCCGGACCGGTAGCGCGAGAAGCAGCGCGAGGCTCACCCAGACGTACGCGTTGGCGCCCAGGAACCCCAGCGGGCCGCTGGCGTCGGAGTTACGCCACAGCCAGACCAGTCGGCTGATCAGCACCAGGTAACCGACCGTGGCGAAGCCGAGCAGCAACCGTCGCCGGCGGCTACCCGACGCGGCGGCCAGCCCGCTGTCGACCAGCAGGATCAGCCCGGGAATCAGCCAGACCAGGTGGTGTACCCAGGTCACCGGGCTGACCAGACAGCCCACCACGGCGGTCAGCGCCAACCCGGTGGTCTCGTCCCCGGTGGCCACGGCGGCCCTGGCCCGCCACGCCCACCAGGCGAGAACGGCGAGCACCAGGAGAAGCCAGGCCACCGTGCTGGGGTGCAGCGGATCCAGCCGGGCCACGACGCCGCGCAGCGACTGGTTGGAGACGAAGTCCAGCGAACCCACCCGGTCGGTGTTCCACAACGCCTGGGTCCAGAACTCCCGCGACGCGTCCGGCGCGACCGCGGCGGCGAACAGGGTCGCCACGGCAGCCGTGGCGGCGGCGGTGACCGCCGCCCGGAAGCGTCGGGTGACCAGCAGATAGACGATGAAGATGCCCGGGGTCAGTTTGATCGCCGTGGCCAGGCCGACGCCGACCCCGGCGAACCGCTTCCACCGCGCCGGCACCGGCGACCGGGCCGCGACCAGCCACAACAGGTCCGCCGCCACCAAGACCAGCAGCACGGTGTTGACCTGGCCGAAGTTGACCGTCTCGCGCATCGGCTCGTACGCGGCGACCAGGCAGGCGGCAACCCCGAAGGCGAACCAGCGGGTCCAGCCTTCCCGGCGGGCGACCGGATCGACCAGCCACCACAGGACCAGCGCACTGGTGAGCACGGCGAGCGTCACGCTCACCACAATCGCGCCGTGCCAGGGCAGAAACGCCATCGGCGCCATGGTCAGCGCCGCGAACGGCGGATAGGTGAAGCCGTACTGGCTGAACGGCTTCATGTGATCGTAGAGTTCGCCGTCGGCCCGCACCCAGTGCCACATCGCGCCGTAGTAGACCTTGAGGTCGAAGAAGCCGTGCCGTTCGGCGGCGACGGCGAGGAACCCGGCGACGACCACCGCCAAGCCGACCAGGACGGCCACCTGCCGGCCGGTACGCCCGGCGGCCCGCTGCGGCATGCCCGCCCCCTTGTCCGTACGCTGACCAGTCATGGCGCTCGGATATGTCCGTCCTGCCCGTACGGGCGACGCTGCGGAGATCGCCCGCATCCAGCTCAGCACCTGGCGGACCGCCTACCGGCGGCTGCTGCCCCGGCAGGTGCTGGATCAGCTGGACGAGGCGTGGCTGGCCGAGCGGTGGAACGCCGCCGTCACCAGCCCGCCATCGGACCGGCACCGGGTGCTGGTCGCCGTCGAGCAGGCCGAACAATCGTATCTGGTCGGCTTCATCGCCTCCGGTCCACCCGACGAACAGGCGCTCGCTCCGGACGAGAGCCAGGCCGCCTGGGGCGATCGGGTCGCCGCGGTGACCGACCTGCTGGTCGAGCCGCGCTGGGGTCGCCGGGGCCACGGCAGCCGGCTGCTCGCCGCCGCCGTCGACCTGTGGCGCACCGACGGCTTCGACACCGCCGTGGCCTGGGCCTACGAGGGCGACCCGGCGACCCGGAAGTTCCTCGGCTCGGCGGGGTGGGAGCCCGACGGCGCGACCCGCGCGCTGGATGTGTCCGACCTGCTCGTCGAACAGCTACGGCTGCACGTCGCGATCCCGCCCGCCGACTGAGGCACCCACCGCCGACTGCTGCATCCACCGCCGACTGCTGCATCCACCGCCGACTGCTGCATCCACCGCCGACTGCTGCATCCACCGCCGACCGAGATACCCAACGCAGGCTGAGCCACCCACCGCTGACCGCCTGGGCGGCCGAGGCAGGGACTCGCCGTCAGTCGAGCAACGCGTCCAGGCCGACGGTCAGACCCGGCCGCCGGGTCACCGCGCGGACAGCCAGCAGCACACCCGGCATGAACGAGACCCGGTCGTACGAGTCGTGCCGCAGGGTCAGCGTCTCCCCGAGCGTGCCGAAGAGCACCTCCTGGTGGGCCACCAGTCCGGCGGCACGCACCGAGTGCACCCGTACCCCGTCGAGGTCGGCACCGCGCGCACCCGGCACCTCGCCGGTGGTCGCGTCCGGCATGGCGGCAAGGCCGGCGGCCTTGCGGGCGGCGGCGACGACGCGCGCCGTATGGGTGGCGGTGCCGCTGGGCGCGTCCACCTTGTGCGGGTGGTGCTGCTCGATGATCTCGACCGACTCGAAGTACCGGGCCGCGCGGGCGGCGAACTGCATCATCAGCACCGCGCCGATGCCGAAGTTCGGCGCGACCACCGCGCCGACCGCCGGCCGGTCGGCCAGCCAGGTCCGCACCTGGTCCAGCCGCTGTTCGGTGAAGCCGCTAGTGCCGACCACCGCGTTGACGCCCTGGTCCACGCACCACCGTAGGTTGTCCATCACCACGTCCGGGGTGGTGAAGTCGACGACCACCTCCGCGCCGGCGGCCGAGACGGCGGACCGCCCGTCGCCCTGGTCGACCGCCGCGACCAGTTCGAGGTCGTCGGCGGCGTCAACCGCCCGACAGACCTCCACCCCCATCCGGCCACGAGCGCCGAAGACCCCGACCTTGATCGGTTCGTCTGCCGACCGGCCCGACGTCTGCCCCGTTTTCGCCTGATCCTCACTCACCGGCACAACCTATCCCACCGGCTGTCGGACGATAGGTCCCACCGGTCGTCGGACGGTCAGCGCGGCGGACTCCACCGGCCCGATCACCGCCAGCGACATCGGCCGGGTGAGCAGGTCGGCCGCGACGGCGTCGACCTCCGCACGGGTGACCGCCGCCACCCGGGCCAGCAACTGGTCGACGGTCAACTGACCACCGTGGAGCAGTTCACCCTTGGCCAGCCGTCCCATCCGCGATCCGGTGTCCTCCAAGCCCAACACGTACCCCCCGCGACTCATCCCCTTGCCCCGGGCCAGCTCGTCGGCGGTGACGCCGTCGCGGGCGATCGCGGCCAGCTCGGACCGGACCAGTTCCAGCACCTCGTCGACCTTGCCCGGGGCGCATCCGGCGTAGACGGCGAACGCCCCACCGTCGGCGTACTGGCTGGCGTAGGAGTAGACCGAGTAGGCCAGCCCTCGCCGCTCCCGGATCTCCTGGAACAGCCGGCTGGACATGCCGCCGCCGAGCACGTTGTTGAGCACCCCGAGAGCGAACCGGCGGTCGTCGCGCCGGCTGATTCCCGCCCCGCCCACCACCAGGTGGGCCTGTTCGGTCTCCTTGTGTCGCAGGACGACCTTCGGCGGCCGGGGCCGCACCGCCGGGGTGTCCGGGCGCACCGGCGCCGGACGTCCGGGGGTGTCGGGGTCCAAAGGGCTGCCCCGCAGCGCCTGGCTGATCTGCCGCACCACCCGACGATGGTCCAGGTTGCCGGCGGCGGCGATCACCATCGACCCCGGCGTGTAGCGGCGCCGGTAGAAGTCGTGAATCTGCCGGCGGGTGAGCGCGGAGATCGTGGCCTCGGTGCCGGAGATCAACCGGCCGAGCGGATGCGGCCCGAACACGGCCGAGGCGAGCAGGTCGTGCACCTCGTCGTCCGGCTCGTCGTCGTGCATCGCGATCTCTTCGAGGATCACGCCGCGCTCGGTTTCCACGTCGGCCGGGTCGATCACCGAGTTCGCCACCAGGTCGCACATCACGTCGATGGCCATCGGCAGGTCGTCGTCGAGCACCCGGGCGTAGTAGCAGGTGTACTCCTTGGCGGTGAAGGCGTTGGTCTCGCCGCCGACCGCCTCGATCGCCGAGGAGATCTCCCAGGCGGTACGCCGCCGGGTGCCCTTGAACAGCAGGTGTTCCAGGAAATGCGACGCACCGGAGCGGGCCGGGGTCTCGTCGCGGGAGCCGACGCCGACCCACACTCCGAAGGAGACGCTGCGCACTCCGGGAATCGCTTCGGTGATCACCCGCAGCCCGTTGGGCAGCACGGTACGGCGTACCGCGCCGCCCAACGGGTCAGCGGTGAGTGTCCGGGTGACCGGCCGGGCCGGAGCCCGGTCGGCCGCCCGATCGGTCCGTGCCACGGCGGTCAGCCGGTCAGCTGTGGCGGTTACGGCGCCGCCGCTGCTCGCCCCCACCGTCGCCGTCGCCCCGGCTGGGTCCGCGCTCGCCGCGCTCCCGGTCACCCCGGTCACGGGGGCCACGGTCGGCCCGGTCCCGGCTGGCCGGGCGCTCCCCGGCACCGTCGCCGTCGACCGCCGCCGGCGGTTCCGCGCCTTCCGGGCGTACCTTGTCCAGGTAGATCTTGCCTCGGGCGTCGATGTCGGCGATCTGGACCTCGACCTTGTCGCCGACGTTGAGGTAGTCCTCGACCCGCTCGACCCGCTTGCCGTCGCCGACCTTGGAGATGTGCAGCAGGCCGTCGCGGCCGGGCAGCAGTGAGACGAACGCGCCGAAGGCGGCCGTCTTGACCACCGTGCCGAGGAACTTGTCGCCGATCTTCGGCAGGGTGGGGTTGGCGATCGCGTTGATCCGCTCGACGGCGGCTTCCGCAGCCGGCCCGTTGGTGGCACCGACGTAGATGGTGCCGTCGTCCTCGATCGAGATGTCCGCGCCGGTCTCGTCCTGGATCGCGTTGATCGTCTGGCCCTTCGGCCCGATCACCATGCCGATCTTGTCGACCGGGATCTTCACCGTGGTGACCCGGGGCGCGTGCTCGGACATGGCGGCCGGTGCCTCGATCGCCTGCCGCATCACGTCCAGGATGGTCATCCGGGCCTCGCGGGCCTGCTGCAGGGCGCCCGCCAGCACGTCCGACGGGATTCCGTCGAGCTTGGTGTCCAACTGCAGGGCGGTGACGAACTCCGGCGTACCGGCGACCTTGAAGTCCATGTCGCCGAAGGCGTCCTCGGCGCCGAGAATGTCGGTCAACGTGACGTAGCGGGTCTGCCCGTCGACCGTGTCGGAGATCAGCCCCATGGCGATGCCGGCCACCGGGGCTTTCAGCGGGACGCCGGCGGACAGCAGCGACAGGGTCGACGCGCAGACCGAACCCATGCTCGTCGAACCGTTGGAGCCGAGCGCCTCGGAGACCTGACGGATCGCGTACGGGAATTCCTCCCGCGACGGCAGCACCGGCACCAGGGCCCGCTCGGCCAGCGCGCCGTGGCCGATCTCGCGCCGCTTGGGCGAGCCGACCCGGCCGGTCTCACCGGTGGAGTACGGCGGGAAGTTGTAGTTGTGCATGTAGCGCTTGGACTTCTCCGGCGACAGGGTGTCCAGGGTCTGTTCCAGCCGGAGCATGTTGAGCGTGCTGACCCCCAGGATCTGGGTCTCGCCCCGCTCGAACAACGCCGAGCCGTGCACCCGGGGCAGGACGCCGATCTCGGCGATCAGCGGCCGGATGTCGCGCGGCCCGCGACCGTCGATGCGGACCTGTTCGCGGAGCACCCGGGCCCGGACCTCGGCCTTGGTCAGCGAGCGGAACGCGGCGGAAATCTCCTTCTCGCGGCCGTCGAACTGCTCGACGAGTTGGCCGGCGACCTTGTCCTTGATCCGGTCGAGGGCGTCCTCCCGCTCCGCCTTGGAAGCGATCTTGAGCGCCTCGGCGACCTCGTCACGGCCCGCCGCGGCGACCGCGTCGTAGACGTCGTCGCCGTAGTCGAGGAAGACCGGGAAGTCGGCGACCGGCTTGGCGGCCACCGCCGCCAGTTCGCTCTGTGCCCGGCACAGCTCGCGGATGGTCGGCTTGGCGGCTTCCAGTCCGCTCGCCACGACCTCCTCGGTCGGGGCGGTCGCGCCGGCCGCGATCAGACCGACCGCGTGCGGAGTGGCCTCGGCCTCGACCATCATGATCGCGACGTCGCCGTCGGGCAGGGTACGGCCGGCGACCACCATGTCGAAGGTGGCCCGGGCCAGCTCCTCCAGGGTCGGGAAGGCGACCCACTCGCCGTCGACGTGGGCGATCCGGGTGGCCCCGATCGGGCCGGAGAACGGCAGGCCGGACAGCTTGGTCGACATCGAGGCCGCGTTGATCGCGATCACGTCGTACGGGTGAGCCGGGTCCAGGGCCAGGACGGTGGCCACCACCTGCACCTCGTTACGCAGGCCCTTGGCGAACGACGGACGCAACGGACGGTCGGTCAGCCGGCAGGTCAGGATCGCCTCTTCGCTGGGGCGGCCCTCGCGACGGAAGAACGAGCCGGGAATCCGCCCGGCGGCGTACATCCGCTCCTCGACGTCGACGGTGAGCGGGAAGAAGTCGAAGTGTTCCCGGGGTTGCTTGCTCGCCGTGGTGGCGGAGAGCACCACGGTGTCGCCCAGTTGGGCGATGACCGAGCCGGCGGCCTGGCGGGCCAGCCGCCCGGTGGCGAAGGTGACCTCACGGGTGCCGAAGGACCCGTTGGCGATCACTGCGGTGCTGCGCTCGGCGCCGAGAGTGTTCTGGTCGGTCATGGTGATGTCGCGCTCCTTTACGCGTCGTGGGCCCACGACCTCGGGGAGCTGTCCAGCCGGCCGGTCATCGATCGAAGCGCCCGGGGGAGCCGGCTGATACGCCGGCTGGCCCGGGGGCCACTACCGAGGACCGGTACGCTGACCGGCTCCCTTTCGAAGGGGGGGTCGTGGTGGCCCGGGTGTCGGGTGGTGGTGCGGCGGGTCGCGGCCGTCGGCCCCGACCCGCCGTTACGTCACCGCCGCAGGCCGAGTCGCTCGATCAGCGACCGGTAGCGGTTGATGTCCTTCTTCTGCATGTAGTTGAGCAACCGGCGTCGCCGGCCGACCAGCAGGAGCAGACCACGACGGCTGTGGTGGTCGTGCTTGTGGACCTTGAGGTGGCCGGTGAGGTCGGCGATCCGCTTGGTGAGCACGGCCACCTGGACCTCGGGTGAACCCGTGTCCGCCTCGGCGGTCGCGTACTCCTCGCGGATCTTGCGCTTGGCTTCCTGATCGAGCGCCATTGTCTCCCTGATCTGTGTGGGGGTCGTCCCTCGCCTCGCACCCGCGGCGTCGTGCAGGCACGCGAGACGAACCGTCGGTGCTCCGACGTCGCCGTTCAGGTTACCAGCCGGTCGCGGGACGCGGCCGGAAGGCCACGGCGCGCGTCGGGCCGAGCGTCGGCGCGGCGCGGCGGTGCCACGCATCGGGGCCACCCTGAGCAGAGACAGCGACCAGGTTCGGCGGTCAGGCGTCCAGGACGGCACGGACCTGCGCCACGTCCTCGTTCATCTGGGCGACCAGCGGGGCGACGCCGTCGTATCGTCTGGTCTCCCGCAGCCTGGCGACGAAGTCGATCGCCACCTGTTCACCGTAGATGTCGCCGTCGAAGTCAAGGATGAACGCCTCCACCCGGCGGTCCCGCCCGGCGAAGGTCGGGTTGGTGCCGATCGACGCGGCGGCGGGCAGCCCCGGCCCTCCCCCACTGAGCCCGTCGGGCCGCACCGGGCCGTCCGAGCGGACCAGCCGGGCGGCGTAGATCCCGTCCGCCGGCACCGCCGCGTAGCGGGGGGTGAGCAGGTTCGCGGTCGGGAAGCCGATCTCCCGGCCCCGCCGGTCGCCGCGTACCACCACCCCTTCCAGCCGGTGCGGGCGGCCGAGAGCCGCCGTCGCGGCCGTCACGTCGCCCGCGTCGATACATGACCGGATGTACGTCGAGGAGAAGACCGTCCCGTCGTCGGAGACCAGGCCAGCGCCTTCGACGGCGAAGCCGAAGGTCCGCCCGAGGCGCTCCAGCAGCGCCACGTCGCCGGTGGCCCGGTGGCCGAACCGGAAGTTCTCCCCGACCACCACAAGGGCGGCATGCAGATGCTCGACCAGCAGATCGTGCACGAACTGCTCCGGGGTGAGCCGGGAGAACTCGGCGGTGAACGGAAGGACGCAGAGCGCGTCGACGCCCAGCGACTCGATCAGCTCGGCCTTGCGCGCCGGTCCGGTGAGTACGGCGGGGTGGCTGCCGGGGCGGACCACCTCCGCCGGATGTGGGTCGAAGGTCACCACCACCGATTGGATACCGAGGTCACGGGCGCGTTTGACCGCGTGGCCGATGATCGACTGGTGTCCTCGGTGGATGCCGTCGAACACGCCGATCGTGACCACTGATCGGCCCCAACCGCCGGCCTCCTGCACTCCCCGCCACCGCTGCATCACGCCTCCCGCCTGTACCGCCAGGATCGCACCCGGCCCGCCCGGTTTCGCGGCCGGGGTCGATGTTGTCACGCCGGGGCGAGCACGATCTCGGCCCGGGCCCGACCGTCGCGTTCGGAGACCACCGCGAGCAGCGTCCCGTCCGGGGCGAACACGGCGTACGGCCCGGATCGGCCGACCGGTGCCAGCGGACCGCCGTGCGACAGCACCCGGGCCTCGTCGGCGTCGACCTCGCGGCGGGGCAGGAACCGGTCGGCCGCGGCCTCCATCGGCAGCCGCACCACCTCCGGCGACTGCTCCTCCAGCTGCGCCAGGGTGCGCGCCTCGGCGATGGTGAAACCGCCGACCGCGGTGCGGCGCAGCGCGGTCAGGTGGCCACCGACTCCGAGCGCGGCACCGAGGTCGCGGGCGATCGCCCGGATGTAGGTTCCCGAGGAGCAGCTGACCTCGACCTCGACGTCGAGGGTCTCGCCGACGAGTGGGTGGATGGTGGTCGCCTCCAGCCGGGACACCGTCACCCGGCGGGCGGCGAGCGTGACCTCCTCGCCGGCGCGGACCCGTCGGTACGCCCGCTGGCCGTCGATCTTGATGGCGCTGACCGCACTCGGGACCTGTTCGATGTCACCGGTCAGGCGGGCGAGCCCGGCCCGGATCCGCGCCTCGGTCAGCCCGACGGCCGGGGTACGGGCGGTCACCTCGCCTTCGGCGTCGTCGGTCACCGTCGTCTCGCCGAGCCGGATGGTCGCGGTGTAGTCCTTGGCGGCGCCGATGACGTAGGTGAGCAGTCTGGTGGCCCGGTTGACCGCCACGACCAGGACCCCGGTCGCCATCGGGTCGAGCGTGCCACCGTGCCCGACCCGGCGGGTTCGGGCCAACCGTCGGACGCGGGCCACCACGTCGTGCGACGTCAGACCGGCGGGCTTGTCGACCACGATCAGTCCGTGCGTGCTCACGACGGTCAAGCCTGCCAGACGCGCCGGCCGTCACGATGATCAGGTCCGGTCCTGCCCGCCATGGCAAGCCTGACCAGGGGTGAGCCTGACCGGTGGGACGTTGGTCAGGCCCGGACCGCCGGTACGCCGAGCACCGCCCAGCGCGACGACCGCAGCCGGGCCAGCAGTCCGACCAGGCGGACCACCATGAACACGCCCAGGCCGGCCCAGATCCCGGTCAGGCCGAGCTGCAGCGCGTATCCGATCCAGATCGCCGGAAGGAACCCGCCGAGCGCCCCCGCGATGGTCAGGTTACGCAGATAGCGCAGGTCACCGGCACCGATGAACACCCCGTCGAGGGCGAAGACCACGCCGGCGATCGGTTGCAGGGCGACGAACCACGGCCAGACGATCATGGCCTGGTCGTGTACCTGTGGATCTGGACTGAACCAGCTCGGGATCACCGGTGCGCCGAGGGCGAACACCGCCGCGAAGGCCAGTCCGCTGGCCAGGCCGAGCAGCACCAGTCGACGGGCGAGGGCCCGCGCGCCGGCGGCGTCGCCGGCGCCGAGCGCGGCGCCGACCAACGACTGACCGGCGATGGCCAACGCGTCCATGGCCAGCGCGGTGAAGAACCAGAGTTGGATGGCGATCTGGTGGGCGGCCACCGAGGCGGTCCCGTAACGCGCCGCCACGGCGGTGGCGGACAGGAAGCTGGCTTGGAACGCGGCTCCCCGCAGCAGCAGGTCACGCCCGACGGTGAGGTGCGCCGCGATGAGTTCCGGCCGGGGTCGCAGCGGGACCCCGGCGCGGGCCAGCGCTCGGACGAACAGCAGCCCGCCCAGCGTCTGGGCGATCACGTTGGCGATCGCGGACCCGATCAGGCCGAGCCCGGCCGGGTAGACCAGGATCGGGCAGAGTACGGCGGACAGCGCGTTGGCGGCCACGACGTAGCGCACCGGGCGCCGGGTCTCCTGGACACCGCGCATCCACCCGTTGCCCGCTGCGGCGAGCAGCAGCCCGGGTGCCCCGAGCGCGGCGATCCGCAGCCAGTCGGCGGCTGCGTCGGCCGCCGGGCTCTGCGGGCCGGCCAGGGCGGCGGTGATCGGACCGGCCAGCGCCTGCAGGCCGACGGCCAACGCGATCCCGACGACCAGCGCCAACCAGGATGCCTGGACGCCTTCGGCGAGGGCGGCCTGGCGATCGCCGGCACCGAATCTACGGGCGGCCCGCCCGGTGGTGCCGTACGCCGCCGCTGTACCCAACCAGGCGGCGACGGACATCACCGTCCCGCCGACCGCGACCGCGGCCAGCGGCACCGCGCCGAGATGCCCGACCACGGCAGTGTCGACGAGTACGTACACCGGTTCGGCCGCCAGCACCACCAGCGCGGGGATCGCGAGTACGGCGATCCGGCGGGCGGGTACCGGGGGCGAGGGCGGTTGGGGTGTGCCACTGGACGTCATCGACGCCCAGGGTGGCAGGCCAGATGTAAGGGACGCAATAGCCGACGTCACTTACGGGACGCGACCGCCGCACTCCGACCACCACGGAAGCGGCCGGCCGGGCGGGCCGACGGCGTCGGCAGCCACCGAGGGCGCCACGCCGTCCGACCGCCTACTGGCGGGTGTCCATCGATGTCTGCAGGGCGCGCCGCGCCTGCTCGCGCGCTTCGTCGGTGGTCTCGGTCTTGGGCTTACTGGGCATGGCGACACGACCTTCTCAAGCGGAAGATTCGACCGGCGATCAGCACGCCCTGCGGGATCACCGGGGCCGCGACCGGACAGACACATGGCAGGCAGGTGTGGCCCGCACCACACCCAAGTTATCGTTCAGGTCCACATCCTGCGCACCATTCCCGCGATACGGGACAGGTATTCATCGATGAAGTCGTCATCGGGCGAAGAAGTGCCAGCCCACCCACCACCAGAACCCGAGTACGCCGATCCGACCGACCGGCAGCTTGCCCACCTCGTACTGCATGACGTAAGCGCAGACGTCGCCGAGCGTCGGGATCCGCGAGCCCGGCCGACGGGCCAGGCCCTCCAAGACCGCGACCAGCAGCAGCGCCACCGCGAACCCGCTGATCACCACCATCCGACTGACACTCATCGGCGGGCCAACCCCCAGAAGGCCGCCAACCAGGCGAAGTACGCGGCCGAGCGGGCCAGCCATCCCTCCAGAACCGGATCCGCCAGTTTGGAGAACGTCGGCAGATCGTCGGTCGAGCCCAGCGCGAACGTGGCTCCTTCGAACACGGTGAAGATCGCCACCGGCACCATCCACCACACCGCCCCGTCCCCGAGGCGACGCGGGGTGGCCCGCCGAGGTACCCGACGGGACAGGCCGAGCCAGATCAGCACGCCGCCGGTACCGAGCGAGTAGAGATTGGCCGCGGTCGAGAAGGACGGAAGCTGGCCACCCAACAGGGCGAACACGGCGATGACCGGTAGCGAGACCATCGGTCGGTCCCACGCCCGCGGCACGTCCGTGACAATCTCAGACGGCTGTTCCATCATCTGATTGTCGCCGTCGATTGACGCCCAGTGAAGCGCACCCGGCCCGGGGATGTCCCGGATTCCGACCGGGTCGCGATAGTGGTGAGCTACCGCACCTCGGCGCGAATGGCCGCGATCACCTCGGAGACCTCACCCTGACCGGTGAATCCGGCCGCCAGCCGGTGACCGCCGCCGCCAAGCGCCGTCGCGACCCGGCTCACGTCGACGCCACCCTTACTGCGCATCGACACCGCCCAGGACGTCTCGCCGACCTGCTTGAGCACGCAGGCCATGTCGGCCTCGATGGTGCAGCGGACCGAGTCGATCAACGCCTCCAGCACATAAGGCTGCTGGTCGTACCGCTCAAGATCGGCCAGAGTGGCATAAGTCCAGACCAACCCCCGGCCGCCGGCCGAATCCGGCTCGAGCACGGCGCGCCGCAGGACCTCGCCGAACAACTGAACCGCGCCGAACGGACGGCTGTCGAACAGCCGCCGGGAAATGTCTGCCGGCCGGATGCCGGTCGCCAGCAATCGGGCAGCCATCTGATGCACCGCCGGAGTGGTCATGTCGAACCGGAACGACCCGGTGTCGGTCACCAACGCGATGTACAGACACTCGGCGACCTGCTGGTCCACGCCGAACCCGAGGCGGTCGAGCAGGCCCTCGACGACCACCGAGGTCGCCGCCGCGTGGGGATCCACCAGGTGGATCTGACCGAAACGGGTGTTGGACGCGTGGTGGTCGACGACGATCGAGGGTGCCGTGGCGAGCCGACCCGCCAGCGGGCCGAGTCGGGAGTCACTGGCCACGTCGAAACAGAGCACCAGATCCGGATCGGTCCAGGCCCGGTCGGCCGGGACCAGCAACTCCTGGCCGGGCATCTCGCGCAACGACGGAGGCAGGTCAGTGGTGCCGGGGAACGTCGCCTGGATCCGCGCTTCGCTGCCTCGGCGCAGGGCCAGGCCGAAACCGAGCATGCTGCCCAACGCGTCACCGTCGGGTAGGACGTGGCACATCAGCAACACCCGTCCGGTCGGACCGGCCGCCCGGATCGCCGCCACCGCCGCCGACCATTCCTGCTCGGTCGGACCTCCCGGATCCTGCTCGGTCGGACCTCCCGGAGTGGACGACGCCCGCTCGGCCAGCGGGTTGGCGGGCGACGGCACGCTGATCATGGCCGTTTCCCATCAGCGTGCCGATCCGGTCGTCCGGCGGCGTCCCCCGAATCGTCGGCGTCCGAATCGTTCGCGGCCGCGTCCTCCTCGTCGACCTCGACCCGGTACGGCTGGGCTTCCCCGGCGTACTCGGCCCGAGCCGCCAGCCGTTGCACCTCGGCATCGGCGTCGCGTGCCGCGGCCAGGAGATCGTCGATGTGCTTGACATGTTCCTGCACGTCATCGAGGACGAAAGTCAGGGTCGGCGAGTGCCGTAGGCCCAACGCCTTGCCGACGGTGCTGCGGAGCAGGCCGTTGGCGCTGTCCAGCGCGGCCTTGGTCCCCGCCTGCTCGGCGGCGTCGCCGAGCACCGTGTAGAACACCGTCGCGTCCCGCAGGTCGGCGGTGATCCGAGCGTCGGTGATCGTGATCATTCCGAGTCGCGGATCCTTGATCTGGGTACGTACCACCGAAGCCACCAGCTCGCGCACGCGCTCAGCGTGCCGGCGTACCCGGGCCGGGTCCGTCATGTCGCCACCTCCGGAGGTGTGCTGCCAACGTGTCGACCCTACCTGTGAGCCGTCCGGGTGGCCGGGTGGCCGGCCGGCACCCAGTAGGGGGATGCGGGATACGGATACCGATCAGTCGTCCGGCCCGAAGAGACGGCGACGTACGGAGAGCAGTTCGATTTCCGGCCGGGCGGCCAACAGCCGCTCGCAGCTGTCCAACACCTCTTGCACGTGTGCCGGATCAGCGGCGACGACCCCGACCCCGATTTCGGCCCGCCCGTGTCGGTCCAACGCACCGACCTCGGCCGCGGACACCTCGAAGCGGCGCAGGGCGGCCACGATCGGCCGGACGTAGGAACGTTTGGCCTTGAGCGAGCGGGAATCGCCCGGCAGCAGCACGTCGAAGGTTACGGTTCCGGTGAACATCGCTCCGCAGGATACGCGGTGGATGGAGTCCGACCGTCGACAGACCGGTGGGATCGCGTCCGGCGTCGTGCCGGACGCGATCCCACCGGGGTCGCCGCTGACGATCAGCGAATCAGGTGCGAGCCTTCTCGCGCATCTCGAAGGTCTCGATGACGTCGCCGACCTGGATGTTGTTGTAGTTGCCCAAGGTCAGACCACATTCGAAGCCCTCACGGACCTCGGTCGCGTCGTCCTTGAACCGCTTGAGGGAGCTGATGGTGATGTTGTCCGCCACCACCGCCCCGTCACGCAGCAACCGGGCCTTGGCGTTGCGGCGGATGACACCGGACCGGACCATGCAACCGGCGATGTTGCCGATCTTGGACGAACGGAACACGTCGCGGATCTCCGCGGTGCCCAGCTCGACCTCCTCGAACTCCGGCTTGAGCAGGCCCTTGAGTGCCGCGTCGATCTCCTCGATGGCCTGGTAGATGACCGTGTAGTACCGGATCTCCACGCCTTCGCGGTCGGCGATCTCCCGGACCTTGTTGGAGGCCCGGACGTTGAAGCCGATGATCGTCGCCGCCTCGGCCGAGGCGCTCGCCAACATCACGTTGCTTTCGGTGATCGCACCCACACCCCGGTCGAGGATCTTCAGCTGCACCTCTTCCGGGATGTCGAGCTTGAACAGGGCGTCCTCGAGTGCCTCGACCGAACCGGAGACATCGCCCTTGAGGATCAGGTTGAGCGAGGTCTTCTCGCCCTCCTTGATCTGCTCCATCAGCGTCTCCAGGGTGGCCCGGCCGCGCGAGTTGGCGAAGCTCGCCGCGCGGCGGCGGGCCTGCCGCTGCTCGGCGATCTGCCGCACCGTACGGTCGTCCTGCGCGGCGAGGAACGTGTCGCCCGCGCTGGGCACCGCCGTCAGGCCGAGCACCAGCACCGGACGCGCCGGCCCCGCTTCGGGGACCTGGTTGCCGTTCTCGTCGAGCATCGCCCGGACCCGGCCGTGTGCCCCACCAGCGACGATCGAGTCACCGGTACGCAAGGTGCCCTTCTGCACCAGCACCGTCGCCACCGCGCCACGGCCCTTGTCCAGGTGCGCCTCGATGGCGATACCCTGCGCCGGGCCGTCGGTCGGCGCGGTCAGCTCGAGCGTCGCGTCAGCGGTCAACAGCACCGCCTCCAGCAACTCGTCGATGCCGATCCCGGGCTTGGCCGCCACGTTGACGAACATGGTGTCGCCGCCGTACTCCTCGGCGACGAGACCGTACTCGGTCAGCTGCTGGCGTACCTTGTCCGGGTTTGCCTCTGGCTTGTCGACCTTGTTGACCGCGACCACGATCGGCACCTCGGCCGCCTTGGCGTGGTTGAGCGCCTCGATGGTCTGCGGCATGACGCCGTCGTCGGCCGCCACCACCAGGACCACGATGTCGGTGACCTGGGCACCACGGGCACGCATGGCGGTGAACGCCTCGTGACCCGGGGTGTCGATGAAGGTCAACGCGCGGTCGGCCCCGTCGTGTGGTACGTGCACCTGATAGGCACCGATGTGCTGGGTGATCCCGCCGGCCTCCCCCTCGACCAGGTTGGTCTTGCGGATGGCATCGAGAAGCTTGGTCTTACCGTGGTCGACGTGACCCATCACGGTCACCACCGGCGGCCGGGTGACCAGCCGCTCGGAGTCGACCTCCGCGTCCAGATCGATGTTGAACTGGGCCAGCAGCTCCCGGTCCTCGTCCTCGGGACTGACGATCTGTACGTCGAACCCGAGGTGCTCGCCCAGCAACTGCAGGGTCTCGTCGGAGCAGGACTGCGTCGCGGTGACCATCTCGCCCAGGTTGAACATCTCCTGGACCAACGAACCCGGGTTCGCGTTGATCTTGTCGGCGAAGTCCGACAACGACGCTCCGCGCGACAACCGCACCACCTGACCCTGACCACGTGGCGCGCCAGAACTCATGGTCGGGGCGGAGAGGTTGTCGAATTCCTGTCTGCGCTGCTTCTTGGACTTGCGGCCTCGGGTCGGCCGGCCACCGGGACGCCCGAAGGCTCCGGCGGCACCGCCCCCTCGACCACGACCACCGGCACCTGGCCGGCCACCGCCGCCACCGGCCGGGGCACCGGGACGGAATCCACCGCCGCCGCCACCGCCACCGGGACCGCCACGGAAACCACCGCCGCCGCCACCGCCACCGGGACCGCCACGGAAACCACCGCCGCCGCCACCGCCACCGGGACCGCCACGGAAACCACCGCCGCCGCCACCGCCACCGGGACCGCCACGACCGCCACCGGGACCGCCGGGACGACCCGCACCGGGACCGCCGGGACGACCCGGACGCTGCGCGGGCATCGACGCCGGGCTGGGACGCGGCGGCATCGACGCCGGGCTGGGACGCGGCGGCATCGACGCCGGATTGGGGCGTGGACCACCACCGCTGGCCGCTGGCCGCTGACTACCACCAGGAGTGATACCGAACGGGTTGTTGCCGCCACTGCGTGCCGGAGGCCGCCCGCCGGGCCGCCCCGACTGTGGGGTCGGCGCCCCTGGCCCGCCCGGACGACCAGACGCTCGACCAGCTGCCGCGCTACCCGGACGCGGCGGGACCGCGCCGGGACCGGGCTTGGGCCGTGGCGTGCCGTCGGTCGGGGGTTCGCGACGAGTGGTGTCACGCTGCTTGGCAGCCTGCTGGGCGGCCTTGACGTTGGCTTCCTGCTCCGCCTTGAGCGCGGCTGCCCGCGCCTCGGCGGCAGCCACCTCGATGTCGTGCGCGCTCGCCGGTTTGGCCACTGGTGCCGAAGGCTGCGGCGGGCCGGGCACCGGGCCCTTGGGCCGCATCGGCGGAGCGGCCGGCCGACGCGGCGGCGCGGGTTTGGCGGAGATCCTCGGCTCGGCAGGGCCGGCCGACGACGGTGCTGATGGCGCGGCCGGCGCCTGGGCGGACGCGGCGAATGCGCCGCGCAACCGTCGAGCGACCGGTGCTTCCACCGTGCTCGACGCGGACTTCACGAACTCGCCCATCTCCTTGAGCTTGGCGAGTACGGTCTTGCTTTCGACCCCGAGCTCTTTGGCTAGCTCGTGTACGCGGGCCTTGCCTGCCACTGCACTCCTCACTCCGAGGTCGTGCGGGCAGCACCCGCAGCGACCTCACTCGTGCACTTGAAGCCTGATCATTGCTGGGACTTCATCGTGTGCTCATGTCGGTCGTCCTACCTTGCTGTGCGACCCTCGTCCGGCCGGATGACCGGACGTAGCGGTTGACGCGCGAATGTACTCAGCCAGCTCACCGGCGTCTACGAGCCCGGTGACCCGCAGTGCGCGCCCGAAGGCGCGGCGCCGCAGTGCCAGCTCGAGACACGCCGGTTCGAGATGCAGATGCGCACCCCGTCCCGGCAGACCACGGACTGGGTCAGGTCGCAGGCGTAACGCATCGTCGCCCGCGATCACGACGGTCCGCAGCAAGTCGTGAACCGGTGCGCGTCGTCGGCAGCCCACACAGGTGCGCTCCGGCGACGCGCGTCGTACCACGAAAGAAAGTCTACCCCGACGCGCCCGAGACCGCGCCGCCCGGTTCGGGCGCGGGATCACGACCAGCCACGCCGACCTCCGTATCGGGACGGATGTCGATCCGCCACCCGGTCAACCGCGCAGCCAAGCGGGCATTCTGCCCTTCTCTCCCAATAGCCAGCGAAAGCTGAAAATCGGGAACAGTCACCCGGGCGGTACGGGTTGCCGCGTCGACCACCTCGACCCGCAGCGCCTTCGCCGGGGACAACGCGTTGCCCACGAAGGTCGCCGGGTCCTCGGACCAGTCGATGATGTCGATCTTCTCGCCGTGCAACTCGCTCATCACCGCTCGGACCCGCTGTCCCATCGGACCGATGCAGGCACCCTTGGCGTTGACTCCGGGAGTGGTCGACCGCACGGCGATCTTGGTGCGATGGCCCGCTTCCCGGGCGATGGCGGCGATCTCCACGGTGCCGTCGGCGATCTCCGGGACCTCCAGAGCGAAGAGCTTCTTCACCAGATTGGGGTGCGAGCGGGAGAGCGTGATCTGCGGGCCACGGAACCCCTTGGCCACATGCACCACCACGCACCGGATCCGCTGACCGTGCGGGTACGTTTCGCCCGGCACCTTCTCCGCCGCCGGCAGCACGGCCTCGACCTTGCCCAGATCGATCGTGACGATGCCCTTCTCCACACGCGCCTCGTGCGCCTGGATCACGCCGGTGACCAAGTCGCCGTCGCGGCCGGCGTACTCGCCGAAGTGCACCTCGTCGGTCGCCTCCCGCAACCGTTGCAGAATCACCTGCTTGGCGGTCATCGCGGCGATCCGACCGAAGTCGTGCGGAGTGTCGTCCCACTCCCGCAGCACGGCCCCGTCACTGTCGAGTTCCTGGGCGTACACCAGCGCCATGCCGCTGCGGCGGTCGATCTCCACCCGGGCATGCGTCTGCGCGCCTTCGGTGTGCCGGTAGGCGGTCAGCAACGCGGCCTCGATCGCCGCGAGAATCGTGTCGAACGGGATCTCCCGCTCGCGCTCCAGTGCGCGTAGCGCCGCGAGGTCGATGTTCACCTCTCCTCGTCCTCCACTTCGTCGTCATGATCGGGACCATCGTCAGCCTCTGGGCTGTCGAACTCCGTCAGATCGTCGTCGTCGATCTCGTCGAGGCGATTGAACTCCACCTGGACCCGACCGGCACCCACCTCGTCGTACCCCCACCGTCGCACGGTGCCGTCCACGTCGAGCCGCACGGACTCGTCGTCGGCGGCGACGATCCGCCCGGTCACCGACCGCTGGGCCACGGTCACCCGGACCAGCCGGCCGACGTTACGTCGCCAGTGCCGGGGCAACCGCAGCGGACGGTCCACCCCGGGGGAGCTGACCTCCAACTGGTACTCACCAGTTATCAACTCGGCGCCGCTGACGGATTCCGCCTCGTCGAGCGCGGCCGAAATCGACCGGGACACCTGCGCGACGGCGTCCAGCCCGACACCACCATCGGCGTCGACGATCACCCGGACCACGTACCGACGACCGGCCCGAGAAACGGAAACGTCCTCCAGATCGAATCCCACGGCCCCGACGACCGGCTCGATCACGGCCTTCAGCCGGTCTCGACGCGCTCCGGCGTCCAGCCGCGGCGGGGCGCTCCCCTCAGCCCGGGGCCGGACCGCGGCTGAGGGGCGGCGGGAGCGGGATCCCGGTGACCTGCCACCAGCGCGGTCACGCTGCGTCATCTCCGCACCCTTTCCCGGTCATCACGATCAGACACCACCGTCACCAACGGCGGTAGCACCGCCGGGCGCGACTCGCCCACGGCTGGGCAGAGCCTAACGCGCAGCTGAGCCGATCGGCCTACCGGCGCACCGACGATCCGCGCCAGCGCCGAGCGCGGTGAGGGTACGGCGCACTTCAGCATCCTCGATGGCACCCACAGCCACGGGTTCTGCCTTTCGGCGACATCAAGATCACTCAACGTGTCAGCCAGTCGCGCCACGCCGACGACCGCGGATGGTGTTGACTAGCCCGGTGTTCAGCTCCAACCACCATCGGTCCGCCACCGGGCCGCCCGCCGCAGGCACACCGGACAGCGCCATGCACGCCGCACCGACCACGGCACCGGGCTGGACCCGACGAGGGCTGGGACGACTCGCGGCCGGGGCGCTGTTCGCGGTCGCCGTACCGGCCGGGCTCTCCGCGTGCGACCTGTTCGGTGCCGACCCGGAACCGACACCCGAACCAGACCCGCTGGCCGGACTGCTCGCCGACACCATCGCCCTGGCCGACCAGTACGACGCCGCCATCGCGGCCTTTCCGGAACTGTCCGCGACAGTGCTGACCGTCGCCGCGACCCACCGCGCGCACGCGCGGGAACTCGCCCGGGTCACCGACATCCCGCTGCCGGACCCGTCCGGATCGGCGACCGCCGCCGCGCCCGGACCGTCGACCACCACCCAGGCCGCACCCAGTCCACCGGTCGACCTCGCGGCGACCCGGTCGGCGCTGCGAACCAGCGAGGAACAGGCCGGCACGGCCGCGGCGGCCGCCTGCCGTACCGCGCCGGCCGACCGCGCCGCGATGCTGGGCTCGATCACTGCGGCCCGCGCCTGCCACCTGGAGTTGCTGCGGTGACCGGACGACCAGCCACGCCACGACGACCAGCCCCCGGCCGACGCGGACGAAGGGAGACCAGGCGGTGACCGATGAATGGGGCGCGGCGTTGACCGCGGAGTACACGGCGATCTTCGCCTACGGCATCGTCGGCGCACAGCTCAGTGGTGCAGCGGCCGACCAGGCCAGGGCGGCCGAAGCCGCGCACCGGGCCCGCCGGGACGAACTGATTCTCCGAAACGCCGGATCGAGCCCGACGCCGATCGAGCCGGCCTACCAGACACCGTTCCCGGTCACCGACCGCGACAGCGCGATCCGACTCGCGGCCGAGGTAGAGGAGCGCACCGCCGCGATCTGGCGCGCGGTGTTACCGGTCAGCACCGGGGCCGAACGGGAACAGGCGCTCGCCGCCCTGGTCGAGTACGCCGTCCAGGCCACCCGCTGGCGTCAGGCCGCCGGGATCGACCCGGCCGTACCGACCTGGCCGGGACGGCCGAGCTGAGCGCCCCCGCCCCGGTCTGCGTCCCGTGAGCGACGGACTTCCTGGTCAGAAGGCCCCGATCCCGCCACCGATCAGCCGCCCGACCAGGTACGTCGCGGCTGCCCCCGCCGGGCCGAGCAGGAATTGCCGCAGACCGCTTCGCCACCACCGGCGGCGAGTGAAGCGGGCCACCAACGCGCCCACGGAGAACCATGTCCCTGCTTCAGCAGGGGAGATGTCAAGGCAGGGTCAGGATCTCGAAGCCGTCCTCGGTGACCACGATCGTGTGCTCGAACTGGGCGGTCCAGCGCCGGTCCTTGGTCACCACCGTCCAGCCGTCGCTCCAGAGGTCGTACTCGTGGGTGCCGAGGGTGATCATCGGCTCGATCGTGAATGTCATCCCCGGCTCCATGACGTCGGTGGGCCGTGGGCTGTCGTAGTGCGGGACGTAGAGCCCGCTGTGGAAGGCCTCGCCGATGCCGTGCCCCGTGAAGTCACGCACCACGCCGTAGCCGAACCGCCGGGCGTACGACTCGATGACTCGTCCGATCACGTTGATCTGGCGGCCGGGAGCGACCGCCCGGATCCCACGCATCATCGCCTCGTGGGTGCGCTCGACGAGCAACCGCGCTTCCTCGGAGACCTCGCCGACGCAGAACGTCGCGTCGGTGTCGCCGTGGACGCCGCCGAGGTAGGCGGTGACATCGACGTTGATGATGTCACCGTCGATCAGCACGGTGGAATCCGGTATTCCGTGACAGATGACCTCGTTCAGGCTGGTACAGCAGGATTTGGGGAACCCTTTGTAACCCAGTGTCGACGGATAGGCGTCGTGATCGCAGAGAAAGTCGTGCACCACCCGGTCGATCTCGTCGGTGGTCACGCCCGGCTTGCAATACTCACCGGCCAGGCGTACGGCCTGCGCCGCGATCCGCCCGGCGATCCGCATGCGTTCGATAGTCTCCGCGGACTGGATGTGCGAACCCCGCCATTGCCGGGGCTGCTTCTTCCCGACGTATTCCGGGCGGACGATGTGCGGCGGAACCGGCCGCCACGCGGACAGCACGCCGGGAGTCAGAGGGGCGCGGACGGTGGTCATGTTCTCCAGCCTATCGCCGACGCCGGTCCGCCGACCGCCCCGCCACCGACCGCACCGGATGCTCCGATTCTTGCCGGATCCGCACGGTTGTGCGATCTTCTACTGCGTGGATCACGAGGGCTCGGAGCCTGTCTTCTCCGCCACCGCCGACCTGGCCGGCACCCGGCTGACGGTCACCGTCCGCGGTGAGGTGGACATGTCCACCGCCGAGACGATGTTCCAGACGGCGGCTCGCGCCGACGCGACAGAGGTGACCCTCGATCTGCGGCAGGTGTCCTTCTTCGACTCGGCCGCCATCCACGCGTTGATCCGGCTCACCGACCGGTTCCCGGACCAGCTGACGGTACTCCCCTCACGGCAGGTTCGCCGGATCCTCGACATTTCCGGACTCGGCGAGCAGCCCTGGCTCCAGCGGGCGTGATCGGTCGACCGACGGCTCGGCCGCCCGGCGTGACCTCGGCCGCCCGGCGTGACCGTGGTCAACGTGACGTCGATCGCTGGGCCAGCCGCCGACGCAGGGTGACCCGGCTGCCCTGTGCGTCCCGGTCGATGCGCAACTCCGCCAGTGCTTCGATCAGCGCGAGCCCTCGACCGCGAAAGCCCGCGTCGGTGGCCGTACGCCAGCCGCCGCTGTCGCGTACCGTCGCAGTGAGTTCGTCGCCGTCGATACCAACTTCGACCCAGATGTCCGTCTCGGTCGGGGTCACCGGATGTTCGATCGCGTTGGCCGCCGCCTCCGAGATCGCCACGGTCAGGTCGAACTGGTCGTTGTCGGCGATGCCGTGTGCCGTGAAGAAGTCCTCCAGCCGGCGGCGCAACAGGGCCAGCTTCGTCGCCTCGGCCGGCAGCCGCAGCGTCAGCCGGTCGAGATCGGTCGCTTCGAGCAGCAACACCGCGATGTCGTCACGCCTCGGTCGGCGGGCGACCCGGAGCAGCAGCCGGTCCGCCAGGTCCTCCACGTGCTCCCCGCCGGCCAGCGCGTCCGCGCGCACCTGGTCCAGGCCGATGTCGATCCCCTGGCTGCGGTCCTCGACCAGTCCGTCGGTGTAGCACAGCAGGCGGGTTCCGACCGTCAGGCGGTCGGTGACGGTGGGATAGGTGCTGCCGGCGATCGCACCGATCGGCGGACCGAGTGCTCGGCTGTGCAGCGGTTCGGCACGGTCACCGTGCACCACGACCGGTGGCGGGTGACCGGCGCTGGCGTACCGCAACTCACCGGTCGGCGGATCGAACCACAGGCAGATGACGGTCGCCAGCGAACGCTGACTCGTCGAGGTCACCAGCCGGTTGAGCCGGGTCAGCGCTTCTCCCGGGGCGAACCCTTCCAGCAGGTACGCGCGCAGCGCGTTACGGAGCTGACCCATGGTCGCGGCCGCCGGCACGCCCTTGCCGACCACGTCCCCGATCACCGCGACGAGCTGGCCGTCGCCGACCTCCACGACGTCGTACCAGTCCCCGCCGACGTCGGCCTCGGCGTTGCCCGGCAGGTACCGGCTGGCGAGCATGACGCCGGGCAGTCGGGGCAGGGTCTGCGGCAGGAGGCTGTGTTGCAGGGTGGTGGCGATCCGATGCTCGGCCTCGTACAGTCGGGCGTTGCCCAACCGCAGACCGACCATCCGCGAGAATTCGGCGAGCGCGGCTTCGTCGATGTCCGTGGCGACCCCGTCGTAGGGCCAGATCAGCAGTTCCCCGAGTCGTTCACCGGTGGCTCCGATGAACGGCACGGTGATGCCTGGTTCGGCGGACGGTTGACCGCCGCCGTCCGCCTCGTGTCGGGCCCCGGGGGCGGTCGCCACCACCCGCGCGGCCCGGACCAACCGCTGGACATGGTCCACCGCCACCCGTACCACCTCGCGGGTGGTCTGGGCGGTGTTGACCGCCACGGCGGCGTCGGCGAGGGCGCGCAGTTGCCGGATGATCCGGCCCCGGAGCTGGCCGAGCTCCACGTTGGCGCGGACCCGGGCCACCAGCTCCTGCGCCGCGAACGGCTTCACCAGGTAGTCGTCGGCACCGGCGGCGAGACCCTCGACCGCCGATTCGGGCCCGGCGCGGGCGGACAGCACCACGATCGGTACGTGCCGGGTCCGTGCGTCGGCCCGCAACGCGGCCACCAGGCCGAAGCCGTCGAGGTTCGGCATCATCACGTCAGTGAGGATCAGGTCATAGGTGGTACGGATGGCGAGTTCGAGCGCGGCGGCACCGTCCGCAGCGGTCACCACCTGCCAGTACGGGGCGAGCAGCCGGCTGACGTGGTCCCGCAGATCGGCGTTGTCGTCGACGACCAGGACCCGGCCGGGCGGCTGATCCGTCCCGTCCGGTGACCGGAGTGCGTCGTTTCCCGCCCGGTCGGTGCGGACCGGGGTCGCCGCCGAGGTGCGCAGGGCAGGAGTCCCGGCGGTGGGGGTGCCGGCCGTCCATCGTTCGGTCTCGGCGAGATGCAGCCGGGCGGGGTCGCCGGGTACCGCCGGTCGGCCGCTGCGTCTCGTCGAACCGGGCGGAAGATGGGCGATGCCGGTCGGAACGCTGACGGTGAAGACGCTGCCGTGGCCGACTTCGCTGCGTACGGCGACCGATCCGCCGTGCAGCTGCGCCAACTCGCGGACGAGCGCCAGTCCGATCCCCGTACCCTCGTGGCTGCGCGATCGAATGCCGGCCACCCGGTGGAACCGCTCGAACAGGTGCGGTAGATCGCCGGGCGGGATGCCGACGCCGGTGTCAGCGACGGTCAGCTCTACGGCGTCGGCGTGCTGCCGTAGACGCACCGTGATGGCTCCGTCGAAGGTGAACTTGAGCGCGTTGGAGAGCAGGTTGAGGACGATCTTCTCCCACAGGTCGGGATCGACGTACACCTCGACCGACTGCGGCGGGCAGTCCACCACCAGGTCCAGGCCGGCCCGCTGCGCGGCCGAACGGAAGGTGCTGGCCAACCGGTTGGTGTAGT
Source organism: Solwaraspora sp. WMMD406 (assembly GCF_029626025.1). NCBI lineage: Bacteria > Bacillati > Actinomycetota > Actinomycetes > Micromonosporales > Micromonosporaceae > Solwaraspora > Solwaraspora sp. WMMD406. The sequence goes on from NZ_JARUBF010000001.1 coordinate 5,432,616, forward strand.
CGGCCAGGTCGACGGGTTGGAACGCCGCCCGCGCCCGCCCGGATTCCAGCCGGGAGAAGTCCAGCACCGTGTTGACCAGTTTGAGCAGCCGCAGCGCGTTGCGGTGCATCATCGCGGTCTGGTCGCGACGCTCCGCTGGCAGATCAGGGTCCGCGAGTTGGTCTTCGATCGGTCCCAGTAGCAGGGTCAGCGGCGTGCGGAACTCGTGGCTGACGTTGGCGAAGAAGTCGGTCTTGGTTTGATCGATCGCCGCCAGCTCGGCCGCCCGGGCACGTTCGTGCTGGTAGGCCCGTTGGCTGGTCACCGCGTTGGCGATCTGCGCGACAAGGAGGTCGAAGAAGTCGCGGTAGTCGGTGGTGAAGGGTAGATGGCGGCTCAGTCCGACCACCAGGGCACCGACCGGATCGTTGACCACGTAGATCGGGAGCACGAGTACGTCCTCGGCGGCGTTCGCGGGCGGATCGGCGACGAAGTCGCCGATCCGCCCGGTCTGCGGGGCGCCCTGCCCGAGGGCGCCCCGCAGCGCTGTCGCGGCGCGGCCCGACTCGGCGTGGTGCGTGTCGATCCCGGCCGGCGGTCGGGCCGGGTGCAGCGGCGCGGAGATCGCTTCGGCGGCGACGCCACTGAACCCGACCAGCCGCGCCGAGTCGGCCTCCGCACCGAGGTAGAGCAGGGAGAACGGGACGTCCTGTCGACAGGTGTCCAGGACCTCGGCCACCACGCGGTGCAGCTCCGCCTGGCTCTGCAGGTTGGACAACTGGGTGCCCAGCTCGGCCAGAGTCCGCATCCGGCGGCCACCCACCACCCGACCGGTGGTCTCGCTGACGATGCAGAAGACACCGCCGACAGCGCCGTCGCCCGTACGCAGTGGGTCGTAGGAGACGTCGAAGTAGGTCTCCTCCAGGAAGCCGTGCCGCTCCAGCATGAAGGGATGGTCGGTGCCCCGGTAGGCCGTGCCGTCGCGGAGTACCCCGGCGAACAACGGTTCGAGGACGTCCCAGAGCTCGGACCAGTGGTCGGCGGCGGGCTCACCGAGCGCGGCGGGGTGTTTCGCGCCGATCGTGGGGAGATAGGCGTCGTTGTAGAAGGCGCGAAGCTCGGGCCCCCAGTAGAGCACGATCTGCGCCTGGGAGGCGAGCATCATCGCTACAGCCTGGCAGAGGCTGGCCGGCCAGGTCTGTGGCGGACCGAGCGGGCTGGCGCTCCAGTCGTGGTCGCGAATCCTGGCCCCCATGTCGCCACCGTGGGCAAACGCGGCGGCGAGCGCGGGTGGGATCACAGGATGGGTCATCGGCGCCAGCCCGGTGGAGGAATCCTCCGTCCGATCGCCGTCTGCCATCACTCGACCACCTTCAGTGTTGGGATCGTCGCGCATCCCACCGGCCCGGATACGCTCGGTGAGCCGGGCCCTGATCGACTCACTGGGCGTGGACCGCCTCCTACCCCGCTCGCCCCCGAACGTAACGCGTCCGGGTCACGACCCGTCGGCGGGCCACCGGGGTCGATGACGGCGGGCCGTCACCATCTCCAGCACACCGTCCGATCCGGCAGCCCTCCGGCCACGGTGCGAGGTGCCCTGAAGCTGATGATCCGGCTCGGTGGCCCTGCACGGCACGGGTGGTCCTCGACCGGCGCTGGGGTACCGTGCTGCCGGTGGACATCGTCGACGCCGGCGCCGAACGGATTCCCGGACTGCCGCTGACCGAGAACGCCTGACGCGGTGACCGCCAGCCACTCCCGGGACCGAGACTCGGCCGGACGTCCCCGCAACGCCCGGCCCCGCGACGAGCTGGGCCGGCCGCTGCCGCATGGCGTACCCGGCGTGCCGACCACGCCGGACGACCTCGTGCTCACCCCCGACGCCGCGCTGGACACCGCGCAACGGCTACTCGACGCCGGTCGACCGTTCCACGCTCACGAAATACTCGAAGGCGCGTGGAAGGCGGCCCCGGAGGCGGAGCGGGAACTGTGGCGCGGCCTGGCGCAGATGGCGGTCGGGCTGACCCACGCCCACCGGGGCAACCACCTCGGCGCGGCACGGCTGCTGACCCGGGCCGCCGACCGGATCGCGGCCTACGCCGACCAGAGCCCGTACGGGGTCGCGGTCACGGCTCTGACCTCGTTCTGCCGGCAGTCGGCCGGTCGACTCGACAGGCTGAGGTCCGGCGAGCCGATGCCCGCTGTCACCGCGCCCCGGCTGCGGGACCGTCCGGACCCGCCGAGCCGTCAGGAACCACCGGGCCCGCCGCCAGCAACGCGGTGATCTCCGCCGGCGGCACCGGGCCGCCGAAGTACCGGCCCTGCGCCTGGTCGCAGCCGAGCGCCACCAACCGGGTCGCCTGCTGGCGGGTCTCCACCGCCTCTGCGGTCACGGTCAGGTCGAGCGCGTGGGCCAGCCGGACCAACGCGTCGACGATCCGCTCGTCGCGGTCTCCGTCCGGTCCGGCGGCCCGCATCCCCTCCACGAAGGGACCGGCGAGCTTCAACACATGGATGGGCAGGCGGCGCAGATAGGCCAGATTCGAGTAGCCGGTACCGAAATCGTCGATCGCCAGCCGGACACCGAGACCCGCCAGCCGCCGCAGCGCCCGCAGCGGCTCGCCACCGGGCGCCATCAGCGCGCTTTCGGTCAGTTCCAGTTGCAGCAGGTCGGCCGGGAGCCCGGTCCGGGTCAGCACCCCGGCGACCGTGCCGACGATCTGGGGATCGCTGACCTGCCGGGCCGACAGGTTGACGCTGACCGCGATCGGCTGGCGGGGGAAGTTCACCCGCCAGTCGTTGGCCTGCCGGCAGGAGCGCTCCAGCACCCAACGGCCCAGTCTGACGATCAGCCCGGTTTCCTCGGCGAGCCCGATGAACCGATCGGGGCCGAGTCGGCCGAGTTCGGGATGCTGCCACCGGACGAGCGCCTCGACCGCCGTGATCGTTCCGTCCGGCAACCGCGTGATCGGCTGGTACTCGACGACGAACTCACCCCGGTCGAGGGCCGCCGGCAGCGCCGCGGCCAGCGCGGACCGGGTGACGTGGTGTGCGGCGCGGACCGGATCGAACAACGCCCACCGGCCACGGCCCTCGGCCTTGGCCCAGTACAGGGTGGTGTCGGCGGCTTTCATCACCTCGGTAGGTGTGTTGCCCGCCGCCGGCGACATGACGACCCCGACGCTGGCCGAGACAGTCAGCTGATGATCACCGATGTGAATCGGAGCTCCGACCGCGGTGAGCGCCGTCTGCGCGACAGCGGTCACCTGCGGCGTGCCGGCGCACCTGTCCACCAGGATCACGAACTCGTCACCGCCCATCCGGGCGACCAGGTGCCCCGGGCCGGCGACACAGTCGGCCAGCCGCCGGGCCACCACCGTCAGCAGCTGGTCCCCGACGTCATGGCCGAGCCCGTCGTTGATCGACTTGAATCCGTCGAGGTCGAGGAAGCAGAGTCCGATCCGCCGGTCCGGCTCGTCCGGTGCGGCCAGGGCCCGGGACAGCCGATCGAAGAACAGGGTCCGGTTGGGCAGCCCGGTCAGTGGATCGTGCTCGGCCTGGAAACGTAGCCGCTCCTGCATCTCGTACCGGTCGGTGATGTCTTCCACCATCGCCACGGTGAACCTCGGCCGGCCGTCGTCGTGGCGGATCAACGACACGGCCAGGTCGGTCCAGACCGAGGAACCGTCCCGGCGGAAGTAGCGGTTCTCCATCCGTACGCTGTCGTGCTTGCCCTTGATCAGCTCGCTGTAGAGCTGCCGCGTCCCTGAGGCGTCGTCGGGATGGAACAGTGCCCCGACGTCGACGTCGCGCAGCTCGTCGACGGAGTAGCCGAGCAGGTCGGCGAAGGCCTGGTTGACCTCGATCATCCGGCCGTCGAGGTCGGCGATGCCGATGCCCAGCGCGGCACCGGTGAAGACCGCCCGGAACCGGGCCTCGCTGTCGCGCAGCGCCTGTTCCGCGGCGTCGCGTGCCGTCCACGCCGCCCGGCGGATACTGGACTGCTGATCGAAGGTGCGGTGCCGCAACGCGCGCGAGAAGCCCTCGGCCAGGGCGCCCTGCAGGTGACTGATCCGTTCCCGGGCAGACGGCGAATCGACCAGGTCGGGCAGAACCAGCGGCAGGAATCGCTCGCTGAGCGCCCGGACCGACCAGTCGAGGACCGCCGGATCGGTCAGGTGTCCCTCGACCAGCCCTCGACCGACGTCGCGGCCGATCTGGTCGCTGAACGATGGTGCCCGGACCGCCGCAGCCAGCCGTTGCGTGTGCCGGTACAGGACGTCCGTGGTCTCAGCGACACTCGGCCGCAGGTAGCCGAGGCGCGCTGCCGCCGCCGCCCAGTCCCGGGCGAAACGACCGGCGCCGTCGAGGCCGCTGCTGTCAGGACCGGCACCACCGCCGGCGTCTGCCACGTCGGACGGCGGCATCGTCAGCCCGGACGGGTGTCGTGGCGGGCGGCTTCACCGAGGCGTGCCGACCGGTCGTCGACGTCGCCGAGGCCGTCGGGCCGGCACAGTGGATCCCCCGGGCCGACCGGCCGCCACAGTGACAGGTGGACGATGCCTGGGCCGAGGAGGGTGGCGTCGTCGGGCATCGCGGTCACTTCTGCCCGCGACCGGAGGCTGATCAGGTCGGCCCCGACCGGGACCTCGCTGGCCTGCTCCGTCATGCGACCTCAGCTTCCTCGCGCGGCGGATCTCCGCGCGGCCCGCCCCGCACGGCACGCCCCCTCACAACGTGCGGGCTCATGGTAACGCCATGGCGGTGGAATGTGCATCGTTGGCAGATTCACGACAATGTCAGTCACCCGCCCGACGGCATCCGGCGAACCCCGGTCACCACGATGCCTCCAGCGCCGGTCACCGTGGAGCCTCCAGCAGCAGCGAGATCCCCTGCCCGACCCCGATACACATGGTGCACAGTGCCCGCCGGCCGCCTCGTCGGTCGAGTTCCATCGCCGCGGTCAGCGCGAGCCGGGCGCCACTGGCGCCCAGCGGATGCCCGAGCGCGATCGCTCCGCCGTTGGGATTGACGTGTTCGGCGTCCGACGGCAGGCCCAGCTCCCGTAGCACCGCCACCGCCTGTGCCGCGAAGGCCTCGTTGAGCTCGATCACATCCACCTCGGACAGCGTGACGCCGAGGCGGCCGAGCAGTCGGCGGGTCGCCGGCACCGGGCCGATACCCATCACCCGGGGTGCCACCCCGGCGGTGGCCGCACCGCGTACCCGGGCCAGCGGGGTGAGTCCGTAGCGGCGCACCGCCTCGGCGCTGGCGACCAGAAGTGCCACGGCCCCGTCGTTGACCCCGGAGGAGTTGCCGGCGGTGACGGTGCCGCCGGCGCGAAACGGCGTCGGCAGCGCGGCGAGCTTCTCCAGCGTCGTCTCGCGGGGATGCTCGTCGACCGAGACGGTGGCGGTGCCCTTGCGCCCCTGCGGCACGTCGATCGGCACGATCTCCGCCGCCAGCCGGCCGTCGTCGCGCGCCCGCGCCGCCCGCTGCTGCGACCGCAGCGCGAACGCGTCCTGATCGGCCCGGTCCACCCCGTACTCGGCGGCGACGTTCTCCGCCGTCTCCGGCATCGAGTCGATGCCCCAATCCGCCGCCATCAGCGGATTGACCAGCCGCCAACCGATGGTGGTGTCGTAGATCTCGGCCGCGCGGGAGAAGGCCGTCGCGGCCTTGGGCTGCACGAACGGCGCCCGGCTCATGCTCTCCACCCCGCCGGCCACCACGAGGTCCGCCTCACCGGCGACGATCGCCCGGGCGGCGATCGCCACCGCGTCCAACCCGGACCCGCAGAGCCGGTTGACCGTGGTGCCACTGACCTCCTGCGGCAGACCGGCCAGCAGCGCGGCCATCCGGGCCACGTTGCGGTTGTCCTCCCCCGCCTGGTTGGCGCAACCGAGTACGACGTCGTCCACGGCCGCCCAGTCCACCGTCGGGTGCCGGTGCGTCAGTTCGCGGATCACTTGGGCGGCCAGGTCGTCCGGGCGTACGGCGGCGAGCGCCCCGGCGTACCGACCGATGGGCGTACGGACCCCGGCGACCAGGTAGGCGACAGACACGACGGTTCCTCCTCGACTCGGCGACGACCGCTCGACGCGACCACCGCTGTGACGACCGCTCGACGCGGCCGCCGGTGTGACGGCCACTCGACGCGGCCGCCGGTGTGACGGCCACTCGACGCGACCGTCGGCTCAATGCTGACCGCTCGACGTGACCGTCGGGCGGTGGCCCCGCTTGGCCGCCTGGATCTGCTCGTAGACGTGCCCACGCAACTGGGTGAACCGCGGATCGGCGCGGGTGTGCAACTGGTCCCGGACGGCGGGCAGATCGATCGGCAGGTCCTGCTGGACCACCGTCGGCGACGAGGAGAGGATCAGCACCCGCTGACCGAGGTAGACCGCCTCGTCGATGTCGTGTGTGACGAACAGGATGGTCACCCCGAGCCGCTGCCACAGCTGGCGGATCAGATCCTCCAGGTCCGCCCGGGTCTGGGCGTCAACCGCCGCGAACGGCTCGTCCATCAACAGCATGTCCGGCTGGTACGCCACGGCACGGGCGATCGCCACCCGCTGCTGCATGCCGCCGGAGAGCTGCCAGGGATAGGCGTGGTGGGTGTCACCGAGACCGACGGCGGTCAGCGCCTCGTCGACGAGTTCCCGTCGCCGGGTCCGAGGCATCCGCTTGCGTCGCAGCGGCAGCTCCACGTTGTCCCGCACGTTCATCCAGGGAAACAGGCTGCGCCCGTACTCCTGGAACACCACGGCCATCCCCGGCGGCGGCCCGGTGACCGCCGCCCCGCGCAGGCGCACCTCGCCGGAAGTCGGCGCCAGCAGCCCGGCCATGCACTTGAGCAGGGTGGTCTTGCCGCAACCCGACGGTCCGACCAGGCAGACCAGCTCGCCCGCGTCGATGGTGAAGGTGAGGTCGCGGATCGCCTCCACCGGACGCTGGCGTCCGTCGTAGACCTTCCGCAGACCCGACACGTCGAGCATGACCCGATCTCCTCCTTCGAAGGCCGGCCGTCAGGAGCCGCGCTGGACGCGGCGCAGGCCGTGGTACCAGGCCAACGCCCGGTTCTCGACGAACCGGAACACGACCGACAGGGCGAACCCGAGCAGGCCGAGCAGCAGGATGCCGCTCCACATCTCCGGGATCGCGAAACCGCGCTGGAACTGCACGATGGTGAAGCCGAGGCCGTTGCTGGCCGCGAACATCTCGCTGATCACCATCAGGATGATGCCGATGGACAGGGCCTGGCGCATGCCGACGGCGATCTGCGGGCTGGCCGAGCGCAGCACCAGGTGACGCAGCCGGGCAAGCCGGGTCAGGCCGTACGCCCGGGCGGTGTCGGCCAGCACCTCGTCGGTGGCCCGGACCCCTTCGACGGTGTTGAGCAGGATCGGCCAGACGCAGCCGATGGCGATGACCATGACCTTCATGGTGTCGTCGATCCCGGCGAAGAGCATGATGATCGGCACCAGTACCGGCGGTGGGATGGCCCGGAAGAACTCCAACACCGGTTCGACGACGGCTCGGACGGCGCGAAAGCTGCCGACGACGACGCCGAGACCCACTCCGACGACGACGGCCACCGTGTATCCGCCGGCCAGCCGCGACAGACTCGGCAGTACGTCGGCCCGCAGGCGGTCGACGGTCCAGACCTCGGCGAAGGTGGCCAGGATCTCGCGCAGTGGTGGCGAATAGAACGTGGTGCTGTCGTCGGTGGCGAACCACCAGGCGGCCAGCAGCAGGATCGGCAACCCGACGACGAGACCGCCCCGCTTGAGCAGACCGGTCATCCGGCCACCTCGGCGCGCATCGACTGGTGCCACGACAACACCCGTCGCTCGACGGCCCGGGCGACCAGGTTGATCGCCACGCCGAGCAGTCCGGTGACGACGACCAGGGCGTACATCAGCGGCACCGCTCCGGAGGTCTGCGCCACCGCGATCCGGTTGCCCAGACCGGGTGCGCCGATGACGAGCTCGGCGGTGATGGCCAGGACCAGCGCGACGGCGGCGGCCAGCCGTACGCCGGTCAGCACGTACGGCAGGGCGGTGGGCCAGACGACGTGCCGCACTCGGGCCCAGGTGCCCAGACCGTAGCTGCGGGCGGTCTCGTCGGCCACCGGGTCGACGTCCTGTACGCCGTACAGCACCTGGACCAGCACCTGCCAGAACGCCGCGTAGACGACGAGCAGCAGGCTGGATTCGATGCCGGTGCCGAACAGCAGCACGGCCAGCGGGATCAGCGCGACCGACGGGATCGGGCGGAGGAACTCGATGGTGGAGGCGGTCGCCGCCCGCAGCAGTGGTACGGAGCCGATCAGCACCCCGACGCCGACACCGGCACCGACCGCGATGGCCAGGCCGATCGCCCACGCGGTCAGGGTGCTGCCGAGCGCGGTCCAGAAGGCGTCGTCGCCGACCAGGTCGATCAGGGCGGCGACGATCTCGGTGGCCGGTGGCAGGTACCGGGACGACACGAGCGGGGTCGCGGGCAGGATCTGGGCCAGGGCGAGGAGGCCGACCAGTCCGGCGAGGCCGAGCAGGGCGTCGGGCGGGCGACGCCGGCCGGCCCGGTCGGCCGGGTCGCCCCGCCCACCGGTTGCGGCCCGGGTGTGGTCCGGGCCGGAACCGGCCGGGGACGAGCCGGCCGGGGACGTGTCCCGGTAGGGGGTGGTACCCCCTACCGGGGTGTTGCCGGCCGGTGTCACGGCAGCAGCGCGTCCAGGTCCGGCTCGGTCTCGAAGACGCCGTCGGCGAGACCGAGTTCGGCGACCCTCTGGATCGACGCGCGGTTGATCTCGGTCGGCCACATGGGCAGCGTCATCGAATCCAGGATGGCCTGGTCGATGTCGGTGTAGCTACGCAGCACGGTCCGCACCTCGTCCGGGTGGGCGTTGGCGTACGACAGCGACTCCGCCATCGCTTCCTCGAAGGCGCTGACCAGCTCGGGGTCCTCCTGGGCGAGCTTGGTGCTGGTGAAGTAGACCGCGACGGTCAGGTTGGCGGCGGTGTCGACGAAGTTCCAGGCGACGACGCGCGCGCCGGCGTCCCGGGCGATGGCGAGCGAGGGCTCGACGACCCAGGCGGCGTCGACGTCGCCGTTCTCGATCGCTGCGGGCATCTGGGCGAACGCCATTTCGACGAATTCGATGCCGTCGGGGTCGCCGCCGGCCTTGCGCACCGATTCCCGCACGCTGGTGTCGCCGATGTTCTTGAGGGTGTTGACGGCGATCTTCTTGCCGGCGAGGTCGGCCGGGGTCTGGATCGGGCTGTCTCCCGCGACGATGACGCCGCCGAAGTCGCCGTCGGCGTTGCCGGTGGAGGCGACGCCGTTGGCGACCACCTTGACCGGTACGTCCCGGGTCTGCGCGGTGAGCAGCGAGGTCACGTTGCTGAAGCCGAACTGGAACTGCTCGCTGACCACACCGGGGACGATGGCGGCACCGCCCTGGCCGCTCTCCATCGTGAGGTTGATGCCGCGCTTGCTGAAGAACCCCTTTTCGTCACCGAGGTAGATCGGGGCGACATCGACGATCGGGATGACGCCGACGGTGACGTCGGTGAGCGTTTCCGCACCGGTGGAGTCGGTGGACGAGTCGGAGCCGCAGGCGGCGACCAGCAGCGCGGCGGCCATGGTGAGGGCGACGAGGGGCCGTCGCATGGGACCTCCAGGTTGGGGGTGATGATGTGGTGCGTTCGGGGGATGTTCGCTGAACGAACGGTAGTTCTTATGATGAACGTACGATGTGGCCTGGCTCAGGTCAATGTCACATCTCGGAAATGCCCTGCGATTCCGGCAGGGGGAGGGAGCACCGTGCGCACCCAGGTTGGCATCATCGGAGCGGGACCGGCCGGACTGATGCTCTCCCACTTGTTGCATCAGGAGGGCATCGAGTCCGTCGTGCTGGAGACCCGCTCCCGGGCGTACGTGGAGAGTCGGGTCCGGGCCGGCGTGCTCGAGCACGACACCGCCGAACTGCTGCGCGACACCGGAGTGGGCGAGCGGATGACCCGCGAGGGACTTGTGCACACCGGGGTCGAACTGCGCTTCGAGGGCATCACCCGGCGCATCGACCTCAGCGGTCTCACCAATGGTCGCCGCATCACCGTCTACGGCCAGCAGGAAGTGGTCAAGGATCTGATCGCCGCCCGACTGGCCGCCGGCGGACAGATCTTGTTCGATGTATCCGAGGTGACCTTGGAGGGGATCGACACCGATGCCCCGGTGATCCGGTTCGCCCACGAGGGCACCATACGCGAACTGAGCTGCCTGGTCATCGCCGGCTGCGACGGCTTCCACGGGGTCAGCCGGGGCAGCGTCCCGAAGGGCGCGCTGCGCATCTTCGACCACACGTACCCGTTCAGCTGGCTCGGCATCCTGGCCCGGGCCACTCCCTCGGCACACGAGCTGATCTACGCCCACCACGAGCGTGGATTCGCCCTGCACAGCATGCGCAGCACCGAGGTGACCCGGCTCTACCTGCAGGTTCCCCCGCACACCGAGTTGTCGGACTGGCCGGCCGCCCGGATCTGGGACGAGTTGCACACCCGGCTGGCGACCGAGGACGGCTTCACCCTGACCGAAGGGCCGATCCTGGAGCAGGGCGTCACCCCGATGCGCGGTTTCGTCACCGAGCCGATGCGCCACGGGCGGCTCTTCCTCGCCGGTGACGCCGCCCACATCGTTCCGCCGACCGGCGCCAAGGGGCTGAACCTGGCGGTGGCCGACGTCCGTTTCCTGGCCGAGGCGTTGGGTACCTGGCTACGCCAGGGCCGTGAGACGGGCCTGGACGAGTACTCCGCCCGCTGTCTGCGCCGGGTGTGGCGGGTCCAGCACTTCTCGTCGTGGATGACCGGACTGCTGCACCAGCCGGTCGACGCCGACGAATTCAGCCATCGGCTCCAGGTGGCCCAGCTGGAGTACGTGACCACGTCCACCGCGGCGGCGACCACGCTCGCCGAGAACTACGTCGGGCTGCCGCTGGACTGGAGCCGGCGGCGTTGACATGCCGTCGAAGCCACCCGTACCGTTCGCTTGTCGAACAGCTGTTCTTGTAGCGCACCGAGGATGTTCCTGCAGCCACCCGAGGATGAGGCATGGGTGAAATAACCTCACTGGCCGAGGCGGTCGCCGAACTGGTCCACGACGGCGACAGCGTCGCCCTGGAAGGGTTCACCCACCTGATCCCCACGGCGGCCGGACAGGAGATCATCCGTCAGGGCCGCCGCGATCTCACCCTGATCCGGATGACGCCGGACATCGTCTACGACCAGCTCATCGGCGCCGGCTGCGCCCGCAAGCTGATTTTCTCGTGGGCCGGTAACCCCGGCGTCGGCTCGTTGCACCGCTTCCGCGACGCGGTGCAACGCGGCTGGCCCCGGCCGCTGGAGATCGAGGAACACAGTCACGCCGGCATGGCCAACCGGTACGTCGCCGGCGCCGCCGGCCTGCCGTTCGCCGTACTGCGTGGCTACGTCGGCACCGACCTGGTCGACCGGACCCCCACCATCGCCCCGATCACCTGCCCGTTCACCGGCGAGGTGCTCACCGCCGTACCGGCGCTCAACCCGGACGTCGGCATCGTGCACGCCCAGCACGCCGACCGGCACGGCAACGTGCAGATCTGGGGCATCACCGGGGTGCACAAGGAGGTCGTCCTGGCCGCCAGGCGATCACTGGTCACCGTCGAGGAGATCGTCGACGAGCTGAAGCCCCGGGCCGGGGCGATCATGCTGCCGGGTTGGGCGATCAGCAAGGTGGCGTTGGCACCCGGCGGCGCCCACCCGTCGTACGCGATGGGCTACAGCGACCGGGACAACCACTACTACCGGGAATGGGACGAGATCAGCCGGGACCGCGAGACGTTCCAGCGTTGGCTCGACGCCCACGTCCTGCCCCCGACCGACCTCGATCCGGCGTACGGTGGTGCCGCGTGAGCAGCAGGGCGACGGCCGAGGGGTTCACCTCGGACGAGATGATGACGGTGGCCGCCGCGCGGGCGCTGCGCGACGGCGTCCGCTGCTTCGTCGGCATCGGCCGGCCGAGCACCGCCGCCAACCTGGCCCGCCGCACCCACTCCCCCAACCTGGTGCTGATCTACGAGTCCGGCACCATCGGCGCCAAACCGGACCGGTTGCCGCTGTCCATCGGTGACGGGGTGCTCGCCGAGACCGCCGACGCGGTCGTCTCGGTGCCGGAGATCTTCAACTACTGGCTGCAGCCCGGTCGGGTCGACGTCGGCTTCCTCGGCGCGGCCCAGATCGATCGGTACGCCAACATCAACACCACGGTGATCGGCAGCGACTACACCGACCCCAAGGTACGGCTGCCCGGCGCCGGCGGTGCCCCGGAGATCGCGGCGTCCTGCGGTGAGGTGATCGTCATCGTGCCGCAGAGCCGGCGTGCCTTCGTCGACCGGGTCGACTTCGTCACCTCGGTCGGGTTCGGCGCCGGTCCCGGCGACCGGGCCCGGCTCGGGTTGCGCGGCCGGGGTCCCTCCCTGGTCATCACCGACCTGGGCCTGCTGCGGCCCGACCCGGACACCTGCGAACTGACCCTGACCCACCTGCATCCCGGAGTCGACCTCGACACGGCCGTCGCGGCCACCGGCTGGCCGCTGCGGGTCACCGCCGACCTGACCACCACCGCCGCGCCCACCGATCAGGAGCTGGCCGTACTGCGGCACCTGCTCGATCCCTGACCCGCCGGTCGACGCGATCCCCGCGCCCAAGGAGGCTCGACATGCCCGACATCCCACCCGTACGGGCGGACCGCCCCGGCGGGTTGCTCCTGCCCGGCTACCGGCGTGACGACGCCGCCGTGCACCCGCCGCTGCTCTCCCCCGGCTACAAGTCGACCGTGCTGCGCGCGCCCGGACAGCCGCTGGTCCTGCTGCCCCAGACGCTCACCGAGGTGACCGGCCCGCTGCTCGGCGAGGGTCGGGTCACCGCCGCCGACGCCGACCTGACCCGCCATCCGGACGGCGAGGCACAGGGCCAGCGGATCATCGTGCACGGCCAGGTCCGCGACAGCGACGGCCGGCCGGTCCCGGACACCCTGGTCGAGGTCTGGCAGGCCAACGCCGGCGGACGCTACCTGCACAAGCTGGACCAACACGACGTACCGCTGGATCCGCACTTCACCGGGGTGGGCCGGGCGATGACCGACTCGCAGGGCCGCTACCGGTTCGTCACGATCAAGCCGGGTGCCTACCCGTGGCGCAACCACGCCAACGCCTGGCGGCCGGCGCACATCCATTTCTCCCTGTTCGGCCGGGCATTCACCCAGCGGCTGGTCACCCAGATGTACTTCCCGGACGACCCGCTGTTCGCCCACGATCCGGTGTTCAACTCGATCCCCGACCCGGCCGCCCGGCGACGGCTGATCGCCACCTTCGACCTGGCGAACACGGTCGAGGAATGGGCGCTGGGCTTCCGGTTCGACATCGTCCTGCGTGGACGCGAAGCGACCCCGACGGAGGATTCGTGACCAGCGTGACCGCCCCCACCGGTCAGGACCCGCAGGCCGCGTACTGGGACCAACTGCGGGACCTGACCCCGGCGCAGACCGTCGGGCCGTACCTGGGCATCGGTCTGCCCTGGCCGGACGGACCGTTCGTCGTCGTCGAGGGCACACCCGGCGGCGTCTGGTTGCGCGGCCGGCTCCTCGACGGCGCCGGCGACCCGGTGCCCGACGGACTGATCGAGACCTGGCAGGCCGATCCGCAGGGACGGTTCGACCACCCGGACGACCCGCGCGGCGCGGTGGCCACGCCCGGTTTTCGGGGTTTCGGCCGCTGCCCCACCGACAACACCGGCGAATACGCGATCCACACCCGCAAACCAGGACCGGTACCCGGACCCGGCGGGGTGCTCCAAGCCCCACACGTCGACGTGTCGGTCTTCGCGCGCGGGCTGCTGCACCGGGTGGTCACCCGGATCTACTTCCCCGACGAGATCGAAGCGAACGCCGCCGATCCGCTACTGGCCGAGGTGCCGCCGCAGCGGCGCGACACGCTGATCGCGACCGCCGGGCCGGACGGCTACCGCTTCGACATCCGGCTGCAGGGCCAACATGAAACCGTTTTCTTCGCCGTCTGACCCCGGTGACCCCGGCCTCGACCCGCCGTCCGGCGACTCGGCCGCCGGTCCCCGGTCGACCGGCGGCGAGGTGCCCGATCGGCTGTCGACGTCCGTCGGGCTGTCCACCGGACTCTTCGACGACCTGCTCGCCGCCGGCCCGGTCCGCGCCGCCGTCGACGACCGGGCGTGGCTACGTGCCCTGCTCGACGTCGAGGCCGCCCTGGCCCGAGCCCAGGCCCGACTCGGTACGGTGCCGCAGCGGGCCGCCGAGACGATCTCCCGGGTCTGCCGGGAGCACGCGTTCGACCCCGCGACCATCGGCGCCGGGGCAACCGACGCCGGCAACCCGGTGGTGCCGCTGGTCGCGGCGCTGCGGGCCACCGTCGGACCGGACCACGCCCGGTACGTACACGCCGGCGCGACCAGTCAGGACGTTCTGGACTCGGCGGCGATGCTGGTCGCACGTCGGGCACTCGGTCCGTTGCGCGACGACGTGGAGCGAGCCGCCACCGCCGCCGCCCGCCTCGCCGAAACCCACCGCGACACCCTGCTGCCCGCCCGGACCCTGCTGCAACAGGCGCTGCCGACCAGCTTCGGCCTGATCGCCGCCGGCTGGCTGAGCGCGCTCGACGCCGCCACGGACCGGTTGACCCTCGTCGACGGGCAGGCCCTCGCCGTACAGCTGGGGGGCGCCGCCGGCACCCTCGCCGCTTTCGGCGACGACGGCCCGCGCCTGGTGGAGCTGTTCGCCGCCGACCTCGGCCTGGCCGCGCCGAGCCTGCCCTGGCACACCGACCGGACCCGGCTGGCCGACCTGGCCGGTGCGCTGGGCACCACCGCCGGCAGCCTCGGCAAGATCGCCCGCGACGTCACCCTGCACGCGCAGACCGAGGTCGGTGAGCTCGCCGAGGAACGCCCGGGCGGTTCATCGACGCTGCCGCACAAGCGCAACCCGATCGCGGCGGTCACCGTGATCGCCTGCGCCAGCCAGGCACCCGGGCTGGTCGCCACGCTGCTGGCGAGCATGACCCAGGAACATCAGCGGGCGGCCGGTGCCTGGCACGCCGAGTGGCGACCGCTGCGGGCGCTACTCGAATCGGTCGGCTCGGCCGCGTACTGGTTGCGGGTCTGCCTGGACGGGCTGCGGGTGGACGCGGTCCGGATGCGGTCCAACCTGGACCTCACCGGCGGGGCGTTGCTCGCCGAACGGGTCAGCGCGCTCCTGACGCAGCGACTCGGCCGGCAGCAGGCGCACGAGATCGTCGCCCGGGCGACCCGGCACAGCGCCAGCGGTGCCGAACTCGCCGACCGGCTCGCGGCAGAACTCGCCGGCCCCTCGCGGGTGGCGGCGGCACCCGGTCGCGCCGCCGAGCCGCCGTCGGCCCCGGCACCGGATCGCGCCGAGTTGACCGAGTTGCTCGACCCGGCCGGTTACCTCGGTGCCGCCGACCAGCTCGTCGACCGGGCGCTACACGAGCACGCAGCGCGCCGACGCGACCCCGACCCGGAGGTGACACCGTGACCCGTTCGCCCGCCCCGTCGACACCGCCCTCCTCGTCGACACCGCCTGGGCAGCCGACACCGCCTGAGCAGCCGACACCGCCTGGGCAGCCGGCACTGCCTGGGCAGCCGAGCCCGCCGGGTGCCGGGCCGGTCGAGCTGGCGTACGAACTCGTCGGCCCTGACGATGGTCCCGTGGTGCTGCTGGCCAACTCGCTGGGCAGCACCCGACGGATGTGGGATCCGCAGGTCCCCGCGCTCACCGACGCCGGATTCCGGGTGCTGCGCTGCGACACCCGGGGGCACGGTGCCTCGCCGGTGCCGCCCGGCCCGTACACCATCGCCGACCTCGGCGCCGACGCGCTCGCCCTGCTCGACCAGCTCGGTCTGGACCGGGTGCACGTCGCCGGGGTGTCCCTCGGCGGGATGATCGGCATGTGGCTGGGCGCGTACGCACCGCAGCGGGTCGACCGGCTGGTGCTCAGCTGCACCTCAGCATGGTTCGGCCCGGCGCAGACGTGGTGGCAGCGGGCCGCGACCGTGCGGGCCCGGGGAACAGAGGCCGTCGCCGACGTGGCGGTCGCCCGATGGTTCACCCCGGGATTCGCGGTCCGGGCACCGGCGGCGGTCGCCGCCGCCCGGGCGATGATCGCCGCGACCCCGGCCGAGGGGTACGCCGGCTGCTGCGCCGTACTCGCGCGGGCCGATCTGACCGCCGTGTTGCCGTCGATCGTGGCGCCGACCCTGGTGATCGCCGGAGCCGACGATCCGGCGACGCCGCCCGAGCACGCATCGGCGATCGTCGACGCGCTCCCCGACGCGACCATGGTCGTCGTGCCGGACGCGGCCCACCTGGCCAATCTGGAACAGCCGGAGCGGGTGTCCCGGCTGATCCTGGACCATCTGACCGGACGGGTCGATCCCGAGCTGACCGATCCGGCGAAAGGAATCCAGCGATGAGCACCGAGCGGCCGGTTGATTCCACCCACGCCACCGGCATGGCCGTCCGCCGGGCCGTGCTCGGTGACCAGCACGTGGACCGAGCGGTGGCGAACACGACCGAGTTCACCGCCGCCTTCCAGGACTTCATCACCCGGTACGCGTGGGGTGAGGTGTGGGCCGGTGACGGATTGGACCGGCGTACCCGCAGCTTCGTCACCCTCGCGGTGCTGACGGCGCTGCGCTGCGAGGACGAGATCGCGATGCACGTCCGGGCCGCGCTGCGCAACGGGCTGACGCAGAAGGAGATCGGCGACGTGCTGCTGCACACCGCCATCTACGCTGGTGTGCCGGCGGCCAACTCCGCGTTCGGGGTGGCTCAGCAGGTGCTCGCCGAGACCCGCTCGGCGCAGCCAGACTCCACGGCGCAGCCAGGCTCCACGGCGCAGCCGGACCCCACGGAAGACGCATGAGCGAGTACGAGCGGGAAGCCCACTTCGTCCAGTCACTGGAGCGGGGCCTGGCCGTCATCCGCGCCTTCGACGCCCAACATCCTGAGTTGACCCTCAGCGAGGTGGCCCGGATCTGCGACCTGACCCGGGCCGCCGCCCGGCGGTTCCTGCTCACCCTGGTCGACCTCGGGTACGTACGCACCGACGGACGGATGTTCTCGTTGACGCCCCGGGTGCTGGAGCTGGGCTACGCCTACCTGTCCAGCGTCTCCCTGCCCGAGGTGGCCGAGCCACACCTGGAACGTCTGGTCGCCCAGGTGCACGAGTCGTCGTCGGTCTGTGTGCTGGACGGCGACTCGGTCGTCTACGTCTCCCGGGTGCCGACGTCGCGGATCATGACCGTGTCGATCAACGTGGGGACCCGGTTCCCGGCGTACGCCACCTCGGTCGGCCGGGTGCTGCTGGCACACCTGCCGGAGCAGGAGCTGGCCGCCCGGCTGGACGGTACCCGGCTGGACCGGCTCACCAACCGGACCCTGCACACCCAGGCGGCGCTCCGCGCCGAACTCGGCAGGGTCCGCGCCCAGGGCTACGCCATCGTGGACCAGGAACTGGAGGAAGGGTTGCGCTCGGTGGCCGCCCCGATCCGCGACCGGGTCGGTACGGTGGTGGCGGCGGTGAACATCTCGGTGCACGCCAGTCGCAACTCGGTCGAGTCGATCCGGCGAGACCTGCTTCCGCATCTGTTGGCCACCACGGCCAGGATCGAGGCGGACCTGCGGATCGCCACCCCCGCCCGGACCGCTCGCCCGCCCGGCGCCTGACCCGGCCCGGCGGCCCGCTCGATCTCACACAGCAGGGGCAGTTCGTCGATTCGTACCGCGCGGATCCGTACCGCCGGCCAGGAGCTGGTCATCGCGGGCCGGGCCAGAGCGGGTAGCGGTAGCGCGGCAGCAACGGCAACGACACCAGGGTGGAGATCAGCCGCTGACGCCGGTCCTGCTGGTCGAGCCAGCGATCGTCCCTGCGCAGCGACACCTCGCCGGTCCGGAACCGGCTCGGGTTGCCGGAGACCGTGTGGTTGGGTCGCAGCGACACCGTCCGTTGGTCGGCGAACGGACCGGCGAACGGGTCACTGGCCGGCGCGGAGCCGACGCTGTCCGGCAGGCCGACGAAGCGGAGCAGTTCTTCGACGGTGTTCCTCGGCTCGGCCAGAAAGTCCTCGTAGCGCAGCCGCCGGTGCCGGCGGGGATAGGTCCGGGCGGTCCCCTCGATGAGCAGGTTCCAACCGAGCCAGGACACGCTGCTGTCGACCGGGCCGTGACGGTGGGTCAGCCCGGGGGTCGACGCGTCATGGTGGGACGTCGGCCGGGACCAGGAGAACGCCACCGCTCGCGGGTCACGCACCACGTGCAGCAGATAGGGCTCGACGCCGTCGACGCCCGACAGCAGCGCCGCGTCGGCGGGCGACTTGGACGAGTCGACGATCAGGGTGGCTCCGGTGACGTCCGCGACGGCCCGGTAGAGCCGGCCGATGAGGCCTCGGTAACGCTCGACGTCGGGATTGTTCCGGGTACGCAGGATCGTCGGCGTGTGCCGGATCCGCAGCGAGCGCCGTTGGAGCGCGGACACCTCGGCGGCCGATGGCGGGTCGTCGTCGTAGGCGACGCGCAGGATCTGCTGCCAGAGCGGACACTCGGGGAAGGGCGCGCCGCAGCCGCATGGACGGCGCTGGCGCAGCCCTCGGGACCAGATGTACGTCAACTCTCCGACCGAGAAGACTGATTCATGCGAATTGAGAATATTGTCGAGCACGGTCGTCCCACTGCGGCCCCACGCCGCGATGAACAGCACCTTGGTCACACCGTTTCCTCCTCGGGCCGCGGTCGAGGTCACCAAGAGCCCGCACGCCTCGCCGACTCCCACGCACCGATGGTGCGCACGTTTCGAGGAATCGGCACGGGCCGGTGGCGAAACCAACATCCGCCAGCCCAGGTTTACCTATCCGTACGCCTGGCGAACACCCGAAATTCACCCGATCGTCGTACGACTCGGCGACCATCGGCCGTACTTCGCCGGGGCCCGGTTCCTCGACGGTACGGCCCAGCACAATCGTCCACAGCCGCCCGCCGCAACCTATGACAGGCCGACCGCATGCCCGCTACTCCCACCGTCAGCGTGGTCGTCCCCACGCACAACCGCCCGGACCTCGTGATCCGGGCCGTCCGCAGCGCACTCGCGCAGAGCGTCGAGAACATCGAGGTACTCGTCGTGGTCGACGGACCCGACGGGGCGACCAAGACCGCCCTCGACGTGATCACCGACGCCCGGCTGCGGGTGATCGAGCTGCCGGAACGTGGCGGCGCGCCGCAGGCCCGCAACGCAGGCGTACGGCAGGCACGGGCACCCTGGGTGGCGTTGCTCGACGACGACGACGAGTGGCTGGCCCACAAGCTGGCCGCTCAGCTCGACGTCGCCGGCACCGCGTCGGTGTCGCTGCCGATCGTCGCGAGCCGGCTGGTCAACCGGACTCCCCGGGCCGAGTTCGTCATCCCCCGCCGGCTGCCGGGGCCGGACGAGTCGCCGAGCGAGTACCTCACCGTCCGCCGAGGGCTGTTCCATGGCGACGGCTTCATCCAGACGTCGACGATCATGGCTCCGACCAGCCTGTTCCGCCGGGTGCCGTTCGATCCGACGGTGCCCCGGATGCAGGAGCTCGACTGGACCCTGCGCGCGCTCAGCCACGACGACGTCACGCTCGTCTTCGCCGACGAGCCGCTGGTCATCTGGCACCAGGACGAGAACCGGCCCCGGATCAGCTTGGAATCGCCGTGGGAGGCGCAGCTGGAGTGGCTACGCCGCAGCCGCCCGCTGATGACTCCCCGCGCGTACGCCGCGATCACGATGAGCGTGCTCAGCTCGATGGCGGCGCCGACTCGCAGCGGCAGGGTCGCCAGCACCCTGCTACGCGAGGCACGGCGGCACGGTCGGCCGAGCCCGCTGGACTATGTCACGTTCGCGCAGATCTGGCTGATCCCACCGAACCTGCGGCGGACCCTGCGGGACATGGTGCTCAAGCGCGGTCACCAGCCGCAGCCCGAGCCGTTGGCGGCCCCCGACGCGGACACCCGCCGGTCATAACTAGCCGGTGCCGCCCCCGACCGGCCGGTGCGGCGGGCGCAGCGTCGCCCGTACCCGTCGGCCCGCCATCCACGCGACCACCACCGTGGCCTTGGCCAGTGACCGCACGCCCGCCACCTCGACCGTCGTCGGCACCAGGGCGGGTGCCCGGCCGCGCCCGGTCGGCCGGGGCATACCGCTGGCCAGATCAGCCGCCTCGAAGCGGGTCAGGTCGACGACGCCCACCTCGTCGGCGGTGACGTCGCGGTGCCCGTAAACCGAGGTGACGGCGTCGAACGGCGGCTCGTCGGCGGAGCGCACCCATCGGGCCCGACCGAGCGCCGCGGTCCGCCACAGCCGTACGCCCGTCGGACCGGCGGCGGTGGCACCGACGGCCACGGGGTCAGCGGTGCCGGTGCCGGTGCCGTCCGGGTCGACCCGGACCACACCGACCTGGTGGCGGTCGACGACGTCGATCAGGTGCCGCAGCGCGTCCGGTGCCAGGCCGTACGTGGCCGGCAGCTCCAGCAGGTACGGCGTGGGAAAGACGCTGGTCGGCGGTTCGGTGGCCAACCGGACCCGTGGTTCGCCCCGGTAGGTCGCGGCGATCAGCCGTAGGTCGCGCGATGGGTCGGCGAGCACCCGGACTCGTGCGTCGTCGAGCCGGTCCCACGGACCGACCAAGGTGATCCGGATGTCGTGTTCGCTGCCGCGCAACACCGAGTCGACAGCCGCCCGTACCCGTTCCAGCGGCTCGTCGCCCACCGTCATGACCACGTCGGCGAGCGGGACCGACCAGGACGTTCCGCCGACCTTGCGCCAGGTGCGTGGGTACGGGACCCGGTCGGCGAAGAACGGGCGGTTCCAGCGGGCGACCTCCTGGCGGGCCCGCATGACATGGGTGCGCCCGAGATGCCAGCTGCGCGCGGCCGGCTCCGGCACGAACACCGCACCCGCCTGGGCGAGGCGGTAGCCGAACTCGGTGTCCTCACCCAACCGTAGGTCGGCGTCGAAGCCGCCGGCCCGCTCGTACAGCTCGCGGTGCAGCGCGGCGGTCGCCCCGACGTGGATCTTGAACACGTGGTGGTCGGCGATACGAAGCTGGTCGGTCTGGTTGATGTAGCGCTCGACGTAGCTGTGCGGCTCGCTGGCCCGGTCACCGAACAGCTCCGCCGCCGCGCCCCGGTCCAGCGTCTCGGCGACCGTCTCCGCCGACGGCCACCGCCCGTCGCCGTCGGGCTCGACGAACCGCTTGTAGCCGAGGGTCACCGCGTACGGCAGCACGTGCTGCCAACGGACCTGAGCCGCCACGTGCTCCGGGAAGACGATCATGTCGGCGTCGAGCCAGTGCAGGATCTCACCGGAGCTGTGCGCGACGCCGCGGCGCAGCGCGGCGGCCCGCCCCCAGCCGGCCACGCCGTCGTCACCGACCCGGACGATCGTCGTCCGCGACGGCCTGATCGTCGGCAGCGTCAGCGGCGGTTCCGAGTTGTCGTCGACCACGACGACCTCGAGCAGGTCGGCCGGGTACGTCTGCCGGCTCAACGACGCCAACGTCAGGTCGAGGGTCGGCTGGCAGTTGTAGGCCGGGATGACGACGCTGACCGGCAGAGTGGGTCGCCAGCCCCGCAGATCGGGCGGGGACACCGACGACCAGTCGTTACGGACTACCCGGGGGACGGCGCCCGACCCAGCCTTCGTCCTACCCGCCACCTCGGCCGCGTCGCTCCGGGTAGGACCGTCCGTCTCGCCGAATCCGCCCATCATGGGCGATCCGTCTGCCTGACTCACCGGCCGAAACTAGCAGGGCCACGCGCTGCCTGGTTCGACCAGGTACGCGGCGGCTCGCGCTCGTACGGCTCCAGGATGGCCGCGTCAGCGGGCGTGGGCAGGGCGATCACCCGCTCGATACCCGTGTTCGGGCTCGTGTCGGACCCTCACCCGACTCCACAGGGGCGGCACCCTCGAAAAGTAACCACCATCTCACGCAGAGGTACGTTCGGTGGGCCGCCTGGGACTCGAACCCAGAACCCGCTGATTAAAAGTCAGCTGCTCTGCCGATTGAGCTAACAGCCCGTCGCCGGTCCAGGGTACCCGAGGCCTCGACGACGCCGCGTCCGGCCGGGAACGGCTCGCAGCCCGACCGGGCCGACCGATTCGGCCGCCGCGTCGGACCACCCCGGGTAATCTGGCAGACCTTCGCACTCGGGTGGCGGAGAGGCGGGTGGGCGTGGCGCGGACCAGGGGCGGTGGCCGGGTGTGGCGTACCGCCGGGTTGGCCGCCGGATCGGCGGTCGGCGCGATCGCCGGAACCGTCGCCGTGACGTCCGCCGTGATCGCCGGTCCCGCTCCGCGACTGCGGGGGTACGTCAGCGAGTCCGGTGTCGGCGACGGCGGACTCGCGCTGGCGTACCAGGCGGGTTTGTTGACTCTGGCCGCCGCGTTGGTGTTGCTCGCCGGCGCGCTGCGCCCGGTACCCGCCGCCGCCGGGCTGCTCGTCGTAGCGGCGGCGGCGACGACGATCTCGGCGATGGTGCCGTGTCGGGCGGGCTGTCCGCTGCCGCCGCACGACCCGGTGACCATGACCGACCTCGTACATGGCGGAACAAGCATCGTCGCCGTGGCCTGCTGTGTCTTCGCGATGATCGCGATGTTCTGGTCGCAGCGGTCGACCTACCCGCTGTGTCGCCTGGGCCTGCTCGGCGCTCTTGCCACGCTGCCGCTGTCCGGTGCCGTCGGCCTGGGCATGCTGCTGGTCGGCGGCGGCCTGCTGGTGGGCACGCTGGAGCGGCTGCTGCTGCTCCTGATCGTGGCATGGTGCGTGGGCAGCGCGACGAGCGTCGTCCGGGATCCCCGATACTCGGATTGCAGATATTACGTATCTACGTAATAGTTGATCGGGTGAGTGAGGAGCTGACTGCACGGGTGGCCGCGCTGGAACAGGCGGTGCGCGCCCTGGCCCGGCGGCTCGACCCCGAGGCCTCCGCCGGCGGCCACACCGCGACAAGCGACCCGAGCGACCCGAGCGACCCGAGCGACCCGAGCGACCCGAGCGACCCGAGCGACCCGACCGTGCCGGACCCGGGCAAGAACCCGTTCTGGGCCCTCGACGGGCTCAAGGCCCAGGTCGGACAGACAGCCGGCGCCGTGCTCTACGCCGGCACGGTCACCGTGCCGACCGGCGAGCACTACGAATGGCAGTACGGACACTCCGTGGCCGACCTGCTCGACGCCGACTGGAGCGGATACGCCGGCACCCTGACCGCGCTCGCTCACCCGGTCCGGCTCCTGTTGCTGCGCACCGTCCTGCACGGCGTACGGACCACAGCCGAGCTAGCCGAGATGGACGGCGTGGGCACCACCGGGCAGCTCTACCACCATCTGCGGCAACTAGTCAGTGCCGGCTGGTTGCGCACTGCGGCGCGCGGCCGGTACGCCGTACCGCCGGAACGGGTGATCCCCCTGCTGATCGTCTTGTCTGGAGCACACCGATGACTGTCACCCGCACCCGTGTCCTGATCATCGCGGCGGCCGCTGTCGCGGCTGGTCTGCTGGCCACAGTTGCCGCACCCTGGCCGGCCCGCCTCGGCGACGTCACCACCGGAGACGCCGCGCTCGCCGCCGAGGTACGCGCCGCGATCGACGACCCCGGCGGATACCGGGGCCTGGCGGTCGCCCGGATCGTCAACGGGCAGCTCCGCACCGCCGGAGTCGGCGAGCGGACCACCGGGCCGACCGGCAGCCCCGTTGCGGGCCTGGCCGGCGGCGGAGGCGAGCCGGTACGGCCGGACACCCCGTTCGAGATCGGTTCGATCGGCAAGACGCTGACCGGGATGCTGCTCGTCGACCAGATCGCCGACGGACACGTCGACGCCGACACGACGCTGGCCCAGGTGCTGTCCGATCAGGAGTACGGGGACCCGGCGGTCGGCGAACTCACCCTGGCCGAACTGGCCAGCCACCGCAGCGGGCTGCCCCGGCTGGCGCCGGCGAGCGCGACCGAAGCAGCCACCGCCGCTCTGGCCGTGCTACGCGGCACCGACCCGTACGCCGGGCAGGACTCCGAGCACCTGCGGACGGCGCTGAACCGCAGCCGGGTCGGCGACGGGTACGGCGAGGTGCACTACTCCAACTACGGCATGGCCGTACTCGGCATCGCGCTCGCGCACCGGGCCGGCGTCGGTTTCCCGGAGCTGGTCGAGCGGGAAATCCTCGGTCCGCTCGGCATGGCCGACACCGGCTACGCCCTCGACGGCGCCGACGTGGCGGCCGACGCCGCCGCCGGTTCGACCGCCAGCGGCCGGACCACCGATCCGTGGCAGGGGTCCGGGCTGGCCGGCGCCGGTATCGGGCTCTGGTCCACCGCGCCGGACCTGGCGGTCCTGGTCTCAGCAGTCCTCGACGGCAGCGCGCCCGGTGCCGACGCCGCCCGCCCGCGCTTCGATGCCGGCCCGGACAGCCAGATCGGTTACGGCTGGTTCACCAACACGTACGACGGCCGCGAGATCACCTGGCACAACGGTGGCACCGGCGGATTCAGCTCGTACGTCGGGTACGACCCGGCGACCGGGGACGCGGTGGTGGTGCTGGGAAACACCGACCGGGGTGTGGAGCCGATCGGGCTGGCACTGCTCGGAGTGACCGTCGCCGACGACTCCCCTGGTGCCGGGCCGCTGATGATCGGGGTGACCATTCTGCTCCTGCTGTCCGGTGCGGCCACCCTGGCGTTGGCCGTCGCCGGTGGCGCCCGACGGTGGTGGCCGGCTCCGGATCGACTCAGGCTGGTCACCTCGGCGCTGACCACCGTCAGCTACCTGTTGATCGTTCACCGACTCGGGACGTGGCTGGACGTGTGGGCCGGCTGGTGGGCGGTCGCGGCCGGACTCGCCGCCGGGGCGGCGACCGCTGCGGCGTCACGCTGGCCCGAACTACCGTTGATCGGCTCCGGCCGGCCGTGGCTACGCTGGACCGGCGCCGCGCTGACCAGTGCGGTCACCGCGCTGGTGGTCCTACTGACGGTGCTACTGGCGTGAGACTGTCAGCAGCGAAAGCCGGGACATCGTCAGAACAGGATGGTGGCGAACGATCCCGCGGCCCGAAACCCGCACCGGTCGTAGACCCGACGCGCGGCGGCGTTGTAGTCGTTGACGTACAGGCTGACGGTCGGCGCGACCCGGCGCAGCGCGTCGCGGACCACGGTGGCCATCGCCGGGGTGGCCAGGCCCCGGCCCCGCCACAACGGATCCACCCAGACGCCCTGGATCTGCGCGGTGTGGCGGGTGACGACCGCGAGTTCGGCCTTGAAGACCACCGTGCCGTCGACGATCCGGGCGTACGCGCGGCGGGCCCGGACCAGCTCGGCGATCCGCCGCCGATATCCGCGTCCGGCGTCGTCGACGACCGGGGAGACGCCGACCTCCTCGGTGTACATCGCCACCGCCGCCGGGAACAGCAGGTCGACCTCGTCGGGGCGGACCAGCCGTACGCCGGGGTCGGCGGGCACCGCCGCCGGTCGGTCGGCGACCAGCAGCGGCTGATCGGCGCGGATCTCGCGAGCGGGCCCCCACTGCTCGCCGAGCCGCTCCCACAGGCCGAGTACGGCCTCCGCCCGTCCCACGATCGACGAGCAGGTACGTTCCTCGATGGCGAGCCGTTCGGCGAACGCGCCGACAGCGGCCGGCGAGGCGTGCACCGGGGTCAGATGCCCGCCCGACCAGCACAGCGATTCCAACTGGCGGCGGGGTCCGTAGCCGAAGATTCGGCCCTCCGATCGCCACCAGGCCAGACCACTCGCGGCCACCCGCTCAGCGACCTGGGGCGCGGCAAAGGGATCGAGGTCGAGGATTCGCTCCACCGCACCGCGCTCGGTTTCACCGAGCTGCCGCACCGGCACCGTCAGCACGACTACCAGCCTGCCAGATTCCGCACCGTACGGCAGGCCCGATTACCGGGCGGGTACGTGCGGCGACGGCACTCAGGCGGATCCGCGTACCACCAGTTCGGTGGGGAGGATCACGGCGGCGTGCGAGTCGCCGGCCAGGCGGCCGAGCAGCAGCCGGACCATCTCGGCGCTGATCCGGCCCAGCGGCTGGCGGATCGTGGTCAACGGCGGCAGCGACGCGGTGGCCACCTCGGAGTCGTCGAAGCCGCCGACGGCGACATCGTCGGGGACCCGTCGGCCGGCGCGGTGCAGCGCGGCGATCGCCCCGGCGGCCATCAGGTCGGAGCTGACGAAGACGGCGTCGAGGTCGGGTGCCTGGCGCAACAGCTGTTCCATCGCCGCCTCTCCCCCGGCCCGGGTGTAGTCGCCGACGACGACCAGCCGCGCGTCGGTCCGCCCGAGTACGTCGTGGTACCCGGCGAGGCGTTCGACGCCGCCGGGGGTGTCCAGCGGGCCGGTGATGGTGGCGATCGTGCGGTGTCCCCGGGACTTCAGATAGGTGACCATCTGCCGGGCGCCGTCGCGGTCGTCGGCAGCGACGTAGCTGACGTCGCGTTCGTGGCCGAGTGGCTTGCCGCAGACGACGAACGGCAGCCCGCGCCCTTTCAGCTCGTCGATCAGCGGG
This sequence comes from Solwaraspora sp. WMMD406, assembly GCF_029626025.1. Lineage (NCBI taxonomy): Bacteria > Bacillati > Actinomycetota > Actinomycetes > Micromonosporales > Micromonosporaceae > Solwaraspora > Solwaraspora sp. WMMD406. Next base: position 5,459,268 of record NZ_JARUBF010000001.1, read on the forward strand.
CTGCCGGCGTGGGTGGAGACCAGCAGCGCGCCGTCGACGTGGCCGGCGGTGACGTATCGGCCCACCCGTTTGCGGTCCTCGGAGGTGCCGGCGATGGTCAGCAGCAGAGTGATGTCGCGTTCGGCGAGGGCCTGGGTGCAGCCGCGTAGCAGGGCGTTGAAGTTGGGATCCTCGAAGAGCCGGTCCTGCGGCTCGGACAGGATGAACGCCACCGAATCGGACCGCTGGGTGACCAGGCTGCGGGCGTGCTGGTTGACGACGTACCCGGTCTTGCGAATGGCCCGTTCGACGGCTTCGGCGGCCGGGCCGCTGACGTTGTGCCCCCCGTTGAGCCAGCGCGACACGGTGCCCCGGGACACGCCAGCGACCGCGGCGACGTCGTCCATGGTGGGGCGGGGCCGCGCGGGGCGGGCCCGGTTACCCTCGGTTCCGGCCACGCTCACATTGTCGTCCTTACAGCTTGATCGATCCCACGCCCGGATCGGTGTCACGCTTTGATGGATCCGGTCAGCAGGTCGATCCGCCAGTACCGCTGCAGGGAGAGGAAGAGCGCCACCAACGGGATGATCGACAACAGCGACCCGGTGATCACCAGACTGTACAGGGCCGGGGTGGTCGAACCCTGGTTCAGCAGGGTGTACAGGCCGAGGGTGACGGGGAACTTGTCGTCGTCGGCGAGCATGACGAACGGCAGCAGGAAGTTGTTCCAGATCGCTACGAACTGGAACAGGAACACCGTGATCAGGCCGGGGATCATCATCGGCACGGCCACCTGACAGAAGATCCGGAACTCACCGGCCCCGTCGGTACGGGCCGCCTCGATCACCGAGTCGGGCACCGCCGCCGCCGCGTAGATCCGAGCCAGGTAGATGCCGTACGGGCTGATGATGCTGGGCAGCAGCACCGACCAGTAGGTGTCGGCCAGCCCCACCTTGGCCAGCAGCAGATACTGCGGCACGGCGAGGATCACCCCGGGGACCAGCACCCCGGCGAGCAGCATGTTGAAGATCGCCGAACGGCCGAGAAAGTCGTATTTGGCCAGCGTGTAGCCGCTGAGCCCGGACAGCGCGGCGGACAGCACGGCACCGACCCCGGCGTACAAGGCGGTGTTGGCGACCCAGCGCCAGAACTGCCCACCCCGGTACGCCGACAGTTCGGCGATGTTGGCGACCAGCGCGTCGCCGGGGGCGAAGGTGAACGTGCTGAACAGGCTGGATCCGCTCTTGGTGGCGGCGACCAGCACCCAGGCCACCGGCAGCAGGCAGTAGGCGGCGCCGACCAGCAGCACGATCGTCGGCACCAGCTGCGGTCGGAGCCGGTGCGGTCGTCGGCGGGTGATGGCGGTCGCCATCACCGCTCCTGACCGAAGGCCCGCCGCTGCACCAGGCGCAGGAAGCCGAACGACAGCACCAGCGTCGCCAGGGCGACGATCACCGAGGTCGCGGCGGCGGCGTACCGGTCGTCGGTGGCGAACGCGTCCCGGTAGATCTTCATCAGCGGGGTCCAGGTCGACGAGATCGAGTTGGTCAGCGGACGCAGCGTCATCGGCTCGCTGAACACCTGCAGGGTGGCGATCATGGTGAAGACGGTGGTCATCACCAGCGCCGGAGTGAGCAGCGGGATCTTGATCCGCCAGGCGATCTGCAGCTCCGAGCAGCCGTCGACGCGGGCCGACTCGTACAGCTCCGGCGGGATCGCCCGCAGCGCGGTGAACAGCACGATCATGTTGAAGCCGACGCCGCCCCAGAGCGCGATGTTGACCACCGCGTAGAAGACGGTGCCGGTGCCGAGCAGGTCGGGCTGGGGGCCACCGATCCAGCCGAGCGCGTCGTTGAGCGGGCTGGTGGCGGGCAGGTAGAGGAAACCCCAGAGCAGACTGGCGATCACCGCCGGGACGGCGTACGGCAGGAAGATCGCGATCCGGCTGAACCGGTGCAGGCCGACCCGGGGGCGGTCGAGCAGCAGGGCGAACAGCAGCGCCGAGCCGAGCATCACCGGCACCAGCAGCGCGCCGTAGCCGAGGACCCGCACCGCACCGGTCAGCAGCGTCGGGTCCGCCAGCGCGGCCCGGTAGTTGTCCAGGCCGGCGAAGACCTCGGTACGCGCGCCCCGGCCCAGCCCGAGGCCGGAGACCTGCACCTTGCGCAGGCTCAGGTGTACGGCGTACCCGATGGGTAGCAGGAAGGTCAGCACGAACAGCGCCACCGCCGGGGTGAGAAAGACGTACGGCACCGCCGTCCGTCGCCCCCGGCGTCCCCGGCGGCGACCGATTCGGGCGCGGTCGGCGACGTCGGCCACCGGTGTCACCGGGCTCATTCGGCGATCGAGAAGCCGTTGTCGCGCATGTCGTCGACGGTGGCGGTCTGCATCGCGGCGACCGCGTCGACGAACGGCGCACCGTCGGTGATCGCCGCCGCGAACGAGTCCATGTACGTCTGGTAGGTGACGTTGACGTTCGGTCCCCAGGTGAACCCGGCGGCGGTGTCGGCGATCTCCCGGGCGAGGGGGTAGAAGTCGGGCTGGTTGGCGAAGAACGGCGGCGGGTCGGCCAGCGCCGGGCCGGTCTGGGCGTCGCGGGCGGCCGGGTAGACGGCGGCCTCGCGTACCAGCAGCTCGGTGGCGGCCGGGTCGGTGTTCATCCAGGTGGCGAACTCGACGGCGGCGTCCCGGTGCGGGGAGGCCTCGGTGACGCCGGTGGACGAACCACCCCAGTTGCCGGTGACGGTGGCACCGGCGGTCCACTGTGGCAACGGTGCCATCTCCCACAGGCCTTCGGTGTCGGCGGCGTTGCCGGCCAGCACACCCGGCCCCCAGATGGCGCTCGGCCAGGCCAGCAGGGTGCCGTCGTTGAGCGCCTGGTTCCACTCCGGGGTGTACATCGGCTGGTCGTCGACCACGCCTTCGGTGACCAGGCCACCCCAGAACTCGGCCACCTGGCGGGTGGCCGGGTCGTCGACGGTTACCCGCCACGCCTCGCCGTCGATCGCCCACCAGGCGGCACCGGCTTGTTGGGCCAGCCCGGCGAACCAGCCGGGGTCGTTGGCGGAGAACGTGGTCAGGTAGTGGTCGGTGGTCTGCGCCCGCAGGTCGCGGGCGGTCTGGGCGAACTCGTCCCAGGTGGTCGGTACGGTCAGGCCGTACTGGTCGAACAGGTCGGCGCGGTAGTAGAGCATCATCGGCCCGGCGTCCTGCGGGATGGCGTAGACGGCGTCGGTGCCGAGGGTGACCTGCTGCCAGACGCCCTCGGCGAACGCGCTCTCGGCGTCACCGGCCAGTTCGGCGATGTCCGCGAGGACGTCGTTGCTGACCAGGGTGGGCAGCGACTGGTACTCGACCTGGGCGAGGTCCGGCGGGTTGCCGGCCTGGTTGGCGGTGAGCAGCTTGGTGACGATGTCGCCGCCACCGGCCTGCTTGCTCACCGTGACCTGGATGTCCGGGTTGTCGGCGTTCCAGGCGTCGACGACCTTCTCGATGTTCGGAGCCCAGGACCAGAAGGTCAACTCGACCGGACCGTCGTCACCCGAGTCGGTGCCGCAGGCCGCGACCAGGCTGGCGGCGAGGGCGGTGGTCACTATCGTGGCGCCGAGGGAGCGTCGCATCTCAACCTCTCAACTTTCGCCGGTGTCATCGGTTGGTCATCGCGCGGAAATCTCTGGGAGCGCTCACAGTCTTGGTCCGCAATCTCGTTGTGTCAAGACACACATCGATACCAACTAGGCTGCTAGAGCATGTGCGATCATTCGGATACATCGTTGGAAGCGCACACAGTTCGGAGCGTCATATGGGGCAGATAGCACCGATTCCCCGGCTGAACCGGCTGGCGTACGGCGGGGACTACAACCCCGAGCAGTGGCCACCCGAGGTCTGGGCCGAAGACCTGGCGTTGATGCGTGCGGCCGGCGTCAACCTGGTCAGCGTCGGGATCTTCTCCTGGGCGCTGTTGGAGCCGGCCCCCGGCGAGTTCGACTTCGGCTGGCTGGACGAGGTGCTGGACCTGCTGCACGACGGGGGGATCCGTGTCGACCTGGCCACCCCGACCGCCGTACCGCCGGCGTGGTTCCGTCGGGCGCACCCGGAGGCCCGACTCGTCGACCACACCGGCACGATCCTCGGTGGCGGCGGCCGGCAGTCGTTCTGCCCCAGCTCACCGGCGTACGCGCGGGCCGCGACCCGGATCACCGAGGCGATCGCCACCCGGTACGCCGACCACCCCGCCCTGGTGCTGTGGCACGTGCACAACGAGTACGGCGGAGTCAACGCGCTCTGCTACTGCCCCGCCTCGACCCGGGCGTTCCGTGACTGGCTGCGCGAACGCTACGCCGACGACCTCGCTGCCCTGAACACCGCGTGGGGCACGAGCTTCTGGGGCCAGCGCTACGGCGACTGGGCCGAGATCGAGTCACCGACGACGGGACCGACGACGGTCAACCCGGCGCAGGAGCTCGATTTCCTCCGGTTCTCCTCGGACGCGCACCTGGCCAACTTCCGCCGCGAACGCGACATCCTGCGCCGGCACACCCCCGACGTGCCGGTGACCACCAACTTCATGCTGGCCAACTGCAAGACCTTGGACTATTGGCGGTGGGCGCGGGAGGTCGACGTCGTCGCCAACGACCACTACTTGCAGGCCGAGCGGGCCGACAACTTCATCGAGCTGGCGATGTGCGCCGACCTGACCCGGTCGGTGGCGACCGGCCGGCCCTGGCTGCTGATGGAGCACTCCACCAGTGCGGTCAACTGGCAACCGCGCAACGTCGCCAAACGTCCGGGCGAGCTGGCCCGCAACAGTCTGTCTCATGTGGCGCGTGGTGCCGAGTCTGTGTTGTTCTTCCAGTGGCGGGCCGCTCGGTTCGGGGCGGAGAAGTTCCACTCGGCGATGCTGCCGCACGGCGGCACCGCCACCCGGATCTGGCGGGAGGTGGTGCGTCTCGGCGCCGACGCCCTGCCCCGGCTCGACGAACTGCGCGGCACGACCGTGGTCACCGACGCGGCGATCCTGTGGGACTGGCAGTCCTGGTGGGCGCTCGAACTGGCCTGGCGGCCCTCGGTCGACCTGGACTACCGCGACCGGGTCGAGGCCTACTACGAGCGGCTGTGGCGCGACCGGCTGACCGTCGACTTCGCCCATCCCGAGCAGCCGCTGGACCGCTATCCGCTGGTCGTGGTGCCCAGCCTCTACCTGACGACGTCGGCGGCGGCGGACAACCTGCACCGCTACGTCGACCGCGGCGGCACCCTGCTGGTGTCGTACTTCTCCGGGATCGTCGACGCCGCCGACACCGTGCACCCCGGCGCCCACCCCGGCGCGCTGCGCGAACTGCTCGGGCTGACCGTGGACGAGTTCCTGCCGTTGCGGGCCGGTGAGACGACCCGTCTCGACGGCGGTCTCGTCGGGGACGTCTGGGCGGAGGCGATCGATCTGGCCGGTGCGGAGTCGGTGCTGGGCTACGTCGACGGACCGGCGGCCGGGCGGCCGGCGATCACCCGGCACACGGTCGGCGCCGGCACCGCCTGGTACATCTCGACCCGCCTCGACGCCGCCGCGCTCGCTCCGATCCTGACCCAGGTGTACGCCGAGGCGGACCTCGCACCTCCCGCCGGCGTGCCCGACGGCGTCGAACTGGTCCGCCGGGCGGGCGCGACGGCTGACTACCTGATCGCGATCAACCACACCGGCGACGACACGGTGCTGCCGGCCACCGGAGTCGAGCTGATCACCGGCGTGAGCTGTGCCGGCGCGGTAGCGATGCCGGCCGGCGAGGTACGGGTGGTACGCCTCGACAGACCGACATGACCGACATGACCGGCGGGTCGGGCGGGCCGGTCAGGTCGGGCGGGCCGGTCAGGTCGGGCGGGCCGGTCAGGTCGGGCGGGCCGGTCAGGTCGGGCGGGCCGACCGGCCACGGCACAGACACCCCTTGACATAGATGGACGATGATGGTTCCGTGAGCGCTCACAGTGTTGCTTCTCCGTGACGGGCACGCTTCCTGCGCATTACCAGGCCAGAGCCGCGACTCTGCCGCTGTACGCGCTCCCAGCTCCGCCCGTACCGGCACGGCATCACCCGCACCCCGCCACGGCACAGGCCGGATGCCGCTGGCGCCCTGGGTCCGTCTCCACCGAGAAGGGGCGCAGCCATGCGCATCCGTAGCCCCCTGTCCGCCATGGTCGTCCTCACGACCGCGATAGTCATCCTCGCCACCGCGTTGATCGTCGTCACCCGGGCCCGTCCACCGCCGGCCGCCCGTCGGAAGAACTCGTCAACTCCGGTTTCGAAGACACCACCGACCTGGCCGATCCGCTCGGCTGGACCGAGACCAGCGACCACGACGCCGCCCACGTGGAGGCGGGCGGACGCACCGGCGACCAGCGGCTCAGCCACTGGTCGGCGACGGCGTACCGGGTGCAGACCCGCCAACAGCTGGCCGGGCTGACCCGGGGCACCTACACACTGCGGGCGGCGGTGCGCTCCAGCAGAGGTCAACGCTCGGCGTACCTCGCGGTTCCGGCAACATCCTCACCGCCGCGTTGGCCGCGCAGGGCGGCTACCCGGCGACGCCGCAGGGCCAAGCCGAGGCGTTGCGCGCCATCGTCAACGTCGTCGCCGCCGTACCGGGCGGGCAGGGGTTGGGCGTCATCTACCGGGAGCCGACCTGGACCGCCGTCGACGGTGCCGGCTGGGACCCGGGCGACCCGACCTCCGGCGACGGCTGGGAGAACCAGGCGTTGTTCGACTACTCCGGAAAGGCGCTGCCCCGGACTGCGGGTCTCCACCGACACCGTGACACACGACAAGGGAGAGAAGCGATGACCATCCGTACCCGTGGATTTTTTGGACGCGCGGCGCTCGCGCTGGTCACGGTGGCCGCGACCGGCGCGGCCGCGTTCGGCGTCGGCCTGGCCGGCGGTACGCACGGAGCCGCGCACGCCGCCGCGACGTTGACCAACGGCGGATTCGAGGCGGCCGGCGGCACCCAGACCCCGTCCGGTTGGGGCGAGTATTCGTGGTCCGGGCACACCAGCGCCAGCTACACCGAGACCGGCGGCCGTTCCGGCGGCTACCGGCTGTCGCACTGGGCATCCAGTGCATATCAGGTGGAGACCTACCAGTACCTGTCCGGTCTGACCAACAGCAGCTACACCGCGCGGGCCTGGGTCCGCTCCGGCGGCGGGCAGTACGAGGCGTTCATGGCGTTGCGCAACTGCGGCGGCGCCGAGGCCCGGGTGGCGATCCCGACCACCGGCAACTGGACGCAGATCTCGGTCACCGCCCAGGTCAGCAACGGACAGTGCACGGTCGGTTTCGTCTCCAACGCCCGTGCCGGGAACTGGATCAACGTAGACGATGTGGAGTTCGCCGGTGGGCCGACCGGCAATCCGGGCGTACCCGGCGGATTCCTGGTCGGCGCCGACTTCTCGACGTTGAAGAAGAACGAGGACCGAGGCGCGGTCTACCGGGACGCCGCCGGCAACCAGCGCGACGCGGTGCAGCTGCTGCGGTCGGCCGGCGTCAACTACGCCCGGCTGAAGGTGTGGGTGAACCCGACCGACGGCTACAACAACAAGGCCCGGGTGCTGGAGATGGCCAGCCGGGCCAAGGCGCAGGGGATGCGGCTGCTGGTCGACTTCCACTACTCCGACACCTGGGCCGACCCGGGCAAGCAGTACAAACCCCGGGCCTGGGCGAGCTATGGCGTCGACCAGCTGCGCGACGCGGTCTACCACCACACGTACGACGTGTTGAGCGCGCTGAAGGCGCAGGGCACCACGGCTGACATGGTGCAGGTCGGCAACGAGATCAACGACGGGATGCTGTGGCCGGAGGGGCGCAGCAACAACTGGGCCAACCTGGCGACGTTCCTGACCGCCGGGGCGCAGGCGGTCAGGGCCGTCGACGCGAACACCCGGGTGATGCTGCACCTGGCCGAAGGCGGCAACAACAGTCAGCACCGCTGGTGGTTCGACCAGGCCACCTCGCGCGGAGTGCCGTTCGACGTGATCGGGGTATCGCACTACCTGTACTGGCACGGCTCGATCAGCAGTCTGCGCAGCAACCTCAACGACCTGGCGGCGCGCTACCAGCGGCCGGTCGTGGTGGTGGAGACCGCGTACGGGTTCACCACCGCGCAGCACGACCACGAGCCGAACATCTTCAACTCCTCGCTCGCCTCGGCCGGCGGCTACCCGGCGACGCCGCAGGGCCAGGCCGACGCGCTGCGGGCGGTCTTCGACGCGGTCAAGGCGGTGCCGGACGGACGCGGCCTCGGGGTCTTCTACTGGGAGCCGACCTGGACGGCGGTCTCCGGCTCCGGCTGGGATCCGGACAACCCGTCGTCGGGCAACGGCTGGGAGAACCAGGCGGTGTTCGACTACTCCGGTCGGGCGCTGCCGGCGCTGGCCGTCTTCGGCCAGGTCTGACCCGGCGCTACCGAGCCGGCACCGCCGAGCAGCAGGTCCGGGTCCCGGGCATTCGGCCAACCGGGACCCGGACCCCTTTCAGCGGGTGGCACGGCCACGGCATCGCGGCCTATGACGCCTGTTGGCTGATCCCCTCCTCTCGCGGATGGCCGCCGGTTCCCACTGCGCGTGCCGACGCTGAAACCAGGAATGTCTCGGGATCGCGCACCCTTTCGGGTGTTCGGCCGACACGCGCCCTGCCCCGTCGTCACCAGGCGGCGGGAGCGTAGTCCTTCAGGAAGCAGCCGAACAGATCCTCGCCCTGCTCGCCCCGCACGATCGGGTCGTACACCCGGGCGGCGCCGTCGACCAGGTCCAGCGGGGCGTGGAAGCCCTCGTCGGCCAGGCGCATCTTCGTCGGGTGCGGCCGTTCGTCGGTGATCCAGCCGGTGTCGACGGCGGTCATCAGGATGCCGTCGGTCAGCATCTCCCGGGCGCTGGTACGGGTCAGCATGTTCAGCGCGGCCTTGGCCATGTTGGTGTGCGGATGACCAGGTCCCTTGTAGCCCCGACTGAACACTCCCTCCATCGCCGACACGTTCACCACGTACTTGCGCCGGGCCGGCGCGGCGGCCATCGTCGGGCGCAGCCGGCTGATCAGGATGAACGGCGCGACGGAGTTGCACAGCTGCACCTCCAGCAACTCCACCGCGTCGACCTCGTGCACCCGCTGCACCCAACTGTTCACCGGGTCGAGGTCGGGCACCAGCCCACCGGCGTCGATCGCGGTGGCCAGGGCGATCCGGTCCGGGGTGGCCGAGCCGCTGGTCAACGCCAGCGCGGTGAGCGCCTGCGGGGTGATCGCCGACGACTGCGGCGCCCCGGTGGCGATCGCCGTCGCGGCGTTGCCTCGCCCGCCGGCCGGCGCGAAGCTGACGATCTCCGGCAGCGGCCCGTCGGGCAGCGGCGCCGACTCGGCGGAGACCAGGTGGGCGTACGCGCCGGGGCTGCGCCGGACCGTCTGCGCCGCGTTGTTGATCAGGATGTCCAGCGGCCCCTGCGCGGCGACCGCGTCGGCGACCGCGATCACCTGGGCCGGGTCGCGCAGGTCGACCCCGATTATCCGCAGCCGGTGCAGCCACTGGTCGCTGTCGTCCATCGCGGCGAACCGGCGGGCGGCGTCCTGCGGGAACCGGGTGGTGATCGTGGTGTGCGCGCCGTCGCGAAGCAGCCGCAACGCGATGTACATGCCGATCTTGGCCCGGCCGCCGGTGAGCAGCGCCCGTCGACCGGTCAGGTCGGTACGGGCGTCGCGGCGCTCATGGTTGAGCTTCGCGCACGGCGGGCAGAGCTGGTGGTAGAAGGCGTCGACCTCACGGTAGCGCTCCTTGCAGATGTAGCAGGCGCGGGGCTGGCGCAGGATGCCGGCGGTGGCGCCGACCGTCGACGACACCAGCGGGATGCCCTTGGTCTCGTCGTCGATGCGCCCGGGTGCCCCGGTGGCGGTCGCGGCGGTGACGGCCCGGTCGGCGGTGAGCACGGCGTCGCGCCGCTCGGCCCGCCGCTGGCGTTTCACCGACTTGTACAGCTTGGCGGTGGCCCGCTGCACCCGTACCACGTCGGGGTGGTCGGACGGCAGCGCCGACAGCGCCTCGATGACGTCCAGGCAGACCGCCAACCGCGCCGGGTCGACCCCGGCCGAGGCCAGATCACCATCCGGTCGTACGTCGTCCACCGTCATTCCCGTACCCGTCTCGTCCCTGGCGCGTCACCGATGCGACCTGAAACTCTACGCACCAGGGCCGGCCGGCCGCGAGGCCGCCGTACCGCACTCAGTCGCGCCACAGGACGGTCAACTGGGCCGGCTGCTGGCGGGACCAGAAACACGTACGGCCGGGCCGGACCTGCCAGGGCGTCCTTGCGACGGCACCGACCGGCGTCAGATCGCCGTCGACCCCGGCGACACCGTGGTTCGTCCAGGCCCAGCCGCTGCCGTGCCAACCGTGCCGCCACAGGTCACCGTGCCGGTCGAGCAGGAACGCCTGCGGATGTTCGGCGCTGGTCGCCGACGCCCGCCGCAGCGCCGCCCCGACGACCTGCTCCTGGCCGATCGAGGTGAAGGAGTCGACCGCCGGTGCGCCCTGCTCGTCCCACCACCAGCGGGCACCATCCCACCAGGCGAGCCAGAGCCGGCCATCCCGGCCGGTGACAAGACGTACGGCCGCTGGGCGGCACCGACGCTGTCGCGGACCGCGACCGCGCCGACCGTACGCATGATCGTCGTGCCCGGCGAATCCGATCGGACACCCGCATCAGCACCACTCCCCCGGTAAGGAAGTGTGACCCAGGTAACCCGACGTGGAAAACCGGGACGGTACGGCGGATCGTCTTGCCTGTTGTGAGACGGAGCCTGGACGCACTCGACGAGGGTGAACTGCTGCGCCGCGTCGCCCGGGGCGACCGGCGGGCCTTCGACGAGCTGTACCGCCGGACTTCGCCGTGGCTGACCGCCCGGCTGCGGCGGCGGTGTGCCGACGACGACATGGTGGCCGAGGTGCTGCAGGACACCTACCTGGCGGTGTGGCGGTCAGCCGGCAGCCAGGCCCAGGACGCGGCGAGGGGCAGCGCGGTCGGCTGGCTGTGGACCATCGCCGCCCGGCGGCTGGTCGACGCGTTCCGGGCCCGGGCCCGCCGGGACCGGGTCCCGGCGGTGCAGGCCGTCGTCACCGTCGCACCCGCCGCCGAGGAGGAAGCTCTCGCCGGCCGGATGGACGCCGACCTGGAGCAGGCGCTGCTGGCGCTGCCAGCCAACCTGCGCCAGGTGCTGCGCGCGATGGTCCTCGACGGTCTGACGACCCGGGAAACCTCGGTGCTGCTCGGCATGCCGGAAGGAACCGTCAAGACGTACGCGCGGCGGGCCCGGATCGCGCTACGGGAGGCGCTGTCATGACCGTTCACCCCACCCCGATCCTCATTTTCCGCTACGCGACCGGGGACGCCGGCGTCGACGACGCGACGGTCTGGGCGGTCGAGGCGCACCTCGAGTCCTGCGCGCCCTGCCGGGCACGACTGGCCGACGCCGTCGAGCCGGCCGACCGGCAGTTGCTGGACCGGGTGGCGGTCGGCGTCGCGACCGGCATCGCCGCCGGCCCCGCGCCAGCGAAGCACCGGTGGCTGCTGCGCCGTACCGGTGTCGCCGCCCGGATCCTGCCGTGGCTGGCCACGGTGGTCGGGTTGATGGTGATCGCGGCGCTGTTCGAGTTGACCTTCGACGCGATGCCGTCACTGGTGCTGCTGATCGCGCCGGTGGCACCGCTGCTGCCGGTGGCTGCGGCGTGGAGCCGGCGTACCGACCCGGCCTGGGAACTGGTCGCGTCGATGCCCCGCACCGGGCTGGCGCTGCTGCTGCGTCGCACCCTGGCGGTCCTGACCGCGGTGGTCCCGACGCTGGCCGCGGCAAGTTGGTGGACCGGGCACTCGCCGGTCCGGTGGCTGCTGCCCTGCCTGGCCTTCACCGCCGGTGCGCTGGCCCTCGGCGGGCTGGTCGGCGTGGACCGGGCGGCGCTGGGGCTGTCGGTCGTCTGGTCCCTCGGTGTCATCGCACCGAGCCTGGCGGGCCGGCGACTGCCGGTCATCCTCGAAGCCGGCAGCTGGCCCGGCTGGGCGGTGGCCACCGGCGTACTGATCGCGGTGGTGCTGATCCGAGCCACCGACCACCGCCGGCCGGGCATCGACCAGCGCTGACCAGAGTTACTCGGTGCCGATCAGCGGTGCGCGGCCGGTGCCGCACCTGGTCCGACTTCCTCGGCTGGCGGAACCTCTGCCGGTCAAACCGACGAACGGAGAGATCTTGATGCGTGCGGTCAGCGCGGCGGAAACCGCCCCGACCACGTACGCGTGGGCGGTGCACGCCGAAGCTCTGGTGGTCCGGGCCGGCCGGCATGTCGCCGTCAACGGGCTCGACCTGGCACTGGGCACGGGCGTGCACGGACTGCTCGGCCCCAACGGTGCCGGCAAGACCACTCTGATGCGGGCGCTCGCCACCGTGGTGAAGCCCAGCGGCGGACGGCTCGACCTGCTCGGTGAGCCCATCACCGGCCGCGCCGACCTGCGCCGGGTACGTCGGCGCCTCGGCTACCTGCCACAGCACTTCGGGTTCTACCCCCGGTTCACCGTCCGCGAGTTCGTCGAGTACATGGCGTGGCTCAAGGAGATGCCGAAGGGGGAGATCCCGAGTGCCGTGCAGCGAGCGGTCGACCGGGTCGGCCTGACCAGCCGGGCCGACTCGAAGCTGAAGACCCTCTCCGGCGGCATGCTGCGCCGTGCCGGTATCGCCCAGGCGATCGTCAACGATCCGGAGGTGCTGCTGCTCGACGAACCGACCGTCGGACTCGACCCGGAACAGCGCCTCGACTTCCGGGAGCTGCTGCGCGACATCGGCGTGGACAGCTGCGTGCTGGTCTCCACCCACCTGGTCGAGGACGTCGCGGCGGCCTGCACCGACGTGGTGCTGGTCTACGAGGGCCGGCTGGTGTGGCAGGGCGGCGCCGCGCAGCTGGCCGAGCAGGGCGGTGCCGGCGACGCCGGGGACAGCGCCACCGAGCGTGGCTACTCGGCGCTGCTGCGGGCGTACCGGGGGCAGGTGTCGGCTTGACCGGGCGGATCATGACCACCGAGGTGCGCCGGACGGCGGTGCCCGGCATCGCCCTGCTGCTGCTGGTGATCGGCGCGGCGTTCACCCTGCTGTCGATCGAGTTCTTCGCCAGCGGGTGGACCCAGCTGGCCCTGTACGGCCGAGGAACGCTGCTGCTGCTGATCCCGTTGGCGTTGGCCGGCGGCGCCTGGCTGGGCCGGCGGGACCACCGCAACCGCGTCGGTGAGCTGTTCGCCACCACGGTGCGCCCGCGCTGGCAGCGGACCCTCCCGCTCGCCGTCGGCTACGCCGCCACCATGGTCGTGGTGTACCTGCTGGCCACCGGTGTCGGGGCGATCTGGGTGGTGTCGAGCGCCGGCTACTTCTCCCCGACCGTGCTCGGCATCGTCGCGGTCGGCGGGCTGGGCATGGTCGCCGCCAGCTGGCTGGGCATGGCCGCCGGCCGGGCCGTACCCCGGATCGTCACCGCACCGGTGCTTGCCGTCGTCGGGTTCGCCGTGGTGGCGCTGCTGCCGGACTTCGTCTCGATGGCGGGCTACGACGCCAACTTCGTCAAGACGCGGCCGGACCCGTCCGCGCTGCTGCTCACGCCCACCTTCTCCGGCGGCCTCGACGACCTGCAGACCCTCCCGGCCTCGGTCAGCGCGCTACAGGCGGTGTGGTTGGCCGCGTTGGCCGGCACCGCGCTGCTGCTGATCGGTACCACCCGCCGCGGCCTGCTCGCCCTGGCGGTGCTGCCCGCTGTCCTCGGCGCGGCGGTGGCGGTGCCGCTGCTGCCCACCGGCGGCTACTACGGGGCGGCGGTCATCGACCCCGCCGCCGCCGAACTGGTCTGCGACGACGACGGTCCGCAGGTGTGTGTCCGCAAGGTACACGCGGCGTTGCTGCCCGACATCGTCGGGCCGGTCCGCGAGACGCTCGCGCTCGCGGCGGCCAAGCTGCCCAACCCGCCGGTACGCGCGGAGGAGACCGCGCGACCGGCCGCGTACGCGGCACCTGACCAGCCAGCGGTACGGCACGACATGGACACCCTGGTCTTCGACTGGCCCGGGTTCACCCCGGGCGGGAAGGTCGATCTCGGCGACGGGTACTTCCGGGCGGAGCTGCTGGAGTCGGTATGGGCGCAGGACTGCCAGGAAAGCAGCGGCATACCCGGCCAGATGATGTCCGTTTCCAACCCGGTGCCCTACCTGGCGGTGGCGGTGGCGGTGGCCTGGCTTGCCGGCGAGCCGCCGCAGCAGCAGAGCTGGTGGCGACCCGAGGACAAGCAGCAGATCGAGAGCGGGTACCAGGCACTTACCGCGCTGCCGGCCGATCAGCAGCGCCAGCTCGCCGGGCAGGCCCGCGAGGCGGCCCTCGCCTGCGACTACGACCGGTTCGAGGAGCTCCTGCTGGCCGGTCCCCGATGAGGTGGGTCGGTCTGTACCTGCGCTCCCGCCGGGTGCCGCTCGCCGCGGTCGTCGCGGCCGGTGCCAGCGCCCTGGTCTGGGCCGCCTGGCCGTACTTCTCCGACGGGCAGACGATCAACGCCCGGGTGCTCAGCGTCACCGTGCTGATCGCGGCGGTCGCGCTGGGCACCACGCTCAGCGGTGCCGACGACGCTCTGGATCACTCGGCCTCGGCTCGCTGGCCGGTCCGCCGCGCCGTCCACCTGCTGCTCACCGCCGCCGCGATCGTCGCGCTGCTGCTGGTCACCACGGTGACCGAGGCGCGGTTCGAGCCGCTCGGTGTGGTGGTCCGCAACACGGTCGGTCTGCTCGGGCTGACCGCGCTCGGGGCCACGCTGCTCGGGGCCGCGTTGTCCTGGATCGCGCCGTTGACCTGGACCCTCGTCGCGATCATGCCGTGGATGGGACCGAGCGAGCAGCTCCGGATGCAGCTCGGCGCCTGGCTGGTCCAGCCGGGTGACACCACCGTCGCGACGGTCTGCGCGGCGGTGTTGGCGGTGACCGGCCTGGCCGCGTACACGGTGCGCGGCTGCCCGTTGCGGCCGGCTACCGAGACGGCGCCGAATCAGTGAAGTGCGGCGGGCCGATGCCGGGGCGGGTCGAAGGATCCGCCCCGGCGCATCGGGCCGACCCGACGGGTCAGCGGTAGCCGGCGACCAGTCGGGAGTTGTGCTTCTCGGTGGCGCGCAGCGCCAGGATCGGGCCGGCGATCAGGTACGCCACCCAGGTCGCTGGCAGGGTCAGCCATCCGATGAAGATGAACGTCAGCAGGACATTGATCCAGAACAGCACCCAGAAGGACACCATCAGCACGATGCCGGTGGGAACCTTGCCGGCGTAGATGTTGCCGATGCCGAAGATCCCGAACAGACCGGGCACGAGTTCCAGCGCGACCGCCGCGCCGGCGGACTTGGGCATCGCCACGCCAGGGCCGGCGACGGGTCCGTAGCCGCCGGGCTGGTACGGCTGGCCCGAGGTGGGCACCGGGTGTTGCTGCGGTGCCGACTGGTAGGGGTTGGGGTACGTCACCCCGAGAGTGTTTCAGCGGCGGCCCAGCTGCGGAAACCGTACGTTCGGTCGACCCATGATCATGGGCGGCGCTTCGTCGGGCCCGCCCGGGCACCGTACGCCGACCTGAATCGGCACTCCGGCGGCGGCGGACGGCTAATGTCGCACCGACCACCTGGGTATCGGAGTCGTCGCCGGTGCGCCCTACCGGATCGTGATCAGCCGCATCGCGGTGCGTAGTAGCACGACCGCCGCGCCGCCGACCATGACCATGCCGATCCCCGGCATCAACTGGCCCCAGCTGTCGGTGGCGGAACTGAGGTAGATCAGCCGGGCGGCCTGCCACCCGACGATGGCGGCCACCGCGAGGCCAGGCAGCAGCGCGTGCCCGATCGCCACCATGCGGTACGGCAGCAGCGCGCCCGCGATGGCGATGACGCCCGCGCAGAGGGTCCACAGGCCCGGACCGACCGTGCCCGAGAGCGAACCGAAGGGCGTGATCACCCACGGGAGAAGTGAGCCGACCAGCGCGAGCAGGCCGCCGACGATCATGCCGACGCTACCGGCGTGCAGGACGCGTCGCCGTGCCGGCGCGGTGGCGGTGGTTGCGGTGTCAGCCATGACCGGATGCTAGGTGGCGACGCCCGGGGTGACCTAGCCGGCAATCGGTGAGTGGTCGGACCGGGCCGCTGGACGGCTCGTCAATCGCCACATATGCCGCGTTTCCCCGACCTACCGGCCGCTCACCTGACCCCGTCGACCGTTCGTGGGACCCGGCAGACCGCTTACCGCCCCAACCCCGCGTCAAGCAGATCGACTCTTGATTGATCGGGCTCGGTCACGTTCTCTTCCCAGATTAAGGGTGTGACCGACCGCACAAGCCGCCGGGCAGGCGACATGTGCTCGCGGTGCGGCGGATCGGGCAGCGGCACCGCCACGGCACGGCGACCAGCAGGTCTGCCGTGTCGCGGCCCGTCACCGGACCTGCCGTTCCCATGACGACCGAGGAGGCCCCACAGTGACCGAGGTAACCCCCGATAACAACCCTGGTGGCGGCGAGTCGCCGCCACCAACGACCCCGCCGGACAACGGCTGGCGACAGCAGTACTGGCGCCGGAATCTCCGACTCATGGTGATCCTGCTGGCGATCTGGTTCGTCGTCTCGTTCGTGTTCGGCATCCTGCTGATCCAACCACTGAACAACATCGTGATCGCCGGATTCCCGCTCGGCTTGTGGTTCGCCCAGCAAGGATCGATCTACACATTTGTCATCCTGATTCTGGTGTACGCCAAGATGATGGACCGCCTCGACAACGAGTACGGCGTGAGCGAGCGCCAGCCGGAAGGGAGCGAGAAATGAGCTCCATCCAGACCTGGACTCTCGTCTTCATCGGCGGATCCTTCGCTGTTTATCTTTACATCGCCTGGCGTAGTCGGGTGAAGGAAACAACCGGATTCTACGTCGCCGGTCAGGGAATCCCCACCATCGCCAACGGTGCCGCCGTCGCCGCAGACTGGATGTCGGCCGCGTCGTTCATTTCGATGGCCGGGTTGATCGCTTTCCTCGGATCGGACGGCTCGATCTACCTGATGGGCTGGACCGGCGGCTACGTGCTGTTGGCCCTGCTGATCGCCCCGTACCTGCGTAAATGGGGCAAGTTCACGGTGCCGGAATTCGTCGGTGACCGGTATTCGGAAACCGTCCGGACCATCGCCGCCGTCGCCGCGCTCATCATCTCGTTCACCTACGTCGTCGGTCAGATGCGGGGCGGCGGAATCGTCTTCAGCCGGTTCCTCGGGCTGGACATCACCGGCGGCGTCATCGTCGCGGCACTCGTCATCTTCGCGTACGCGGTACTCGGCGGCATGAAGGGCATCACCTGGACCCAGGTGGCGCAGTACACGGTGCTGATCATCGCATATCTGATCCCCGCCATCGCGGTGGCACAGCAGATGACCGGTATTCCCATCCCGCAGGTGTCCTTCGGGCAGATCTTCGACGAACTCAACGCGCTCAGCGTCCAGATGGGACTGAGTCAGTTCACCGAGGCGTTCTCGGCCCGACCACAGATCGACGTATTCCTGGTGACGATGTCGTTGATGATCGGCACCGCCGGCCTCCCGCACGTGATCATCCGGTTCTACACCACGAAGACGGTCCGAGGCGCCCGCTACTCGGCGTTCTGGGCCCTGTTCTTCATCGCCCTGCTCTACACCACCGCCCCGGCGGTGGGCGCGTTCACCAAACTCAACCTGCTGGAGTCGGTGAACGGGATCGCGGTCGACGCCCTGCCGGCCTGGGTCAACAACTGGGCGGCAACCGGGCTGATCACGTTCGCCGACGGTGCCCAGACCATCGAGTCGGTCAGCAACAACCCGGCGTCCGGAGCCGATCTGGTGGTCAACAACGACATCCTGGTGCTGGCCAGCCCGGAGATCGCCGGACTACCCGCACCGATCGTCGGCCTGGTCGCGGCCGGCGGCATGGCGGCGGCCATGTCCACCGCCGCCGGTCTGCTGCTGGTCATCTCCTCGTCGTTCTCGCACGACCTGTACTTCCGCCGGATCAAGCGGGACTCGACCGACAAGCAGCGGTTGCTCGCCGGCCGGATCGCCATGGGTCTCGCGGTGTTGATCGCGGTGTACGCCGGCATCAACCCGCCGGCGTTCGTCGCCCAGGTGGTCGCGTTCGCGTTCGGTCTCGCAGCGGCGAGCTTCTTCCCGATCATCGTGCTCGGCATCTTCTGGAAACGGTGCAACGCCACCGGTGCCGCAGCCGGCATGGTGTCCGGCATGGTGTTCACCGCCGCGTACATGATCTACACCCTGGAGGTCTTCGGTACCCAGGCCAACCCGCACATCTTCGACATCAGTCCGGAAGCGATCGGCACCATCGGCGCCATCGTCAACTTCATCGTCACGATCGTCGTGTCGAAGCTGACCGCACCACCACCGGCGGAGATCGCGGAGATGGTGGAAAACATCCGGTACCCGGCCGCCCGCCGTACCGTGTCGGCCGGTAGCTCCGCCGACGCGGCCTGATCCACGCCATCAGCCGACCCTCGAACGGCCCCGGAGGGGGCGGGCCCCGACAACGACGTCGGGGCCCGCCCCCTCCGGCTGCTCCGGGCGGCGACCCACCACCACCTGCCTGATCGGCCGGCCGGGACGCGGCCAGCGGTCACGGATCCGGCGATCCGCTCCGGTACGCGGCGATGGTTGCCAGAGTTGGGGCGTGCACGACGACAGCCCGCACCCCCATCCGACCGCCGGCGGTCTCCGCCTGGTGCGCCGCAACCCGCTGGTGACCGGTGACATCAGCTGGATGGAACTGTTCGTCGACCTGTTCTTCGTGTTCGCCTTCCTGAAGGTCACCACCCTGATGGCGGCCGACCTGACCGTGGTCGGCATGTTGCGCGGGGTCCTGGTGATCCTGCTGCTGTGGCACTGCTGGACCTCGTGCGTCTGGCTCGGCAACGTCGTCCACCTGGACCGGGGCGGCATGCCGCCGATGATGGTCGGCATCGCCGCCGTCGTGCTGATGATCGGCGTGGCCGTGCCGGAGACGTTCGTCGACCTGCCGGGCAGGCTACCCGGACCGGTCGTCGTGGCGGTCGGTTACCTGGCCATCCGGGTCAGCGTACTCGTGGTCCTCACCCGGTCCCGCTGGTCCGAGGGTCCGGCCGGCCGCCGGCCGGCCGCGATCTCCTGGGCGACGCTCGCCGCGTCGGCGTCGGTGCTGCTGACCGCCGCGCTGCTACCGCCGCACCTGCCACCTAGGTTCGACGGGGACCTGGTACGGCTGATCCTGTTCGCGTTGGCGCTCGCCATCGACTTCGTCATCCTGACCGCGGTCGGCCGGGGCACCTGGCAGATCGTCTCGCCGTGGCACCTGGCCGAACGGCACGCGCTGATCGTCCTGATCGCGCTGGGCGAGACGATCATCTCGATCGGTACCGGCGGCCGGGTCGGCGTCGACATCCCGGTCACCTGGCCGCTGCTCACCGCCGCCACACTCGGCCTGGTCGTCGTGACCGCCCTGTGGTGGAGCTACTTCGACCTCGCCAAGATCCTCGCCGAGCACGCCCTGTCCCGGCGCTCCGGCGTGGACCAGACCCGGATGGCCCGGGACGTGTACAGCGGCCTGCACCTGCCGATGATCGGAGGGCTGATCTTCTTCGCCCTCGGCCTCAAACACGCGATCGCCACCATGACCGGCGGCACCGAACACCCGTGGACCGTCGCCGACGCGGTCATCCTTTTCGGCGGAGTACTGCTCTACCTGCTGGCGCTGGTCGCCTTCGAATGGTTGTCCGGGCGCCTGCTGGGTCGCAGCCCGATCCTCGGCATCGCTCTGCTGCTGGGTCTGCTCCCGGTAGCCGCCCGGGTCCCGCCATTGGGCTCGTTGGCGCTGCTGTCCGTTGGCGTCGTGGCGATGCTCGTCGCCGACCGGACCGTGTTCCGCAGCCGACACTCCCAACTGCACCGGCTGACCGAATCCGAGTCGTCGCGCCTGCACGGGGTCACTCCCCGCGAACTCTTCCTGGACCTGGTCTTCGTCTTCGCGTTCATCCAGGTCACCACGTTGATGACCCGACAAACCTCGGTCCTGGGCATCGTCCGGGGGCTGACCCTGCTGGCACTGCTGTGGTGGGCCTGGACCTCCTACTCCTGGCTCACCAACGCGGTCCGCACCGACACGGTCCTGGTCCGGATCACGACGATCGGCATCGCCGCCTCGATCATGGTGATCGGCATCGCCACCCCGCAGGCGTTCGAACCAGCCGCCGGCAGCCTGCCCGGCTCGCTGATCATCGTCGCCTGCTATCTCGCCGGTCAGTTGATGCAGACCGTGCTGATCCTGCACGCGTCGCGCACCGAACCGGTGCTGCGAGAGCTCGCACAGCAGAACGCCGTCCCGTCCACGGCCGCGCTGGTCCTGCTCGCCGGGTTCGCGGTGGTCGAGCTGGTGACGACCGACCGGTTGGCGGGGATTCCGGCGGTCACGTTGCTCTGGGTCTCGGCGCTGGCCATCCAGCTCGTCGGCAGCTATCCGACCGGGGTCGACTCATGGCGGCCCCGCTCCATCCGGCACTGGGTGGACCGGTACGCGCTGATCATGCTCATCGCTTTCGGCGAGGCGATCATCTCGGTCGGTCTGGCCGTCGCGGATCAGCCGATCTCGACCACCGTCATGATCATCGTCGGCACAGCGGCGGTCGCCGTCGGGGCCTTGTGGTGGCCGTACTTCACCACGATCGACTCTGCCCGTCTCGCTCTGGAGGCACAGACCGGCGTCGACCGAGCCAGACTCGCCCGGGACGGGTTCACCTACCTACACCTGCCGATGGTCGCCTGCGTCATCCTGATCGCGTACGGCCTCCACCAGGCAGCCGTGCCACCCGACGAGACGGGCATCCGGTTCGGTCACTACGCCTTCTACTGGGGGGTGGGGTTCTACCTGCTCGCCAACCAGGTGTACTGGTGGCGTACCTGGCGCGCGCTCAGTTGGTATCGGATCGTCAGCGCCAGCGTGGTCATCGTGCTGGCGTACCCGACCGCCTCGCTGCCCGCCGTCTGGACGCTGCCGGCGCTGACGGTGTTCGGGCTGATCTCCGCGGCCGCCGAGTTCCGCCTGGTAGGCGATCTGCGGACCCGGTCACCGCAACCGAGCCGCACCCGGTCACCGCAACCGACCCCGACCCCGACCCGGTCACCACAACCGAGCCGCCGGCCCGGTGACCCGAGGACCCGCTGACCACGACGGTTCGCCGGCCAGGAGACCGCGCCCTACTGCCCGACCGCCCCGTCGATACGTTCCCGCAGCGTCCTCGCCGGCCATCACCCGCCGGAACCAGTGCCGATCCACGTCCGCCATGTGCCGGACCAGCCCGAGCAGGGACATCGTCGACGGCAGCACCAACCTACGCGCCAACTGCTCCGGCTCCAGACCATGGCACTTGAGCTCCAGCGTCCGCCGATGCCAGTGCAGGAAGCCGGAAAGCGTGGCGCGTTCGTCGCCGCGTGGCGCCGCCGGAAACGCTCCGGCATGCGGGTGGCCGAACTGGCTGACGCGGTAGGCGTCGCCCCGACACGATCCGTTACTACGAACCCTGCCTAGCTGCTGCAAGGCGCCGGACCGGACCGACGCCGGCTACCGGCTGTACGGCGCCAGAGCGGTGGAACGGCTGCGCTTTCGTCCAGGGCTGCCAGCGCCTCGGGTTGCGGCTGCGGGAGATCGCCGACCTGCTCGCCGTACGCGACACCGGGGCCTGCCCCTGTGAGCCGGCCGACCGGTTGCCGCCGGCCGACTGTCCGTCCCCCGAGCCGGGCCACTGGTGCCCGCCGGAGGACAGATGTCCACCGGACCACCTCACCAGCGACGAGGAAAGGAGGTGATCATGATGCTGGCGACGACCACCGCGTACGACTGCGAACCGGACTGCTGCGGACCCGACTGCTGCTGCGGACCGACGGCGGCGGTCCGGTCCGGTGTCGCACGAAGACCGGGACGGACGCCGCGGTGGGTGCCGCCGAGCGCGCCGGCGACACCCACCAGGTGGGCGACCTACGAAGCGGTGCCGGTGACGGACGAGCCGCTACGGCGCACCGTGTACGTCACGGTCGCCCCACTCCAGAAGTGGAAGGTGAGCGTGACCGGGGCGTTGTCGTTCACCTCGGCGAAGAAGGTCGAGGTCAACGAGATGGTGTTGGCGCTGTAGTTCGGCGCGAACGTGACGTCGAACTCCTTGTACGACGTCCAGTTGTGCGGGCCGGCGTTGGACCCGTCGGCGTACCGCGCCTCCATCGTGGCCAGTTGGTCGCCGTTGAAGGCGGTCGGAATGCTGAACGCCGACGTGGTGCCGGTCGCGTTCTGCAGCACCGGCCGGTCGTGCGAGAGGATGTTGATCCGCCAGGGCACACCAGCGGAAAAGTGGGCGTGCAGGGTGGCGTTCACCCCGTACGCCCGGTTGCCGACCAGTCGGGTGACGGCGGACGCGGTCAGCGTCAGCTGGTTGCCGCTGATCGTGTAGTCGGTCCCCCGCACCAGCTCGGTGTTGCCCTGTCGCAGGCTCTGGAAGGTCAGACCGTTGAGGTTGAGCGCGAGGGTCTTTGCGGTGATGCCGCCGGTGCGCGGAACGAAGATCATGTCACTGGCGGCGGTGCCGGACCGGGTGGTCCAGCTCGACTTGATCTGCGCGATGAGCTCGGGGTCGCTCCACTGGAAGCTGGTCCGGCCCAGGTGCTGGCCGTTGTCCCAGAGTTGGGTGGCGATCTTGCGGGTCCGGGTGTGGTAACCGAAAAACTCGAAGAACTTGAGCTTCTCACCCTGTTGGATGGTCCCGGTGTGCCGGTCGAAGCCGAGCAGACCGTACTCGCCGATGACCACCGGGATGCCCCGGGAGACGAACGTGTTCTGCACCCGGTTGAGTGAGTCGATCACGTCCTGTTGCGCGGTGGCGTCGAACCGGTATCCGCCGGCCACGTTGACACTGAACGGCCAGTAACCGTAGTAGTGCACGGTGGCGATCAGGTTGGGGTCGTTCAACGCGGTGAAGGTGCTGGCCAGTTCGTCCAAGCGCGCCTGGTCCGACGAGGTGTGCAGGGTCGGCAGGATGAGCAGCCGGGTGGCGTTGTTTCCGCCGGATCCCCGGACGATCTGGTGGAACCGACGGTTCAGCTCGTCGAGCAGCTGCGCGTTCTGCGCGTCGCCGGAGCTGTTGGCGAACTGCGGCTCGTTGACGCTTTCGAAGTGCAGCTTGGGCGACGAGTCACGGAACGTCGCCGCCAACTGGGTCCACAGGGCGCTGTAGCGGGCCAGGACGGTGGTCCGGTTGCTCGGCATCTGGTGGATCCACTGCCACGAGTCGTGATGCAGGTTGATCATCACGTACAGGTCCTCGGCGAGCGCCCAGTCGACGACCTGTTTGACCCGGGCCAACCGGGTCGGATCGATCGTGTAAGTGGGGGCCGCGCCGTGGTGGTGGGTCCAGGTGGTCGGGATGCGGATGCTCTTGAAGCCCTGGGCCTTGATGTTGCGGATCAACGCCTGGGTGACCAGCGGGTTGCCCCACGACGTTTCGCCGCTGCCGGCCAGGTTGTCGCCGGTGGCGTCGAGGGTGTTGCCGAGGTTCCAGCCGGGCTGCATGTCGTCGACGATCGCCTGGGGGTTGCCCGGCGGGCGCGGGGTGCTGGTCGGGGGCGCGGTCGTCGGGGGCGCGGTGGTCGGCGGTGCCGTCGTGGGCGGTGCCGTCGTGGGCGGTGCGGTCGTCGGGCCGACGCTGCCGGTGCAGGTGACGCCGTTGAGCGCGAACGAGGTCGGGGCGGTGTTGCTGCCGGACCAGGAACCGTTGAAACCGAAGGAGACGGTCGCGTTGGTGCCGAGGTTGGCGTTGTAGCTGACGTTGGTCGCGGTGACCTGGCCGCCCGAGCTGGTGATGGTGGCGTTCCACGCCTGGGTGACCTGTTGCCCGGACGGGAAGGTCCAGGACAGCTGCCAGCCGCTGATCGGGTCGCCGAGGTTGGTGACGGCGACGTTGGCGGTGAAGCCGCCGGGCCACTGGGACGGTGCCGAGTAGATCACCCGGCAGCCGGTGGCCGCGTGGGCGCTGGCGGCGACGGCGAAGCTGCCGCCGAGCAGTGCGGCGGTGACGCCGCCGGCGACCAGGCCGGCGCGCCACCGTCGGCGGCCCGCTGTCGTTGTCTGTCGTGTCATGTCGCTCCTCGCCGTGGGGTGCCTGCACGCAGGCATGAGGGACGGGCACCGGCGGTCGGGGAGGCAGCCAGCACCAGCGAAGTGGCCGCAGACTAAGTCGGGAGCCTAAACTTTGTCAATCGGCGACGACCTATGTAGACAACTGACGATGCGTCTACGAGAGCGGATCGGAGCAGGGTCACAGACCCGCCCGAGCAAGGGAGGAAATACCGCCGGGCCCAGGTCTGTCGGGCCTCAAGGGTCAGACAGCCTGAGCCGCAAGGCGACAAGGTGACCAGACATCAGTCAGGACCGGTGACGTCAAGTCAGCCGTGGCCGGTACAAAGATGACCCAGCAACCACCACGGCCCCGCACCTCACCAGGTACGGGGCCGTTGCCGTGATGCTCAACGGCTCAGCGGGCCTGCTTCGCCAGCTCCACGAAGCTCGACCAGGCGGCCGGGCCGAAGGCGAGCGTACCGCCGTCGCGGTCCTTGGTGTCCCGGACGAAGACCCGGCCCGGGATGTTGTCGGCGACCTCGACGCATCCGTTGGTGTCGCTGTGGCTGCTCTTGTGCCAGTGCGCGCCGGTCATGTCCATCTCTCTTCCATCCTTGCAATCAGCTCCAGGCTCTGCCGGTGCGGCAGCGCATGTCCCCGGGTCACTTCCCACGCGTCCTCAAGCCTCGCCGTGTCATCCGGAGCCTCGACAATCCGGCCGCGCAGGTAGCCGTCCAGGAACCCCACGGTACGCCCTTCAACGGTGGCGAGCACCAGTCCGCCATGCAGCCCTGGATAGAGACCGGTCCCGAGGGGGATCACGTGGACCTGAACGTTGGGCCGCTCGGCGACCTCTAGCAACGCCCCGATCTGCTCACGCATCACGTCCCGGCTACCGACCTCGCGATGAAACGCCATCTCGTCGACCACCGCGACGAGCCGACATGGACTCTTCCGGGACAGGATCGACTGACGAGCAATCCGGGCGGCAACCAGGCCGTCTAGGTCGGCTCCGGGATCATCCTCGAAGACGGACAGCACCTCGCGGGCGTACGCCTCGGTCTGGAGCAACCCGGGTACGACGAACGGGTGAAACGCACGGAGCAGGGTTGCTCGCCCTTCGTACTCGACGAACGGACGGAGCCACACGGGCGCCCGCTCGCCGACGACGAACTCTCGATAGAACTCGGCGAGCGCCGTTCCAAACGCCTTGTCGACGGCTTGCAGGTAGTCAGGCAGGATGGGCCGCTCGCCGCGTTCGACCGAGCCGACGTGGCTCCCCGAGAAGTGAATGCGCTCGCCCCATGCCTCTTGCGTCAGCCCTGCCGCTTCACGCAGTCGACGCAGTTCCCTTACCAGATATCGACTACCGCCCATAGACCTTCACATCCCTCAAATTCTCCGTGTTGGACCGCGCCACACCTTCGCAGCCACCGAGGACCGCAGACTGCCACGAGCAACCACCTGGTCACTCCTGGTCGTCGTTCATCTTCCGTCGATACCGATCCGCAGTCCAGGGTGGAAATCGACCTGGGACGAATCCTTGCCAACCCGAGGTCCCCGAACCGCCCGCTCTCCGAAGGGGATCAAGGTGCCCAGAGATAACGGCGCATCCGCCGGCCGCAACGCCCAGCTACCAAAACGCGTTCCCGGGCAGACGGACGTCGAGCACGATCCGCGCTTCCGCCTCATCGCGGCACGCGGTGTCGCCCAGGCCCCCGCCCGATCGAAAATGCCCCTCGCGGTATCGGTCGAGATCGCACGCTCGACCGTCGAGGCCCGTGAACGCATCAAGCAGCACATGCCGTCGCGGCATGGAGACTGCCCGACGTGCGAGGAGACCGCACCGTGCCGGCCGTTTACCCGGGCGCTGACCATCCTCGACAGGCACGACCCGGGCATGGCACGGCGGGTGCGCGCGGTGCTTCAGGTCCTCGCGCTGCCGGCGCCGCCCTCGGCGAACCAGGGGGCCGCGTGATGACCGAGGATGAACCACTGCTGCGCGTTGGCGAAGTGCTCAACCTGAGCAAGGCAGACTGGGTGTACGGCGACCGAGACCTGACCGTCCGGGTCTCGGACATCCGCTACGGACTCGACAAGCCGGATTGCCTGGTCGTCGCGATCCTCGCCACGGTGATGGAGTTCGGCCGGGACGGGCGCATGTTGATGCTCAACGTTTACAAGTCCGCCCTGACCCGCCCGGGCGTCCGTGCGGTGAACGGCGCAGTCCCGTGACGCGCGCCGCGTTCCGGGCAAGATCCCCGCCCTGTCTATGCTCGGCTCTGAACAGCGCAGACAGCCTTAGATCGGAGACGCGGACATGCAGGTCGCCGAAGTCCTGGACGTGCTCGAAGCACTGTTCCAGACCAGCAAGCACCCGGACATCACCGATGTGCGGCGATACGGGCAGGACACCGAGCCCGGCGCCAACTCGCCGGCCGGGGTACGGGTCTACTACTCGACCGGGTCGACCGGAATGCTGTGGGTGGCCGCCGGCAAGCCCGCCCCGGCCCCGGCACCGTTGCCGGCCGAGCTGCCCGCGCCTCGCGAACGGGCACGTCGCACCCTGGCGTTCGCAGTACAGCTGCTGGACTTCGCCCGCCCTGAGGAGTTCACGTCGTGGGAGCCGTGCGCCTTTTCTGGCGTGCACATGTCCCCATCCGGGATGAAGATCACCTGCCGGGACGGCAGCGCCGTCTACCTGCGGGCGACCGCCACCACCGGACCGGGCGGCATCGCAGGCGAACCACAGGAAGACCCGTATCCGGACTACCAGATCCCCGAAGGAGTCCATTCATGGCGCCAAGAGGTAGATGCTCGGTCTGCGGCCAGCAGGTAACCAGCGCCCCCGGCCAGCCCGCACCGCCGCACCAGAGCCCGGGAAGCCGGGCCGGATGTGCCGGATCAGGCCAGCCCACGGCATAACCGACTCAACCTTGCGTGCGAGGCACCAAAGGGCCGATCCCGGCGGAAGACCGGAGTCCTCCGCCGGGATCGACGCAGCTGAGCAATGGGCGTCAGTGCCGTCAGTGCACCGTCACGGTCGGCCCGGACACCAGGTCCCGCAGCTCGGCCGGCAACTCGGTGCCCATCTCGTCGGCCAGCCGCAGCGCCTCCTCGACCAGGGTCTCCACGATCTGCGACTCCGGCACCGTCTTGATCACCTCGCCCTTGACGAAGATCTGACCCTTGCCGTTACCCGACGCCACCCCCAGGTCGGCCTCCCGGGCCTCACCGGGACCGTTGACCACACAGCCCATCACCGCGACCCGCAACGGCGCCGGAAACCCGTCCAGCGCGGCCGTCACCTGGTCGGCGAGAGTGTAGACATCCACCTGGGCCCGCCCGCAGGACGGACAGGAAACGATCTCCAGGCCGCGCTCGCGCAGCCCGAGCGACTCCAGGATCGCCGCGCCGACCTTGATCTCCTCCACCGGAGGCGCGGACAGCGACACCCGGATCGTGTCCCCGATCCCCTCGGCCAGCAAGGCACCGAACGCGACCGCCGACTTGATCGTGCCCTGGAACGCCGGACCGGCCTCGGTCACCCCGAGATGCAGCGGATAGTCGCACCGCTCGGCGAGCAGCCGGTACGCGCGGATCATCACCACCGGGTCGTTGTGCTTGACCGAGATCTTGATGTCCCGGAAGTCGTGCTCTTCGAACAGCGAGCACTCCCACAACGCCGACTCGACCAGCGCCTCGGCGGTCGCCTTGCCGTGCTTGGCCAGCAGCCGCTTGTCCAGCGAACCGGCGTTCACCCCGATCCGGATCGGCGTACCGGCCGCTGACGCCGCCTTGGCGATCTCCGCCACCTTGTCGTCGAACTGCCGGATGTTGCCCGGGTTGACCCGGACCGCCGCGCAGCCGGCGTCGATCGCGGCGAAGACGTACTTCGGCTGGAAGTGGATGTCGGCGATCACCGGGATCTGCGACTTACGGGCGATCGTCGGCAGCGCGTCGGCGTCGTCCTGCGACGGTACGGCGACCCGCACGATCTGGCAGCCGGACGCGGTCAGCTCCGCGATCTGCTGCAGGGTGGCGTTGACGTCCGACGTCAACGTGGTGGTCATCGACTGTACGGAGACCGGCGCGCCGCCGCCGACCGGCACCGAACCGACCATGATCTGCCGGCTGATCCGACGTGGCGCCAACGGCGGCGGCGGCACGGCGGGCATGCCCAGGCTGACAGCGGTCACTTTCAACTCACCTCGTGAACAGCGTGATCGGGTTGACCACGTCCGCGGTGATGGTCAGCAGCGTGAACGCGCCACCGATCAGCAGGACCGCGTACGTGAGGGGCATCAGTTTGAAGTAGTCGACCCGGCCCGGATCGGGACGGCCGAACACCGCGTACACCCAGGAGCGGATCTTCTCGAACCAGGCGATCGCGATGTGGCCGCCGTCGAGCGGTAGCAGCGGCAGCAGGTTGAACACCCCGACGAAGAAGTTCAACGAGATGAACAGCAGGACGAACAGCTCCCAGGCGTCGTTCGCCACCGCCTCGCCGCCGAGTCGGCTGGCACCGACCACGCTGATCGGGGTGTCGATGTCCCGCTCGGAACCGGTGATCGACGCCCACAGCGCGGGGATCTTCTCCGGGATCCGCATCATCGCCTCGAACGTGCCGATCGCCATCTGGCGCAGGTAGTCGCCGGTCGCGGGAAAGGCCTCCAGCGGCGAATAGGTCACCATGCCGGGCTTCTCGATCCGCAGACCCACTCCGAGAGCGGCCACGGTGCTCACCGGGCCGTCGTCGGCGCCGAGCGCCGGACGCCGTACCGCCGCGAGATCGGCCGGGACGGTGTCGGTCACCCCGTCGCGCTCGTAGGTCACCGTCGTCGTGCCGGGTTCGGCCGACCGGACGACCTCCAGCATGTCGCCCCAGGTGTCGACCGGGGTGCCGCCGACGGCGGTGATCCGGTCCCCGTCGCGCAGTCCGGCGAGTTGGGCCGGGCTCGGCGGGTCGTCGGCGGCGCAGGCCCGGGCGACCGCCTCGACGATGACGCAGTCGGTCACCGTGACCACCGCCGGCTCCTGCCGGGCCTGCTCCTCGCTGGCCGGGAAGTCCGGGTTGGGCAGGCCCATGAAGACCGCCGCCAGCCACAGCGCGACGATCGCCAGACCGAAGTGGGTGATCGACCCGGCCGACATCACGATCGTCCGTTTCCACACCGGGTAGCGCCACATCACCCGGGACTCGTCGGCGGGGTCGACGTCGTCGTCCTGCGGCGTCATCCCGACGATCTTGCAAAAGCCACCGAGTGGGATGGCTTTGAGACCGTACTCGGTCTCGCCGCGTCGGAACGACCAGACAGTGGGGCCGAAGCCGACGAAGTAACGGGTGACCTTCATCCCGAACTTCTTGGCCGTCACCATGTGACCGGCCTCGTGGAGGCTCACCGAGATCAGGATCGCGAGGGCGAACAGAACCACCCCGAGCAGGTACGCCATCAAGCTCCCTCCGCCGACGCACCGATGAGCTCCTGCGCCCGGGACCGGGCCCAGGACTCCGCAGCGAGCACATCCTCGACCGTACCCGGTTCGCCGAAATCGGGGGCCGACCCGAGCACCCGTTCCACCGTGTCGACGATGCCGAGGAACGGTAGCCTGCCGGCGACGAACGCCGCCACGCACTCCTCGTTCGCCGCGTTGAACACCGCCGGGCGGCACCGCCCGTCCGCGCCGGCCTGCTTGGCCAGGACGACCGCCGGGAACGCCGTCTCGTCCAGCGGGGCGAACTCCCAGGTTTGCGCCCGGGTCCAGTCCACCGGTGTGGCGGCCGCCGGCACCCGGGCCGGCCAGCCGAGCGCCAGCGCGATCGGCAACCGCATGTCCGGCGGGCTGGCCTGGGCGATCGTCGAGCCGTCCACGAACTCCACCATCGAGTGGATCACCGACTGCGGGTGGACCACGACCTCGATTCGCGGGTACGGGATGCCGAACAGTTCGTGCGCCTCGATCACCTCCAGGCCCTTGTTGACCAGGGTCGCCGAGTTGATCGTGACGACCGGGCCCATGGTCCACGTCGGGTGGGCCAACGCCTGCTCCGGGGTGACCCCGGTCAGCTCGGCGCGCGGCCGCCCCCGGAACGGGCCACCGCTGGCGGTCACCACCAGCCGGCCCACCTCGGCGGCCGTACCGGAGCGCAGACACTGGGCGAGTGCCGAGTGCTCCGAGTCGACCGGCACGATCTGGTCCGGACGTCGCAGCGCCGCCCGTACGATCGGGCCGCCGGCGATCAACGACTCCTTGTTGGCCAACGCCAGGGTCCGACCGGCCCGCAACGCGGCGAGGGTCGGTGCCAGTCCTCGGGAGCCGTCCACCCCGTTGAGCACCACGTCACACGGCCACTCGGCCAGTTCGGCCATGGCCGCCGGCCCGGTCA
The DNA here is from genome assembly GCF_029626025.1 of Solwaraspora sp. WMMD406. Classification (NCBI taxonomy): domain Bacteria; kingdom Bacillati; phylum Actinomycetota; class Actinomycetes; order Micromonosporales; family Micromonosporaceae; genus Solwaraspora; species Solwaraspora sp. WMMD406. The sequence goes on from NZ_JARUBF010000001.1 coordinate 5,489,858, forward strand.
GGATCTTCGGGATCTTGAATCCGCCCGTCGGGTAGCCCTGCCGGGACGCCTCGGCGTAGAAGGCGAGCTGCAGGTCCTGGGCGGCCGACGCCCGGGCCACCGCGACGACCTCGGCCCGCAGCTCCAAGGCCTGGCGGGCGAGGAGTTCGACGTTGCCGCCGCCGGCGCCGAGCCCGACGACCCGGAACCGGTCCGGATTCCGGGTGACGATGTCGACCGCCTGGGTGCCGATCGAGCCGGTCGAACCGAGCAGGACGATGTCCCGTGGGGAGGCTGTCACCGCCTCATTCTGTCGCAGCCTCGTCCAACAGCTCCGCCGGGTCGATCGAGAACTCGAAGGGCTCCTTCATCACGAACGTGGTGCCGGCCGCGGCCGCCGCAACCGGGCGGTACTCACCGTCGGCCAGCTCGTGCAACGCCAACGCCGGCACCCGGTTGCGAAGATCCACACGCAGGAACCATGGCACGCCGGCAGTGGCGTACTGACGTGGCCGGTCGATCACGTCCTTACGCCGGTTGCCTTTGGAGACGATCTCGCCCAACAGGACGGCGTCCGAGATCGGCATCGACACCTGGCCACTGCCGGGCACCCGAAGCACCGCGATGTCCGGAATGAATAGATCCTCACCCGAGACGATGTTCACCTCGTGGTAGAGCCAAAGCTTCGCCCGGCGCGCAGCCTGTTTCAACAGGTACGCCAGATCCAGCTCGATCGTCTGGTGGTCGTACCCTGCATGTGGTGTCACGATCACGCTCCCGCTGAGGACCTCGACCTTGGGACCATTGGTCTCCGGCAACAGGTCAAGGGCGAGCTGCGCGGTCCACGGCTCGTCGAAGTCCCCGAGTACGTCGAACGACGGTTCGCGCGGCGGCGCCGGATCGGGCACGAATGCCGGCTGTGCCACGTTGCTCACCCCTTTCCGCGGGACTGATGCACCGACCAGCCTAGCCGCGCCGGCCCGCCACGGCGGCACGCCGGGCCATGTCGCCAACCCGACGCACCGTAGGTGACCGCCGGGGCACCGGCGTGCCGGGCGTCGCGGGAGTGGCGGTTGCCCCGGTGGGGAAAGCTAGTCGGCATGGTCACCCGAGGTCGCCGGCTGGTCCGGGCAGCATTCCGGCCGCTACGCGGGCGGGACCTGTCCCTGCACGCCGCCTCGATCACCTTCTTCGGCGCGATCGCCGTCGTGCCGGTGGTGCTGCTGGCGATCTGGCTGACCGGGCTGTTCGCCGGCGCCGGCCGGGTCCGCCGCCTCACCGACCCGGCGATCGACACCCTGCCCGGCCAGATCGGCGCCGACCGGGCCGCCGCCGCGCTGATCGACGCCGGCCTGCACATGACCCCCCTGCTGGCGTTGGCCGCCCTGCTGCCCGCCTCGCTGTACGGCGAAGGGCTGCGCCGGGCGTTCGTGTCGGTGGCGCCGCCGCCGGAGCCGGCCGAGTCGCTGGTCGGTTGGCGGGGCCGGGTGCTGCTGCTGCCGCTGCTCGGTGCCGCACCGGCGCTGATGCTGCTGGTGCTGCTGGTGCTACCGTGGGCCACCGACCTGTTCGCCCGGGGCGGCTGGGCGGGCGCGCTCGGGGTGATCGTGTCGTTTCTGGCGGTCTGGCTGGGGCTCAGCCCGGTGCTGGTCTGGGTGTTCCGGGTGGTCGGACCCGGCAAACCGGACTGGTTGGCGACCGTCGCGGTCGGTTCGTTCACCGCCGCCAACCTCTCCGGTTTCCTGCACGGCTTCATTCTGTTCTGCTCGCTGCCGCTGGACCTCGGGGTGCCGTTCGGCGGGCTCGACCAGGTCGGCGCGGCGGTCGCGGTGCTGCTCTGGCTCTACCTCCTGCACGTGATCGTGCTGGCCGGCTACTCCGCGACGCTGGCGTTCAGCCGGTGGCGCCAGCGCCACCCGCCGAAGAACCACCCGCCGAAGAACCGCCTGTCGGACCCACCGACACCAGCTCCCGCCGGGGTGGCGCCTCGTGCAGGCCGAACCGGCGGTACACCCGGCCCAACGGACCCGGCGCCCACCAGTTCCACCGACCCAGCAGCCGCATCGTCGCCGGCACCAGCAGCACCCGGACCAGGGTCGCGTCCACCACGATCGCCACGATCATCCCGACGCCGATCAGCTTGATGAACGAGATGCCGCCGGTGGCGAAGCCGGCGACGACCACGATCAGCAGCAGCGCGGCGGCGGTGATGATCCGCCCGGTGTGCTGCAGACCGGCGGCGACCGATGCGGTGTTGTCACCGGTGCGGTCCCACTCCTCGCGTACCCGCGACAGCAGAAAAACCTCGTAGTCGGTGGCCAGCCCGAACAGCACCGCCAACATCAGGATCGGGTTGGTCGGGTCGATGAACCCGGTCGGGGTGAACCCGAGCCAGTCGGCGAAGTGCCCATCCTGGAACACCCAGACCACCACGCCGAACGACGCACCGATCGACACCAGGTTCATCAGCACCGCCTTGACCGGCAGCACCACCGAACCGAACGCCAGGAACAACAGCACCATGGTGGCGGTAGCCATCAGCACCGCCATCCACGGCAGATAGCGACCGAGGCTGTCCAGCATGTCGATGTCGGCGGCGGTCCGACCACCGACGAGCACCTCGGCTCCGGCCGGCGGCGGCAGATCCCGGATCGCGCGGACCAGCGCCTGCGCCTCGTCGCCGGTGGGTTCGCCGACGTAGCTGACCCGGATCAACGCCGAGGCGTCACGTACCGCCGCGATCTGGGCGCCGGTCGCACCCGGCAGCCTGGCGATCTCATCGGCCAGCGTCTGGGCCAACTGCGGTCCGGCGCCGGAGACCAGCACCTCGATCGGGCCGACGCCGGACCCGTCGGGGAAGTCGGCGGCGATCGTCTCGGCCACCACCCGCGACTCGGCACCGGCCGGTAGCACCCGTTCGTCGAAGCCGCCGAACTCGGCCCGCGCGAACGGGGTGGCCAGCAGCAGCAGGCCGACCACCACGACGGTGGCGTAGCGCACCGGGCGGCGCATCACGCTGCGGGCGATCCGCGCCCACGCGCCGTCGGCGGCCGACTCACCCCGCTCACCCGGCGCGGCAGAGACCGCCGCCGCCGGGTCGGCGCGACGACGGCGCCACGGCAGCGGTACGGCGAGTGCGTTGATCCGGGGGCCGAGCACCGCCAGCAGCGCGGGCAGCGCCGTCACCGAGGCGAGCATGGCGACCAGCACGGCGGCCATCCCGCCGAACCCGATCCCGGTGAGGAACGGCTGCGGGAAGATCAGCAGGCTGACCAGCGCGGTGCCGATGATCAGGCCGGACACCGCGACGGTACGCCCGGCGGTGGCCACCGTGCGGACCAGCGCCGCTTCGGTCGGATGCCCGGCGGCCAACTCCTCGCGGAACCGGCTGACCACGAACAGCGCGTAGTCGATCGCCATGCCCAGCCCGATCAGGGTGATCACGTTGATCGCGAACACCGACACCTCGGTGACCAGGGTCAACGCCCGGACCGCCACGAACGCGCCGAGGATCGCCAGGACACCCACCAGCAGCGGCATCGACGCCGCCACCAGTCCGCCGAAGATGAACACCAGCAGCACCAGCAGGATCGGCAGGGCGATCAGCTCGGCCCGGGTGATGTCCCGGATGATCTGCTCGTTGGCCTGGTCAAGGAACGGCACCCCACCGCCGGCCTGGGTGGTCAGTCCGGGAGCGTCCACCAGCGGGCGGATCCGCTCGTACGCGGCGATCTTGGCGTCCTCGTCGACGCCGTCGAGCTGGACCAGGGCGTAGGTGGCCCGCCGATCGGCGGAGACCAACGCCGGGGACTGGCTGCCGTAGAAGCTGACGACACTGGTCACCTCGGGTCGTGCGGCCAGCTGGTCCAGGGTGCCGGTGACCGCCTCCTGGAACTGCGGATCGTCGACCGAGTAGCTGTCGCTGCGGTACAGCACCAGCACGTCGACGTCCTGATTGCCCAGCTCGGCGGTGATCCGATCCTGGGCCCGGGTCGATTCGGCGTCCGGGTCGGCGAACCCGCCGCCGGAAACCGCCCCGAACAGCCCGGTGCCCCAGGTCACGCCGACGACCACCAGCACCGCGGCGGCGGTCAGCACGACCCAGCGCAGCCGGACCACGGCCTGTCCCCACCATACGAACACGCCTCGACTATCGCAGGGCCTTCCCGCGCACCGCAGGGCGACTAGGGTCGACACATGGGTACGTCACAACCTGCGGCCACCCGACTCGACCCGCCGCTGCCCACCCGGGCCGACGTCGTCGTCGTCGGTGCCGGACACAACGGCCTGGTCTCGGCGGTCCTGCTGGCCCGGGCCGGGCTGGACGTGCTGGTGCTGGAGGCGGCCGACGTCGTCGGCGGCGCGACCCGCACCGAACAGCCGTTCGCGAAGGTGCCGGGACTGCGGCACTCCACCGGCTCGTACCTGCTCGGACTGATGCCGCCGGAGCTACTGGCCGTCCTCGACGTCGACATCCCGGTGCTGCGCCGCGACCCGCACTACTTCCTGCCCACCCCGGGCGGGCCGGGCTCGCCGTACCTGTTGTTCGGAGCCGACCGGGCCGCCACCCGGGCGCAGATGGCGTCGGTCTTCTCCCCCGCCGACGTGGCCGCCGACGACGCGATGCAGGCCGAGTTGGCGGCGCTGCGGGCCGACCTCGCGCCGGCATGGCTGGTCGAGCCGCTGCCGGTCGAGCAGACCGCGCAGCGCTACATCCGGCCGGCGCTGCGACAGGTCTTCGTCGACCTGGTCCGGGGGTCGGTCGCCGACTATCTGGCGCGCTTCGAGTTCCGTTCCGAGCTGCTGGTCGCGATGTACGCCGTCACCGACGGGCTGAGCGGGCTGACCGCCGGACCGGACGATCCCGGCACCGGCCACAACTTCCTGGTGCACAACATGTGCCGGTTGCCCGGTGCCGACGGCACCTGGATGATCGCCGCCGGCGGGATGGGGACGGTGTCCCGGACCTTCGCCGACGCGGCGCGGGCCGCCGGGGCACGGATCGTCACCGACACGCCGGTGACCGGGGTGACCGTGTCCGGCGGTGCCGTCACCGGAGTCGTCGTCGCCGACGGCCACGAGGTGGCCGCCGAGCTGGTGCTCGGCGCCGGTGACCCGTACCGGCTGCTGGACCTGGTCCCCGACGGTGCGTTGCCGGCGGAGTTGACCGATCGGATCGCGGCCACCCAGCGTCCGGGCAGCACGCTCAAGGTCAACCTGGCGCTGACCGGACTGCCCCGGTTCAGTTGTCTGCCCGCCGACGCGCCCAGCCCGTTCGGGGCCACCATCCACCTGCTGCCCGGCTCGGCGTCGCTGCTGCCCGACGGTGGGGGCGAGTCACCGATGGCCGCGCTGCGGGGGATGTGGTCGCAGGTGCGGGCCGGCCGGCTGCCTGCCGAGCCAACGATCGAGTGGTACCTGCACACCACCGTCGACCCGTCGCTGCGCGACGCCGACGGGCACCACTCGTCGGCGTTGTTCGTGCAGTCGGTGCCGTGGCAGCCGGCGGGTTCGTCGTGGTCGACCGAGCTGCCCGGGTACGTCGACCAGCTGTTGGCGATCTGTGACCGGTACGCCCCGGGCACCAGTGCGCTGGTCGCCGACGCCGTGCCGCTGGCTCCGCCCGGTATCGAGGCGCATTTCGGCATCACCGGCGGACACATCCACCACGTCGACAACACGTTCGCCTTCACCGACCGGATGCCGTACGCGACCGGGCTGCCCGGGCTGTACGCCGGAAGCGCCGGCTGCCACCCGGCGGGCAGTGTGATCGGTGCCGCCGGGCACAACGCGGCCCGGCGAATCCTGCGCGACCTGGGACGCTGAGGCCCGCCCCGGCTGTCGCGAACGCCCGTCAGGCCTGGGCGGCCGGCGCGTCGGCCGGTGCCGGTTCGCTGGCCGGTGCCGGTTCGTCGGCCCGGCGGGCCCGGATCTCGTGCCCGACGCTTGTCAGACAACGCCCGCTGGGCAGGTCGAACCGCCAGCCGTGCAGCTGGCAGGTGAGCTGATCACCGTCGACGATGCCGAACCGGGTCAGATCCGCCTTGAGATGGGGGCAGCGCCGCTGCACGATCCAGTCACCGAGCTTGATGTCCTCGGCGTCCGGGCGCTGCTCGGCGTACCAGCCCTCGGCGTACTGCAGCCGCTCGGTGGACAGGCACTTGAAGAACGCGTACACGAACTCGTTGTACTGGCCGATCCGGGCCGCCGAGAAGCGGCAGGACAGGAAGAGCGAGTTGACCCAGTCCACCTCGCCGATGTGCAGCAGGTGCTCCACCAGCGCCCGGTCGGTACGGAACCGGTAGCGGACCTTCTCGTCGCCGTACGGGCGGACCTGTTTGCCGGGGAAGTCGACCACGATCGACTCGACCGACTCGCCGTCGTAGCCGACCAGGTCGAAGCGGACCGGCCCGCCGACTCCGTTGGCCAGGTAGACCGACTCCTCCAGCAACGGTTCGATGCGGCGCTTCATCTCCACCAGCACGTCGACCTCGGGGTGCCGCCAGGACACCTTCTCTGCCTCGATGATCGGGCGCTTACGCTCGCGCATCTCGACCAGATGGGCTTCCTTGGCGGCGAAGAACTCCTCGACCGGCTGCGGATGGGTGGTCCGGCAGTCGTCGGCGGTGACCTCGGCGACCGAGCCGGGCAGCAGCACCACGCCGTTGGTACCGCCGACCTTGGCGTACTCGGTCAGGAAGACCTGCTGGTCGGGGAAGATGTTGCCCTCGTCGCCGTGGATGTCGTTGAACTGCCACAGCCCGTCGTCGAGGAAGCAGGGCGGACCGGCGATCGGGAAGACGTACGACGCCTTGAGATCGTCGATGTAGCGCCAGGTACGGTCGAACTGGCGGTCCCGTTTCTGCTTGCCGAACGCCGTCTTCGCGGCGGCCGGCAGCTCGTAGACCATCGGGTACCAGATGGCGCCGGAGAACTGCAGCAGGTGGGCGTGCACGTGGCCGAGGGCGGCGAACGTCGACAGGTCGGTGGGGCGGGCGTCGTTCTGGTTGAGCAGCCGAATGCCGTCGTGCTCGACCCACAACGACGAATCACCGATCGGGCCGTCGGTCGGGCTGGTCAGCGCCTGGATCATGATGTTGAGGCCGCCGTCGAGCTCGACGACCTCGTCGCTCTTGGTCCGCAGAAAGCTGGTGAAGCCCAGCTCCCGCAGCTCGTCCTCCAGCTCCGAGGTCGGATACTCCGGCAGCAGCACGGTCGCCTTCTTCGACACGTACCGCTTCAGGTGCGCCGCGTCGAAGTGGTCCCGGTGCAGGTGCGACACGTACAGGTAGTCGACCTGGCCGAGCGTCTCCCAGTCGAGCTGGGAGTTGTCCGGGAAGGGGAACCACGAGGCGAAGTAGGCCGGATTGACCCACGGGTCGCACAGGATGCTGCCCGCGGCCGTGTCGATCCGCATGCTGGCGTGCCCGGTACCCGTCACTCGCACCGCAAAGACCCCCTTGGTCGCACATCGAGGTGTACGTCGCAGACGCTACCGGAGCGCCGTGGCGCACCGGCTCGCGACGCCCGGATCGGGCGGCGGCACCCCGTCGAGGCGGACCGTGCCGGAGCCGGCGGGACGGGTCCCCGCCAACGGGATCTGCCAGCCCCATGCCAAACTGGTCGGGTTCCGTTTCGAACAAGGAGGACCGACCCGTGGCCGGAACCGAGCCGGTAACGTCGCCCGACCAGCACAAGCCGGGCCATCGTAAGGCAGGACGCATCGGTGCCGTGGTCTCGGCGCTGGCACTGCTCGCCATGCTGATCGGCAACCACGACGGCCGGGTCGAGAACATCTGGCTGATCGGCCTGGCCGTCGGCCTGCTGGCGATCGTCGTCGGCGACGCGGTGCTCCGCCGCAACGGCCTTCGTTCTTGACGGCGATCACCCGACCGACCGGTCGGCTTCGGGGGTCAGCGGCGCTGGAGAATGTCTTGCACCTCCTTGAGCGCCGCGTCCACCTCCGCTTCGAAGTAGCCGCCAGTGACCAACCCGAACTGCACGGTGTCCAGCTCGGCGGTGTCCACCGGCATCGGCCCGCGTCCGGCCATGGCGGTCAAGATGTCTTCGAACAGCCGGTCGACCTGGGCCGGGTCGTAGCCGCTACCGAAGCGGCGGACCTGGAAGGTGCGCCGCATCTGATCTATCCGCTGCAGTTCGTTGCCAGGGCCGGACGGACGCGATGACATCGGGCCGCCGATCGAGGGGCCCCGCATCCCACCGCCGGGTCCGCCCATCCCCGGATGGCCACCGCCGGGTCCGCCCATCCCCGGATGGCCACCGCCGGGTCCGCCCATCCCCGGGTGAGCCGGAGCTTCTCCCTGACCAGGGCGCGTTCCCTGACCGGGCATGCCGGCGGGCCCACCGACCGACGGTGGACCGCCCGACCCCGACCGACGGTCCGGAAAGTGAATCTCGGCAGTCATGTCGGCTCGGCCGTGCCGCCCCTGTTGGAAACCGTCGAACCTGCCCTCGGGGGTGGGGCCGAACCCGCCGTGCGGGCTGGCCGGGGCCGGCGGGGGTAGCTGACCAGCGGGCGTGACCGGCGGGTATCCCCCGGTGGCGCGCGGATCCTCGTACCGCCCGTAGGCGCCGGTGGGCTGATCGGCGTACTGGCCGTACGGGTCGTGGCTCGGTCCACCTGCCTGCGCGGGCAATGGACGCGGCGGCAGCGCGGCGGCCGGCGGCATCGGGCGATCGGGAATCATCGGGCGATCGGGAATCATCGGCGCCACCCGCTCCGGCGGACCGTGCCGGTCCGCCGGCACCGACCGGTTCTCGGCGACTCGCCCGGCCGGGCCGCGTTCCTCCAACTCGGCCAACTGCCGCTCCACCCGGTCCAGGTGAAGGTCGACCTGCCATTCGTCGTATCCGTTGAACCGGACCCGAAAAACGACGTCGTGTACCTCCTGGGCGGAAACCGGTGACCCGACCGGCTCACCCGCGAGTGTGGCCTCGACACGGTCCAGGAAGGCATCCACTTCGTCGACCTTGTAACCGCGACGAAGCGCCCTACGCCGAAAGCGCTGTCCCTGACTCGCCACTATGTCTCCTGGTGTACTCGCTGATCACGCCAGCAGCTCATGTCGCCACCGCCGCGGCGGCCAGCTGCCCGCATGCACCGTCGATCTCCCGGCCCCGGGTGTCGCGAACCGTGGCCGGGACGCCGGCCGCGCGCAGCCGCCGAACGAATTCCCGCTCCACCGGCTTGGCGCTGGCGTCCCACCGGCTGCCGGGTGTCGGATTGAGTGGAATGAGATTCACGTGGGCCATGCGTCCAGCCAGCAATCGGCCCAAGAGATCGGCTCGCCACGGCTGGTCGTTCACATCCCGAATCATCGCGTATTCGATGGACACCCGCCGTCCCGTGCGATCCGCGTACTCCCACGCGGCGTCCAAGACTTCGGCGACCTTCCACCGTTGGTTGACAGGCACGAGCTCGTCGCGCAGATCATCATCGGGCGCGTGCAACGACAACGCAAGGGTCACCGAAAGGTCTTCTCCGGCCAGCCGCCGCATCGCCGGTACCAGCCCGACCGTCGAAACGGTCAGATGCCGCTGGGACAGGCCCAGGCCTTCGGGCGGGGGGGCACAAAGCCGCCGAATCGCGGCGAGTACCCGGCCGTAGTTGGCCAACGGCTCGCCCATTCCCATGAACACGACATGCGACAACCGGGGCGGTGATCCGGTGACTCCACCGCCGGCCGCCACCCTCGCCAGGTAGACGACCTGGTCGACGATCTCGGCGGTCGACAGGTTGCGGGTCAGCCCGGCCTGACCGGTGGCGCAGAACGGGCAGGCCATTCCGCAGCCGGCCTGGCTGGACACGCAGACCGTGACCCGGTCCGGGTAGCCCATCAGGACGCTCTCGACCAACGAACCGTCGTGCAGCCGCCACAGCGCCTTGTGGGTGGCGCCCGCGTCGCACGAGCTTTCGCGCACCGGGGTCAGCAAGGTCGGAAGCAGGCGCTCGGTGATCAGGTCACGGGCGAGCGCTGGCAGGTCGGTCATCGCCGAGGGATCCCGGACCAGCCGACCGAAGTAGTGGTTGGAGACCTGCTTGGCCCGAAAGGCCGGTTGCCCCAGACCAGCGAGCAGCGTCCGCCGCTCGGCGAGATCCAGGTCGGCGAGGTGCCGGGGCGGCATGGTGGGCCGACCGGCGGCCTCGGTGGGCACCGGACGGAGTGGGGTCAGCGGCAGGCTTCTCATGACAGGTCCAGTCTCCCACGATCCCGCCGCAACCGGCTCACCCCGGGGCAGGGATCGATCAGTGACGGCACGAGCGCCCGGATCCACGTCTCATCCGGCTGGAGCGATCAGGGTCAACACAAGATAGGCGGTGGGCAGCGCGAACAGGATCGAGTCGAGCCGGTCCATCAACCCGCCATGGCCGGGCAACAGATTGCTCATGTCCTTGACGCGCAGATCCCGCTTGATCATCGATTCGGCGAGGTCACCGAGCACGGCGGCCACCGAGATCGCCACCCCGAACACCGCTCCCCACCAGGGCATGACGTCAAGCAGCAGGTAGAGCAGCAGCGCGCTGCCAGCGGCGGCGGCGGCCACCGAACCGGCAAACCCCTCCCAGGACTTCTTGGGGCTGATCGTCGGCGCCATCGGATGCCGGCCGAGGAACACTCCGGCCGCGTAACCTCCGGTGTCGGACAGGATGACCGCGGCCAGTGTCACCAGGATCTGGAGGTCGCCATCGGGTCGGCTCGTCAGCAACGCGGCGAACCCACCCAGGAACGGAACGTAGACGGCGACCAAGGTCGCGGCGGCGGCGTCCCGTTGGTACCCCTGAGGGCCGTCACCCAGCCGCCAGACCAGGGTGGCCAGCACCGTCGCCAGCAGCCCGAGGGCGAGCGCGTCCGGGCCGGTACGCCAGGCCAGCACCATCATCAGCACGCCACCCACCAGCAGCGGCGGTACCGGTGGCTGCAGTCCGGCGGTCCGCAGCGCCCGACTCATTTCCCAGATCGCGACGCCGATCGCCACGACCAGAACTCCGAGGAACGCCGGCCGCCAGACGAAGAGCGACGACAGGATGAGGGCCCCCAGCCCGACGCCGACGCCGATCGCCGCAGGCAGGTTCCGACCAGCCCGGCTCGGCCCGGGACCACTACCGCCCGGTCCGGAACCGGCAGACGGCTCCCGGCCAGCGGACGTCTCACGGTCAACCGAGACGTCGGCGGAGCCGGCCTTCGCGGCGGCAGAGGATCGACTCGGCGTGCCACCTGCGCGACGTCGGCGCGCGCCGGCGCGGCGACGCGCCGGGGATTCCGGCTCGGTCCGGGGCAGCATCTCGGTAGGGGTCTCGGCCGTCGCCGCTGACTCGTCTACCGGTGACGACCTGCTCCCGGTCGGCCGGTCGTTCGTACGTACACCATCGGGGTGGAGATGGTCCGGACGCGAGCCATCGGGACGCAGGTCGTCCGGACCATCGACGGCCCCGGCGTACGGGGCACGACCACCGGCACCGGTGAAGGGGCTACGGCCGGCGGTCGGTCCCGCGTACGGGAACTCGCCGGTACCGGTATACGGGCCACCGCCGGACGGGCCGGCACCGTTGATGCCGGCGTACGGGTTCGTCGGGGGTCTACCGTCGTATCCGGGGCGTCCGTATCCGGGGCGTCCCACCTGGCCGTTGGGTTCAGCCCGATCGACCGCCGGGTGGCCGTTACGGAACCCCGGAGCGGACGGTTCAGGCGCGGCACCGGAGTACCGCGCCCGATGACGATCGTCCGGGTGATCACCGCCGGCGGTCTCGGGGTAGGACATCAGACCTCGAGCAGCTCGGATTCCTTGTGCTTGACCAAGTCGTCAATGCTCGACACGTACCGGTGGGTCAGGTCGTCGAGTTCCTTCTCGGCCCGGCGTCCATCGTCCTCCCCTGCCTCGCCGTCCTTGACGATCCGATCCAGTTCTTCCTTGCCCTTACGGCGGACGTTGCGGATGGCCACCTTGGCGTCCTCGCCCTTGCCCCGGGCAACCTTGATCATGTCGCGCCGACGGTCCTCGGTCATCTGCGGCAGCAGAATGCGCAGCTGGTTGCCCTCGTTGTTGGGGTTCACCCCAAGATCCGAATCACGGATCGCCTTTTCCATCGCGGCCAACTGCGACATGTCGTACGGCTTGATGATCGCCATCCGCGGCTCGGGAACGGCCACCGACGCCATCTGGGTGATCGGCGTCGGGGTCCCGTAGTAGTCGAGCACGATCCGGGAGAACATCGCCGGCGTCGCCCGACCGGTCCTGATCGCGCCAAGGTCCTCCTTGGCGTGCTCGACAGCGCGCTCCATCTTCTCCTCGGCTTCGAGAAGCGTCTCCTCGATCACCTGCTCCGTCGCCTCCTTCTGGTGGTTCCTGTCCTGCGTGGCCGCTCGGCGGGCGTGCCGGCGGACAACCGTCCGTCAGGCCGTGATCAAGGTACCGATACGTTCGCCGGCGACCGCGCGCACGATCGTGTCGTCGCCCTGCGCGCCGAAGACCAGCATCGGCAGGTCGTTGTCCATGCAGAGGCTGAAGGCCGCGGCGTCGGCCACCCGCAGTCCGCGCCGGAGCGCCTCGGCGAAGGTCACGGTGTCCAGCTTGCGGGCGGTGGGGTCGGTACGCGGATCGGCCGTGTACACCCCGTCGACGCCGTTCTTGCTCATCAGCACCACGTCGGCGTGGATCTCCAGGGCCCGCTGCGCCGAGACCGTGTCCGTCGAGAAGTACGGCATGCCGGCCCCGGCGCCGAAGATCACCACGCGGCCCTTCTCCAGATGACGGATGGCACGTAGTGGGATGTAGGGCTCGGCGACCTGGGCCATGGTGATCGCGCTCTGCACTCGTGTCTCCACGCCTTCCTTCTCCAGGAAGTCCTGCAGAGCCAGGCAGTTCATCACGGTGCCGAGCATGCCCATGTAGTCGGCGCGGGCGCGGTCCATGCCGCGCTTCTGCAGTTCGGCGCCACGGAAGAAGTTGCCGCCACCGACCACGACGGAGACCTGCACGCCGAGCCGGGACACGGTCGCGATCTGCCGGGCGATGTCCTGCACCACGTCCGGGTCGACCCCGATCGCCCCGCCGCCGAAGACCTCCCCGGACAGCTTCAGGACGACCCGCCGGGACCGTCCGGGCGGGGGTGCCGTGGGGTCGTCCGCCGCCAGCGTGTGCCCACTCACTACCTGCGTCATCCGACCCGCCCTTCCCTAGCTGCCGTCAGCGCCGCACTGCCCACACTACGGAACGAGGAGGCCGTAGTGCCTGTCACGTACACCAACGGCCTCCTCTATCGATCGCTTTCACCTGTCCGTCGGCCTGGCCGACGGACAGGTCTGGCCCACGGATCAGGCCTGGCCGACCTCGAACCGCAGGAAGCCGGTGACGTCGATGCCAGCCTCGGCGAGCACCTGCTTGACGGTCTTCTTGTTGTCCGCGACCGAGGCCTGCTCGAGCAGGACGAAGTCCTTGAAGAAGGCGTTCACCCGACCCTCGACGATCTTGGACATCGCCGCCTCCGGCTTGCCCTCCTCGCGGGCGGTCTGCTCGGCGATCCGGCGCTCGGATTCGACCGTCTCGGCCGGGACCTCGTCCCGGGTGAGGAACCGCGGCCGCATCGCGGCGATCTGCATCGCCACGCCACGCGCGTCGGCGTCGCCGGCCTCGTCGGCCTTGCCCGCGTACGCCACCAGCACACCGACCTGCGGCGGCAGGTCCTGCGCCTTGCGGTGCAGGTAGACCGCCACGGTGCCGTCGAGGCGGCCGAACCGGTTCAGCACCAGCTTCTCGCCGATCTTGGCGGACTGCTCCTGGACGGCGTCGGCGACGGGCCGTCCGTCCGGCAGGGTGGAGCCGAGCAGCGCCTCGGCGTCGGCCGCCTTGATTTGCTCCCCGTGCTCGACCAGCAACTGGGCGAACTCGATGAAGTCAGTGTTCTTCGCGACGAAGTCCGTCTCGCAGTTGAACTCGAGAAGCGCGGACCCGTGGTGGGCCACCAGTCCGTTGGCGGCGGTCCGACCGGCCCGCTTACCGACATCCTTGGCACCCTTGATCCGCAGGATCTCGATGGCCTTGTCGAAGTCGCCCTCGGCTTCCTGCAGCGCCTTCTTGGAGTCCATCATGCCGGCGCCGGTGAGGTCGCGGAGCTTCTTGACATCCGCTGCGGTGAAGTTGGACATAACTCTCTCTTCGATCTCGTCAGGCAGCTGGTTGAATGGTCGTCATTCTGCGGCGGCGGGGGCGGGTGCGGGCTCGTTGTCCTTCTTGTCCGGGCCTTCGAGCAACTCGCGCTCCCACTCGGCGAGCGGTTCGTCGGTGGCGACGGCGCCCGGCTCGGGCTTGTCGTCGGTGCCCCGCTGCTTGCCGGAACGGGCGATCAGACCGTCCGCGACCGCTGCGGCGACGACCCGCGTGAGCAGTTCGGCGGAGCGGATCGCGTCGTCGTTGCCGGGGATCGGGAAGTCGACCTCGTCGGGGTCACAGTTGGTGTCGAGCACCGCGATCACCGGGATGCCCAGCTTGCGGGCCTCGTCGACCGCGATGTGCTCCTTCTTGGTGTCGACGACCCAGATCGCCGCCGGAACCTTCTGCATGTCCCGCAGACCGCCGAGGGTCCGGCTGAGCTTGTCCTTTTCCCGGGACAGCTGCAGCGTTTCCTTCTTGGTGTAGCCCTGCGCGGTGCCGGTCAGGTCGAGCGCCTCGAGTTCCTTCATCCGCTGCAGCCGCTTGTAGACCGTCTGGAAGTTGGTCAGCATGCCGCCCAGCCAGCGGTGGTTGACGTACGGCTGTCCCACCCGGGTCGCCTGCTCGGCGATTGCTTCCTGGGCCTGCTTCTTGGTGCCGACGAACAGAATGTTGCCGCCCTCGGCGACCGTGTCCCGGACGAAGCTGTACGCCTTCTCGATGTAGTCGAGAGTCTGGCGCAGGTCGATGATGTAGATGCCGTTACGCTCAGTGAAGATGAAGCGCTTCATCTTCGGGTTCCAGCGCCGGGTCTGGTGCCCGAAGTGCACACCACTTTCCAGCAACTGCCGCATGGTCACCACAGCCATGGTGCGTTCTCCCTCGAAGTCCCTGGTTGTCACGCCAGCCAGGTGGCCGGACGTCCTGGCGCCCGGTCGCCGGTCATGGTGGGCCTGAGCGATCAGGACCAGGGAACCGTCGCCCCCACGGCAACTGCCGGGGAGAAGGGCGCGCGAGGTCGACCACACAAGGTGGTCGCCAGTTGTTCAGTGTACGCCCTACGCCCCTCGCCGGGCCCGGCAGGCCAGGCGTACCCATTTCGGGCACATCGCCACCGCTCGCGCCGAGCCGACGCCCACGCATTCCAGGACCGCGTCGCCGCTGCCTGGGCTGGCCACCGCCCTGGCCGGCCGGGCCCACGGCTCGGCCGGCCAGGCCCACGACTCAGGCGGCCAGGCCCGCGACCAGGAAGAGCACCAGACCGACGAAGAGGTAGGCGGTCGGTGGACGCAGCCACGCGTTGGCCGGGTCACCGACCTTGGTCGCACCGGTGGTCAACGCGAACAGGCCGACGCCGAACGCCGGAAGCCCGATCATCATGACCGTGCCGGCGACGACCGCGCCCACCTGCACCGGGTCGGCCAGCGCTCCGTCGAGCAGGAGGCGCAGGGCAGGCACTTCGAAGATCATCACCAGTACGGCGTACAGGATCGCCAGCGCCGGTCGCCGGCTGCGGTACACCCCGTCGCCGAACGTTCCCGCTGCCGGCGCTCGACGGCCGTACTCCCCGGGTGGCTGACCGGACGGGTCACCCGCCGGCCGAGGCGTCACCGGCGGCATCAGGCCGGTCGGTACGTTCACGGAGCTGGTCGGCTCCGCCGGCCGGCCGCCCGGTTGGCCCGCGATCGCCGGCTCGCCGCGTTGCTCGGGTGCCGCGAGCGGCGGAGCGCTCGCCGGCCCCGCCGCGAACGGCGGGCTACTCGCGGGTGCGGCGAATGGCGGAGCGCTCGCCGGCCCCGCCGCGAACGGCGGGCTACTGGCCGGTGGGGCGAACGGCGGAGCGCTCTCCGACCGGGCGAACGGCGGAGCACTGGCGGGTTCCGCCGCAGCGCGGCGGCCCGGTTCCGCAGCGGCGCGGCGACCCGGTTCGGCAGCGGCGCGGCGGCCCGGCTCCAGCGGCGTACGGGACGACCGGCTCGACCGTGTCTCACCGATGCCGTCCGAGCCCTGTCCACCCTCGCTGCCGGGGTAGCCGCCTGGTTCGCCGTGCCGGGCGCCGAGGCCCAGCGGATCGTCGCCGAAGCGCTCGGCGGGCCCGTCCGCAGGATGGCCGGGATGGCCGTTGCGCGGCTCGGCGATCGGATACCGCTCCGCTCCGCCAGCCTGCCAGCCCTGGTCAACATAGGTGCGCTCGGAGTACCACCGAGGATCGGGGTCGTCCGGGTAGTTTCGGTTCGGGTCCACGGACAGGCACCGTATGCCACCGGCACCAACACCGCCACCCAGCCGATCGGGTGACCGTCGGCACCTCGGACCAGGGACGTGACGGGCCCGCTTAGCACACTCGCGGTGACGATCTCGCGCTGTCCACATCCGCCGCCGGTCGTCCACATCCCGGGACCGACACCGCGCGGCTGACCCGGCGTGCGCCGCAGGGTGGAGCGATGACTTCCACCAGACAGGCCGTCGGGGCGTACGGCGAACGGTGCGCCGTGCGGTACCTGATCAATGCCGGGCTCGTCATCGTCGCCCGCAACTGGCGTCGCCAGGGCGGCGAGATCGACATCATCGCGCGCGACGGCGAGACGCTCGTCTTCTGCGAGGTCAAGACCAGGCGGGACACCCGCTACGGGTCGCCCGAGGAAGCGGTCACCGGCGCCAAGGCCGCGCGGATTCGTCGGCTCGCCGCCCACTGGCTCGCCGAGAATCCGGATCAGGGCAGACGCGACGTCCGGTTCGATCTCGTCGCCGTTCTGGTGGGTACGCGCGGCGCGGCCGAGGTGCGACACCTGCCTGCGGTGTTCTGAGGCCCGGTGCCCGATCGCATAGCACATCACGGGTTCGCGGGAGGCGTTGTCCACAGCGACGCCGTCATCCACAGTGCCGGCTCCGGCGGCTCGTTCGGACGCCACACCGGACGCCATCGTCGACGCATGACAGTTCGATCGCATCCCCGTGCCCGTCGCGGAACGCCGGCACGCTCCGGCTCTGTTCCTGAGGCGGTCCGGCGATGAGCTACGCGAAGGTCGTCTGCGTCGGCCTCGTCGGGGTGACCGGGCATCCGGTGGAGGTCGAGGCCGATCTGGCCGCTGGTTTGCCTGCGGTGATCATTTCCGGCCTACCGGACACGACGCTGCACGAAGCGCGGGATCGGGTCAGAGCCGCCATCGTCAATTCCGGGCAGCACTGGCCGAACCGCCGCATCACCCTCAACCTGCTGCCCGCCACCTTGCCCAAGATCGGTTCCGGTTTCGATCTGGCGATCGCCACCGCTCTGCTCGGCGGAGCGGGAGAGCTGCCGCTGGCGGCGGTCGACGGTGTCGCTCTCCTCGGCGAGCTGGGCCTCGACGGCACCGTACGGCCGGTCCGTGGTGTCCTGCCGATGGTGGCCGCGGCCGCCCGGTCCGGGATCACCCGGGTGGTGGTGCCGATCCAGAACGCCGCCGAGGCGGCGGCGGTGCCCGGCGTACGGGTCAAGGCGGTCGACACACTGCACCGGCTGGTGGCCTTCATCCGTGGCGAGGGATCCCTGCTGGATCCGCCCTCGGCCGAACCGGCACCCCCGCGTACCGGTCCGGACCTGGCCGACGTCGCCGGGCAGGGCCTCGGCAAACGTGCGTTGGAGATCGCCGCCGCCGGCGGGCACCATCTGGCGCTGCTGGGGCCGCCCGGGGCCGGTAAGACGATGTTGGCCGAACGCCTCCCGACGCTCCTGCCGGCGCTCGACGACGATGCCGCGCTGGAGGTCTCCGCGCTGCATTCGATCGCGGGAGCGCTGCCCCCGGGCAGCCCGCTGGTACGGCAGCCACCCTTCCAAGCCCCGCACCACTCGACCACTGTCAGTTCGCTGATCGGCGGCGGGACCGGGTTGGCCCGACCGGGGGCGGTGTCCCTCGCCCACCATGGGGTGCTGTTTCTGGACGAAGCGGCCGAATTCTCGGCCCGGGCGTTGGAGTCGTTGCGTCAACCCTTGGAAAAAGGGCGGGTGCTGATCACCCGGGCGATGGGGACGACCGAATACCCCGCCCGCTGCCAACTCGTACTCGCGGCCAATCCGTGCCCCTGCGCGCGGCCGGCCGGCGACCAGTACTGCGAGTGCAGCCCGACGGTCCGGCGCCGGTACCGGGGCCGGTTGTCGGGGCCGCTGCTCGATCGCATCGATCTGCAGGTGACGCTCCATCCGCTGCGCGCCGCCGAGCTCACGGCGACGCATTCGCCCGCCGAAGCCTCGGCGATGGTCGCCGCCAGGGTCGCCGCCGCCCGGTCGGCGGCGGCGGCCCGCTGGTCCGGGTCCGGTTGGCGGATCAACGCCGTGGTGCCGGGACCGGCGCTGCGGCAGTCGCCATGGCGGCTTCCCACGGCAGACACCGCGTCGCTTCGCCAGCGGCTGGACACCGGGAGCATCTCCGCCCGGGGATTCGACCGCATCCTGCGGGTGGCCTGGTCGATCAGTGACCTCGACGGCCGCGACCGACCGGTAGCCGCCGACATCGACGAGGCCATCGAACTCCGGACGGGAGACTTCTGATGCGGACATCGCCCCAACACCCCACGCCGGAGCCGCCCGCACGACCCGCCTCGGAACCGCCGGTCCTACCCACACCGCCACTGGCGGCACCCACGACGCGGTCGGCCGACGACGTCCGGCTCGCCCGGATCGCCCTGACGTGGCTCACGGAACCGGGCAACGAAGCTGTCCATCACCTGGTCAGCGCGGTCGGCCCGGTGGAGGCACTGGCCCGGGTCCGCGCTGGACGAGCTCCCGATCGGCCCTTCCGTACGGCCGCCGCGCGCTGGTCCACCGGGGATCCCGAGGAGGTGGCCGCCGACGCGCTGAACCGGGCGTCCCGGCTCGGCGCGCGCCTGGTGACCCCGGAGGATCCGCACTGGCCACGGCAGGTCGACGAGCTACTCCGCCTGGTCCGGCGACAACGCCGGGGCGACGGGCAGCCCGACGAGCGTGACAGCGCACCGCCCCTGGCCCTGTGGGTCCGCGGACCGTTAGAGCTGGACGAAGCCCTTGCCAAGTCGGTCGCCGTGGTGGGTGCCCGAGCCCTCAGCGAGTACGGCCGGCACGTCGGTACCGAGTTCGCGTACGGGCTGGCCGAGCGCGGTTGGACAATCGTCTCCGGTGGCGCGTTCGGGGTGGACGCGGCCGCACATCGAGGGGCGCTCGCCGCCGGCGGATCCACCGTCGCGGTGCTGGCGTGTGGGGTGGACCGGCCCTATCCCAGTGGGAACGCGGCGCTGTTCGACCAGATCCTGGACACCGGTCTCCTGGTCAGTGAATGGCCGCCGGGCGCTGAGCCGCTGCGGCATCGCTTCCTCATCCGTAACCGGTTGATCGCCGCGGCGACGGCCGGGACCGTACTGGTCGAGGCCGGAGTGCGCAGCGGTGCCACCCAGACCGCCCGGCGCGCGTTGGCGCTCGGACGAGCGACCATGGTGGTGCCTGGACCGATCACCTCGGCGGTGTCGGTCGGCTGCCACGAGATTCTCCGCGAGTACCCACAGGCCCGGTTGGTCGCTGGCGTCGCCCACGTCCAGGAGGAGATCGGCCGGATCGGCGTCGATCTCGCGCCGACACCACGCGCGCCGGAGCATGCCCGGGACAAGCTCGACCCGCAGAGCGCACGGATCCTGGAGGCGGTGCCGAGCCGGGGCACCATCGGCTTGGACGCACTGGCCGGCCGGGCCGGGGTGGACACCCGAACCGCGTTGCGGAAGGTCTCCGCCTTGCAGACGCAAGGGCTTCTGGTCGGATCGGACGGGCAGTACCGACTTCCACCTCGTGGATCAGCGGGCAACCGTTGACCCGGCGCGGGCGGACCGGCACGACCGAGTCACCTTGATCACCGGTGGCTGGGCCCTCCCCGGCGGGTTCTCGGCCGGTGCGGCGGCCTCCCTGGCGGGTTCGCGGCCGGTGCGGCCGCCTCCCTGGCGGGTTCTCGGCCGGCGTGGCGGCTTGACGCATCGCCGATCACCATCGACGGTGCACCCATGAGCCAGGGTGACCGGGGAACCCAGCACCGGCACGGCACGCTGCCGCCGGCCATGCGGGAGTCGGTGGACTCCTTCGCCCGTCACCTGGCCCTGGTCGACAACCGCTCCGCGCACACCGTACGCGCCTACGTCGGAGACGTGGTGTCGCTCCTCGATCACGCCACCCGGATGGGTCGACACTCGCCCGCCGGACTCGACATCACGGTCCTGCGGAGTTGGCTGGCGCAACAACGGACCCGAGGCGCGGCTCGGACCACATTGGCCCGAAGGGCCGCCGCCGCACGCACGTTCAGCACCTGGGCCCATCGACAGAAGCTGATCGACAACGATCCGGGGGCGGCACTGGTCAGCCCGAAACCCCATCGGGAGCTGCCGGCTGTGCTCCGAGCCGAGCAGACCGCCCGACTTATGCCGGAACCGGACGGGCCGGCGGATCCGCTGCACCTGCGCGATCGGGTGGTGCTGGAACTGCTCTACGCCACCGGGATCCGGGTCAGTGAACTGTGCGGACTCGACGTGGCTGACGTCGACCCGGGCCGCCGCGTGGTGAGGGTCTTCGGCAAAGGCGCCCGAGAGCGGTCGGTGCCGTACGGAGAACCAGCCGCCGCCGCACTCGACGCGTGGCTGCGGCACGGGCGCGAGGCGCTGGTCGGTCCGGGCTCGGGCGACGCCCTCCTGCTGGGCGCGAAACGCGGTCGGCTGCAGACTCGCGTGGTACGGCGGATCGTCGCCGGAGCGGCCCGCGATGGCGGCATGCCCCACACCACCCCGCACGGTCTACGCCATTCGGCGGCGACGCACCTGCTGGAGGGTGGCGCCGATCTGCGAACCGTCCAGGAGTTCCTCGGTCACGCGTCGCTGTCGAGCACGCAGATATACACCCATGTCTCGGTCGAGCGACTTCGCACCGCCTACCAGCAGGCACACCCACGGGCGTGACCTCCTCGTAGATGGCCAGCGCCCGGCCCGGCGGCGTAAGTCGCCGTTCACCCCCACACCGGCCAGGTGGTGGATCGGTACGCACCCTCCGTCGGACACGCCCCCTTATGATCGACCCGATGAACGCTGCCTGGGTCCCACCACAGCCATTGGCCGGTGCCCGCATGTTGTTCTCGTTGGACCCCGCCGTGGCACACCTCAACCATGGTGCTTTCGGCGCCGTACCGATCACGGTGCAGCGCGCACAGCGGCGGCTGCGCGACGAGATGGAAGCCAACCCGACCCGGTTCTTCACCCATGGACTGCTGGACCGGTTCGCCCACACCCGCCGTCGTCTGGCGGAATTCCTCGGCGCCACGGCCGACCGGGTGACGCTGGTGGACAACGTCACGACGGCGTCGGCGATCGTCCTGCGATCCCTGCGTCTGGCCGCCGGCGACGAGGTCCTTCTCACCGATCACGGCTACGGAGCGGTCACGTTGGCCGTCGATCGGGAATGCCAGCGGACCGGGGCGCGGCGGCGTGCTGTCGCGGTCCCGCTCGGCGGTTCCTCGGAGGACATCGTCGCCGCCGTTCGGGCCGCACTGGCACCCGGACGCACCCGGCTGTTGGTGGTCGACCAGATCGCCTCGGCGACGGCGCAGCTCTTTCCGGTCGACCGGATAGCCGGCGTCGCCCGGGAACTCGGCGTACCCGTCCTGGTCGACGCCGCGCACGTCCCCGGGATGCTGCCGGTGGCGGTCGATCGGATCGGCGCCGACTTCTGGGTCGGCAACCTGCACAAATGGGCGTTCGCGCCGCGCGGCACCGCACTGCTCGTGGTCGGCGGCCAGTGGCTCGAACGAGTCGAGCCACTGGCGGTTTCCTGGGAGCAGGAGTCAGGTTTCCCGCAGCGGGTGGAGTGGCAGGGGACCCGGGACTACACCGCCTGGCTCGCGGCACCGGCCGGGCTCCATGCCCTGCGTACGCTCGGGATCGACCAGGTACGGACACACAACGCCGCCCTGGCCCGGTACGGGCAGCAGGTGATCGCCGACGCGTTGGCGGTGCCGGCGGACCGGCTGCCGGCACCCGACCCCCGCCAGCCGGAGGCCGCGAGCCTGGCGATGCGGCTGATTCCACTGCCCGACGGAGTCGCCAACTCGCTGGAACAGGCGCGGGAGCTGCGGCGACGCATCGCCGAACAGCTGGCTACCGAGGTGATGGTCTCGTGGTGGTCGAGCCGGACCTGGTTGCGGATCTGCGCACAGGTGTACAACCGTCCGCAGGAGTACGACCGGTTGGCCACCCGGCTCGCGGCGATGCTGCGCCGCTGATCTGCCGCTGACCGCGCTTCGGGTTCGCTCGGCGCGCATCGGATCGACCGGCAGCAGCCGGGCTCGGCCATCGCCCAGCAGCAGCAGCGGATCCAGGTAGGCCTCGCCGTACCGGAGTCCCCAGTGCAGGCAGGCCGGTCCGGGGCAGCCCCGATGGCCGGCGGCGAGCACGCCTATCGGGCTGCCGACCTCGACCTCGGCGCCGACCGGCAGGTCGGTCTCGACCGGCTCGTACGTGGTTCGCAGGCCGTCGTCGTGAACGATGGTCAGCACGCCACGGTCGACGAGTCGCCCGGCGTAGCCGACCGTCCCGGTTCCGGCGGCGAACACCGGGGTGCCGACGGGTGCCATGAGATCGATCCCGCGATGTCCACGACCCCAGGGAACCCGGGGTGGATCGAAGTAGCGGGTGACTCGTACCGGGCCCGGCAGCGGGACGGCGAATCGGGCGGTACCCGGCGCCCGGGCTGACACAGGGCTGATCCCTGAAGCCGCTGGACCAGGGGGTTCGACCGCGGCGGCCGCCCCGGTGAGGACGATCAGTACGGCGGTGACGGCGGCGACGACGAGCAGTGAGATCGTTGGGCGGCTGTTCATCTCGGCAGGATGTCCGGCCGCCGCGCCTGCCGGCCACCGGTCCGGCAACGCCCTGTGGACGGTCACCCGGGCTGTGGACAAGTCGGTCGGTGGACGAGATCCGTGCTACTGGCGGCCTCCGTCAGCCGACGCCGGACTCCGCCGTACGTGGCTACGAAGCTCGCCGACAGGGTCGACGGAGCCGCAGGGCCATCAGGTCAGCCGCTGAAACCGGAATCGGCGGGCAGCGAAATCTCCGGCTTGTCGAGTTCCTCGACATTGACATCTTTAAAAGTCATTACTCGGACATTTTTGACAAAACGCGCCGGACGGTACATGTCCCACACCCAGGCGTCGTGCATCTCCACCTCGAAGTACACCTCGCCGTCCGAGTTACGCACGTGCAGGTCGACCTGGTTCGCCAGATAGAACCGGCGCTCGGTCTCGACCACGTACGAGAACTGGCGGACGATGTCGCGGTACTCCCGGTAGAGCTGCAACTCCATCTCGGTCTCGTACTTCTCGAGATCTTCGGCGCTCATCGCAATCCGCCTTCCATGACCACATCTTCCCCCAGAAGCGCCGGTTGGCGAAGCTGCTCGTCCAACGCCACGCCGACGGTACCCCGTGCCGGGTCCGGTCGTCCCATCGGCTCACGGATGCCGATGCCGGGCTGGTCGGCCGGACCAGCCTCGCCCTCGCCGCCGTCCGGGCGCGCCGGTCGCCGGGAACGAGGGGGGCGGCCGGTTCGACCGGCGACCGCCGCCACGTTGACGTACGAGAATCGATGCTCCGCGCACGGACCCAGCCGCCGCAACGCGGCCTGGTGCTCAACCGTCACGTACCCCTTGTGCTCGGCGAATCCGTACCCCGGATGGCGCTCCTCCAAGCCGACCATGATCCGATCCCTGGTCACCTTGGCCAGCACGCTCGCCGCCGCCACGCAAGCGGCCACCCGGTCGCCCTTCCAGACGGCCAGTCCCGGTACGCCGAGCCCGTCGACGCCGAACCCGTCGGTGAGCACGTACTCGGGACGCACGGTGAGCGCCGCCAGCGCCCGCCGCATGGCGGCCAGGTTGCAGACGTGCAGGCCGCGACGGTCGACCTCCTCGGACCCGACGACCACGACCTGGAATGCCAACGCCTGCTCGCACACCGCCGCGTACACCCGCTCCCGGGCCGCCGCCGTGAGCAGCTTGGAATCGGCCAGGCCGGGCACCTCACCGCGACGGCCGGCCGGCAGGATCACGGCGGCCGCGACCAACGGCCCGGCGCAGGCCCCTCGGCCGGCTTCGTCGGCGCCGGCGACGTGGGCGAAGCCGCGCCGTTGCAAGGCGCGTTCCAGCGCGTAGAGGCCAGCGTCACGGCGAACCACGGTCCGTGGCGGGGTCAACACGATAGATCCTCTCCCAACAGGCGGTGCACCAACTCCGGCAGCTCGGCCGGGTAGTACCGCTCCCCCGAACCGGCGAGTTCCTGGACCGACCACCAACGGTAGGCGTCGATGGTCCGCCGCTCGATGTGATCGAATCCACTGGTGTCGACCTGCCACCGGGTCACCCGGAGCCGGAAGAAATCCTGTTCCTGCCGGTACCACCGGCCGTCGAACGGAAACACCACGGTCTCGTGCCAGACCGGTGCGCCCAGGTCGTCCGGGGACACCCGCAGTCCGGTCTCTTCGGCGAGCTCGCGGACCGCGCCGAGCACCGGGGTCTCCTGCGGCGCAAGGCCACCGCCCGGCGTGAACCAGTACCGGTGGTGCGGACGGGCCGGATCGTTGCCGCGCAGCATCAGGACCCGGTCGGCCGCGTCGATCAGCAGGACGCGGGCGGCGCGACGGGTGCGCACCGCGACCGACGCTGGCGGGCCGGCAGGCGCCGGGACCGTCACCGGCGCGCCGCCCGTCAACTCCGCGTCCGTCACCTGTCCAGAGTAGGAGACACGGCGGACATCCGGAGAGTTCACGGCGGCGGACCGCGTGCGGCTAGGAAGCCGGCACGGTGTCGAACGGCTCCGGTACGGTGAGCCAGGTGGCCCGGTCCAGCGGCCAGAAGATGGTGAACGCCCGGCCGACCACGGCGTCCTCGGAGACCGTCGCGTAGTCGATGTCGCCGCTGCGGTCCCAGTGTTCGAGCGAATCGCCGGAGGCGGACCGGTGGTCACCCATCACCCACAACCGTCCGGGCGGCACGGTGATGTCGAACGGTCCGACGGCCGCCGGGTCCTGAAGGCCGCCTTCGGCGAAGATGTACGGCTCGTCGAGCGGCTGGCCGTTGACGATGAGCCGTTCCTCGGGGTCACAGCACTGCACCCGGTCACCGCCGACCCCGATCACCCGCTTGATGAAGTCTTCACCGTCCGGGTTGCTACTCCACTCCGGTGGGGCCCGGAACACGATGATCTCTCCCCGTTCGGGGGACCGGAAGTGGTAGACCACCTTGTTGACCAGCACCCGGTCGTTGATGTCGAGAGTGTGTTCCATCGACGGCGACGGGATGTAGAAGGTCTGCAGTACGAAGGCCCGCACCAGGACAGCGACGAGTACCGCCACGCCCAGCAGGATCGGTAGTTCACGCCAGAACGAACTGGGCTTCTTCTCGGTCTGCTCGTCGATCACGTTCGGAGCCTACGACGTCTGGCTGGGAACGGTCTCGCAGAGGGCGAGGCGAAGAGTAAGGGAAGCAATACCGGCAGCACGACGACCAGGTCACCGGAGGTCTCCGGCGCGGCGTCCGGATTGTCGACCGCCGAGGGGGTGTCAGCGGCCGCCGGCAGGTCGTCGAAGGTGTCCGGCACCGACAGCCCGTCCCAGCGGTCCTGCGGCCAGACGATCACGAACGCCCGGCCGATGACGTTGTCTATCGGAACCTGTCCCTGACAGCGGGAATCCTGGGAGACCAACCGATGGTCACCCATCACGAACAGGTTCCCCGGCTCCACGACGATCTCGCCGAACTGCCGGGACCGGCACTCGTTCGGGTTGGGCGGAACGTCCAGCGGGGAGTCCTCCAGAACGTAGGCGGACTCGTCCAACGGCTGACCGTTGACCGTCAACCGTCCCTGCTCGTCACAGCAGCGGATGCGGTCACCTGGCACCCCGATCACCCGCTTGATGAAGTCCTTCTCGCCGGGACGGCCGATGCCGATCAGATCGCCGACGGTGCGACCGAGCTTGGCCACGAATCCGACGTCGGGTTCCTCGATGTACTCCGGGACCCAGTCGTTGGTGCCACGAAACACCACGACCTCACCGCGCACCGGGTCACGGACGTCGTAGACGACCTTGTTGACCAGCACCCGGTCGCCGATGAGCAGAGTGTCTTCCATGGAGCCGGAGGGGATGAAGAACGCTTGCAGCAGGAACGACCGGATCAACACCGCCAGGCAGAAGGCGACGACCAGCAGCAGGGGCAGCTCCTGCCACAACGGCATCTGCCGGCGGCGGCGCTGCACCATCTGCATGTTCGATCGGCTGGGCCGCCTGGCCCGGACCCGCGTCGGTCGGGCCGGCGTTCGGCTCTGCCGACGACCACGCTGCGGTCGGTCCGTCGCCTGGGCACGCCGCTGCCAGGGTTCCAGGTCTTCCTGTGGATACACGCTACGCATCTCCCCGGTCCCGAGACACGGCGCTACCGCTCACGGCGCCTCTCGTCAGGCGCCACGAGCGGTAGCACGGTTGATTCCCGCCGCCGCAGCGGTCGCCGCGGATGTAGCGCTCCCCATCGGTCACTACCGCAAGGGTAGTTGGCGCGAGCCCGTAGCGGCAGTCCTGGAATCGGGATCCGGGATGATTCGTCCTAGCTGACCTGCTTTTCCCGCTTTTCCTTGATCTTGGCGGCCTTACCGCGAAGGTCCCGCAGGTAGTAGAGCTTGGCCCGGCGGACGTCACCACGGGTCACCATCTCGATCCGGTCGATGGCCGGGCTGTTGATCGGATAGGTCCGCTCGACGCCGACACCAAAGCTGACCTTGCGAATGGTGAAGGTCTCCCGCAGACCGGAGCCCTGGCGCCGGATCACCACGCCCTGGAAGACCTGGACCCGGGAACGGTTACCCTCGACGACCCGAGCGTGCACCTTGAGCGTGTCACCGGCGCGGAAGTCCGGAAGGTCGGTCCGCTGCGACTGGGCGTCAAGAGCGTCCAGCGTGTTCATCGCTGCATCCTCGGAGTACTCAAGGCGCACCGGCTCTGCGGTGCGCGGATGGATGATACTGATCCCACACCGAGAGTGTCCTCTGCTGATGGGATCCTCGCAGCCGGACGCGGATGCCCGGCTGCGGCAACCCCACTACTCTGCCATATCGGCGGCCGGGACCTGAAATCCGGCCGCCGCCAACAGCGCGATGTCCGCTTCATCCAGACTCGCCGGGGACAGTTGCGCAATCATGTCCGGCCGGCGCGCGGCGGTACGCAACAACGCCTGCTCCCGACGCCAGCGGGCGATCCGACCGTGGTCGCCGGAGCGCAGGATCGCCGGCACCTCGTGCCCACGCCACTGCGGCGGCTTGGTGTAGACCGGCGCCTCCAGCAGTCCGTGCGCGTGCGACTCATCGGCCAACGACCCGGCGTTGCCGAGCACCCCGGGAATGAGCCGCACCACGGCCTCCAAGACGACCAGGACGGCCACCTCACCCCCGAAGAGGACGAAATCACCGAGCGACACCTCGGTCACCGGCATCCGGGTCGCGGCGTCGTCGATCACGCGCTGGTCGATCCCCTCGTACCGGCCACAGGCGAAGATCAGCCGGGACTCCCGGGCGAACCGCTCGGCTGTCGACTGGGTGAATCGTCGCCCGGCCGGAGAGGGCACCACCAGTCGGGCCGGTGGCCGGTTCGCTGCCGTCAGTTCCTCCAGCGCGGCCCCCCACGGCTCGGGTCGCATCACCATCCCGGCCCCGCCACCGTACGGCGTGTCGTCCACCGTACGGTGCACGTCGTGGGTCCAGTCCCGCAGGTCGTGCACGGCCACGTCGAGCAGTCCCGAACGGCGGGCCCGGCCGATCAAGGACAACTCCAGCGGAGCGAGGTACTCGGGGAAGATCGTCACCACGTCGACCCGCAGCCCGGCGGCCCGCGACGGCGGCCCGACCCCGTCGGCGACGGCCCGGTCACCGGTCGCCGGGGTCACCTCGGCTGCCTGCCCGGGAGTCTGCGCGGCGGTCACAGGTCGAACAGGCCGGCTGGAGCGTCGACCACCACCCGGCCACCCGGTAGGTCGACCTCGGGAACGATCGCCCGGACGAACGGCACGAGCGCGCTGCGCCCGTCCGGGCGGCGCAACACGAGCAGATCGGACGCGGGTGCGTGATCGATCCGGGTCACCTCACCGAGGCGTTCCCCTGTCGGCGACACGGCAACCAGACCGACCAGTTGATGATCACGGTACTCGTCCGGATCGTCGGGATCGGCGATTTCGGAGCTCTCCACACAGAGCAGCACACCGCGCAACGTCTCGGCGACGTCTCGGTCGGCGACACCGGCGAACAACACCAGTGGCCGCCCCTGATGCCAGCGGACCGTATCGACGGTGAGCCGCTCGGGAATCCGCACCTGGACCGCCCCGGACGGCAGCGACCCCACGACCGGTTCGTCGGACGCGGCGGAGCCGCGCGACACCGCAGCGGTCGCCGGATCGGTGACGAACACCGATCCGGCGACGAAGCGAATCTCCGGTTCATCGGTCCGTACCTCGACGGTGACCTCGCCCCGGACGCCGTGCGGTCGACCGACTCGGCCGACAACGAGCAACATCAGTAGGAATCGACGATGTCGACGCGGACGCCACGGCCGCCGATCGACCCGATGACCTGGCGTAACGCCTTGGCGGTGCGCCCACCACGGCCGATCACCGTACCGAGATCCTCGGGATGCACCCGGACCTCCAGGCGCTTGCCCCGACGCGAGTCGACCAGCCGCACCCGAACGTCGTCCGGGTGGGTGACGATCCCCTTGACCAGGTGCTCCAGCGCGGGCCGGAGAACCATGTCAGGCCTGCTCGCTGGAGCCGGCACCAGCGGGCTCCTCGGTCGCGGCCGGCGCCTCGGCGGCTGGCTCGGCGGCCGCCTCGGCCTTCGGTTCGGCCTTCGGTTCGGCCTTCGGCTCCGCCTTCTTCTCGGCCTTCTTCGCCGGTTTGGTCGGCGTGTCGGCGACGCCGGCCGCAGCCTTGGCCTCCGCCTCGTACGCCGCCTTGCGGTCGGCCCGCTCGGGGGCGATCAGCAGCGGCTCCGGTGCCGGCAGTCCCTTGAACTTCTGCCAGTCGCCGGTCTTTTCCAGCAGGCGCTGGACGGCCTCGCTCGGCTGCGCGCCGACCGAGAGCCAGTACTGGATGCGGTCCGAGGTCACCTCGATGACCGACGGGTCTTCCTTCGGGTGGTAGATCCCGACGAACTCGATCGCCCGCCCGTCACGCTTGGTGCGTGAGTCGGCGACGACAATGCGGTACTGCGGGTTGCGGATCTTGCCCATCCGCAGAAGCCGGATCTTTACGGCCACGGTTTGTTCGCTCCTGTTGCGATCTTCACCGACCCCGAGGGCGGTGCGCGGGTGAACGCCGACCGGCACAGTGGGGTTGGGCCAGAGGCAGCTCGGGTGGACTGGTGACGTGCCCGGGTAGAGGGCGCCGGACACGTACCGGATACCAACTGGCTATTGTGCCAGACGGTCCCCCTACGGCCACAGCCGGAGGGGCCGGGTCAGCCGGGGCATCGACAGCGCCGACAGCGCCCACGACGCCGACCGTCGCCATGGGATCACCCGACCGCCGGCGGTCGATCCCAGCCAAGCGGCAGTTCAGCCGGCGGCGACCAGGACGGTTCCGGACGAAAGTCGCACCAGGTGCCGTCGAACGGGAACTCGCCCGCTTCGGCGATCGTGATGACGCGCCGTCCTTCGGCCCGGACGGCGGCCTCGTCGCGGACCCAGTAGTGCTCGGGGAAAGCCAGCCGCTCGACGAACTCTTCCTCGTCCTTCCAGGTCCAGCTCCGGTCCGGTCGGATCACCACGTCCAGATCCTGGTCGACGACATCCACTCCGGCCAGCTCGTCGTCGGCCCACCGGACGCCGGGCTCCTCGAGGTTGACGTACCAGTTGAGGAACTGGTGGTCGTCGTCCCGGAACCACCAGACGGAGTGCGCCGCCCCGGTCGGCAGGAACTTGAGCACCGGCGGGCCGAGCCAGAAACCGTGCTTGATCTGGTAGGAGCGGGTGATCCACTCGGTGAACGGCATCGCCCGCATGCCACGTCCGTCGTCGGCGACCTCGTTGGCCACCGGGCTGCCCCGGTCGAGCCACACCAGCAGGCCGTGCTCGTCGTCGGAGACGACCCGAGCCGGCCGGACCCAGCCGAGCCGGCCCCGGCGTACGTTCCGGTGCATGATCAACTGACCAGGCTGAAACCGCATGGCATCTCCCTCGTTCATGAGGCCCAACGACGATGCCGCCGGCGCGAGACACAGCCGCACGCGCGGCGCGAGACACAGCCGCACGCGCGGCGCGAGACACAGCCGCACGCGCGGCGCGAGACACAGCCGCACGCGCGGCGCGAGACACAGCCGCACGCGCGGCGGGCTGACGATCGCCCGGTAGAAACGGATGGGCGGACGGTCAGTAGGACCGGGCCAGCACCGCGACCAGGTCGGGCTCGTCGTCGGAGTCCGGCACCGACCCGTCCGCCCGCAGCAGGCAACGTACGGTCACGCCTTGGGCGTTGGCGTCGGCCTCACCCGCCGCGCCAACGGCCGACCACGGCACCCGGGCCCATCCGGTCGCCGCGGCGGCGATCGCGTCGGTGAGGGTGCCGACCTGCACGGTGCGCGACTCGCGCAACGCCAGCGCCTGGTCGTACAGCGCCTGCTGGTCGGCGTCGAGCGCCGCCCGGACCGCGCCGACGACGTCGGCCACCGCGACCGGGGTCTTCGACCCGTCGGTACGCCGGACCAGCACCGCGTTGCCGGCGGCGAGATCCCGTGGGCCGACCTCGATCCGTACCGGATAGCCCTTGAGCTCGGCGTCGACGGCCCGCCGGCCGAACGGGGTGTCCACCCGGTCGTCGAGTGCGACCCGCAGCCCGGCGTCACGCAGCGCGTCACGCAGCTTGGTCGCCGCTTCCCCCACCCCGTCGCCGGCCTTGACCACCATCACGTACGCCTGGATCGGTGCCAATCGGGGCGGCACCCGCAGCCCGTCGTCGTCGCCGTGCACCATGATCAGCCCGCCGAGCATCCGGGTGGAGACCCCCCAGGACGTGGTCCAGGCGTGCTCGACGGTCCGCTCGGCGGAGGTGTAGGTGATGTCGAACGCCCGGGCGAAGTTCTGGCCGAGTTCGTGCGAGGTGCCCAGCTGTAGCGCCTTGCCGTCGCCCATCATCCCTTCGAGGGTGTACGTGCTGGTGGCACCGGCGAAGCGCTCGCGGGCGGTCTTCCGGCCCACCAGGACCGGGATGCCGAGTACGTTGACCATGAAGTCCTCGTACACCTCGTGCAGGATCCGCCGGGCGTAGGCGCGGGCGTCAGCCTCGTCGACGTGCGCGGTGTGCCCTTCCTGCCAGAGGAACTCGCTGGTGCGCAGGAACACCCGGGGGCGCAGCTCCCAGCGCACCACGTTGGCCCACTGGTTGAGCAGCAGCGGCAGGTCCCGGTAGGAGTCGACCCATTTGGCCATGAACTCGCCGATGACGGTCTCGCTGGTCGGGCGGACGACGACCGGCTCGGCGAGCTGCTTGCCGCCGCCGTGGGTGACGACCGCCAGCTCCGGGGAGAAGCCTTCGACGTGTTCGGCCTCCCGGCGCAGGTAGCTCTCCGGGATGAACAGCGGAAAGTAGGCGTTCTCCGCTCCGGCGGCCTTGATCCGGTCGTCCATCTCGGACTGCATCCGCTCCCAGATGGCGTATCCGGCGGGCCGGATCACCATGGTGCCGCGCACCGGGCCGTTGTCGGCGAGTTGCGCCTTGGCGATCAGATCCTGGTACCAGCGGGGGAAGTCCTCCGCACGAGGTGTGAGCACGCGGGCCATGACCGGACATCCTATGCGCCGCCGGTGACGGGTCAGCGCAGGACCCGGCCGCGCAGGACGATCCGCTGTGGGGCGCGGACCACCCGCAGGTCGACGCGGGGGTCGGTCGGGTAGACGACCAGGTCGGCCAGCCCGCCCTCGACCAGGCCGGGGAAGCCGAGCCAGTCGCGGGCCGCCCAGGACGCGGCGGCCAGGACCGCCTCTGCCGGCATGCCGGCCTGTTCGTGCAGGGTGAGCATTTCGTCGGCGGCCCGGCCGTGGTCGATGCCGCCCCCGGCGTCGGTGCCGACGAAGATCGGTACGCCGGCGGCGTGTGCGGCGCGCACCACCTCCGGGAAGCCGTCGCGCAGTGCGAGCATGTGGTCGGCGTACCGGGGGAACTTGTCCCGGGCCCGGTCGGCGATGCCGCCGAACGTGGCGATGTTGATCATCGTGGGGACGAGGGCGATCCGGCGTCGGGCCATCTCGTCAACGAGGTCGAGGCTCAGTCCGGTGCCGTGCTCCACCGAGTCGACCCCGGCCCGGACCAGGATCTCCACCGCCGTCTCGTCGAAGGTGTGCACGGCGACCCGGGCACCGGCGCGGTGCGCGGCGTGAACCGCCTCGGTCATCGCGTCGGCTTCCCAGGCGGGGGCGAGATCGCCGACCGAGCGTTCGATCCAGTCGCCGACCAGCTTCACCCAGCCGTTGCCGGCCTTGGCCTGGGCGACCACCGCCTCGGACAGTTCGGCCGCCGGCACCTCGACGCCGATGTCGCGCAGGTAGCGGCGGGGCGGCGCGACGTGCCGGCCGGCTCGGGCCAGCCGGGGCAGGTCCGGTTCGTCGTCGAGTTCGGGATAGGGGTACGGCGAACCGGCGTCGCGCAGCGCCAGCACGCCGGTGTCCCGGTCGGTACGGGCCAGGCGGCGCGCGTCGTCGAGGGAGGTGATGGGTGCGCCGCCGCGCGCGATGCCGAGGTGACAGTGGGCGTCGACCAGGCCCGGCAGGAGGAATCCGCCGTCGACCACCGTGGTGGCCCCGGGCACCGGTTCGAAGGTGATCCGGTCGCCGACCAGCCACAGGTCACGGGTCTGGTCGTCAGGTAGGGCGACCCCTCGGACGTGCAGCGCGGTGGGCGCGGTCACGGCCGTACTCAGTCCTTGTCCCGTTTGTTCAGCTTGTTGAAGTCGATCTTGGGCAGTTTGAATCCGGGTGGCAGACCGTCCGCCCCGCCGCCGCCGAGCGCGCCCGGGTCCAGCCCGGGCGGCAGCTGCGGCATGCCGCCCGGGAAACCGGCGGGCATGCCGCCGGCCCGCTGGCGGGAGCCGCCCCGCGCGCCGCCCTTGGTGCCCTTGCGCTTGTTCTTCGGCGACTTCGTGGCCTTGCGCCGCCCGCCGCCGGGCAGGCCCATCATGCCGCCCATCTGCTTCATCATCTTCTGTGCCTCGGTGAAACGGTTGAGCAGCTGGTTGACGTCCATCACGGTGACGCCCGAGCCGTTGGCGATCCGAGCCCGCCGCGACCCGTTGATGATCTTCGGGTTGGACCGCTCCCCCGGCGTCATCGACCGGATGATCGCGGTGACCTTGTCGAAGTGCTTGTCGTCGACCTCGGCCAGCTGGTCCTTCATCTGCCCCATGCCGGGCATCATCGCCAGCACGTTGGCGATCGGCCCCATCCGCCGTACCGCGATGAGCTGGTCGAGGAAGTCCTCCAGGGTGAACTGCTCACCGCCCATCAGCTTGGCGGTCATCTTCTCCTTCTGATCGGCGTCGAAGGCCTGTTCGGCCTGCTCGATCAGAGTGAGCACGTCGCCCATGCCGAGGATCCGGCTGGCCATCCGGTCCGGGTGGAAGACGTCGAAGTCGGCGAGCTGCTCACCGGTGGAGGCGAACAGGATCGGCTGCCCGGTGACCTCCCGGACGGACAGCGCCGCACCGCCCCGGGCGTCGCCGTCGAGCTTCGACAGCACCACCCCGGTGATCCCGACCCCGTCGCGGAACGCCTCGGCGGTCCGGACCGCGTCCTGGCCCACCATCGCGTCGATGACGAAGACCACTTCGTCGGGGTCGACCGCGTCACGGATCGCGGCGGCCTGCGCCATCATCTCCGCGTCGATGCCGAGCCGGCCGGCGGTGTCCACGATGACGATGTCCCGGGCCGTACGGCGGGCGTGGTCGATCGACGCCTTCGCCACGGCGACCGGATCGCCGACCCCGTTGCCCGGCTCGGGCGCGAAGACCTCGACGCCGGCCCGGCCGCCGAGCACCTGCAACTGGCCGACCGCGTTGGGTCGCTGCAGGTCGGCGGCGACCAGCAGCGGCTGGTGCCCCTGGCTCTTCAACCAGCGGGCCAGTTTGCCGGCCAGGGTCGTCTTGCCGGAACCCTGCAGACCGGCCAGCATGACGACCGTCGGTGGCTGTTTGGCGAACTGGAGCCGGCGCTGCTCGCCACCGAGGATCGCAACGAGCTCCTCATGCACGATCTTGACGACCTGCTGGGCGGGATTCAACGCCTGGGAGACCTCGGCGCCCCGGGCCCGCTCCTTGATCCGGTTGATGAACGCCTTGACCACCGGCAGCGCGACATCGGCCTCCAGCAGGGCCAGCCGGATCTCGCGCGCGGTCGCGTCGATGTCGGCGTCGGTAAGCCGGCCCTTGCCCCGGAGCTTGGTGAAGATCCCGGACAGCCGATCACTCAAAGTGTCAAACACGACGCAACATCCCGTATGTCGATCCGACAGGGCAACTGGCGGCGGCACCCGGCGGCGTGGGCCCCGGCCACGCCGAGCGGCTCGACGCGATCGGCACCCGAACGACTCGGCACACCCGACCTCCGCAAGCGTAACCGGGCGCTTGCCGGCCCGCCCGCGCCGGGCGGCACCCGGCTCAGCCGGCGGCGGCGAGCACGGCGGCTTCCAGCCGGTCCCGCTCCGCGTCGTCGGGTCCCGCGCCGACGAGATAGAACGCGTCGACCACGTCACCGCCGAGCGTGGAGATCCGGGCCGCCCGTACCTGGGCACCGGCCTCGTCCAGCGCGGTGGTCACCCGATAGAGCAGGCCGGCCGAGTCGGCGGCCCGCAGCTCCAGCACGACCGCGTCGGTGGCGGCTTCCCGGTGCCAGACGATACGCGGATCGGCCCCGGCCCGGCGGGCGGCGAGCGCCCGCCCCCGCAGCCGCTGGGTCACCGACACGTCTCCGGTGACCGCCCGGCGCAGGTCGGCGGCGAGCGCCACGGTGTCCGGCGGCGTACCGTAGCGCGGCTGCACCCGGAACTCGACCAGAGCCCGACCGTCGATAGTGGAGGCATCTGCGGTCAGTACGTCCAGCCGGTGCAGGGCGAGACACCCGGCGACCGCGGCGAGCAGGCCGTGCCGGTCGGCGGCGGCCACCGCGACCCGGTCGTCACCATCGATGTGTACGGCCGGCAGCGGCCCGGCCACCAGCGCCGGATCCGGGGCCGGCGGATCGGGCAGCACGCCGGTGTCCAGCGCGGTGTGCACCCGGCGGACCAGCTCGGCGATCAGCCGCCCCTTCCAGGCCGACCAGGCCGCCGGACCGGTGGCGTGCGCGTCGGCGCGGGCCAGGCCGTGCAGCAGGGCGAGGGTGGTGGTGTCCCCGACCGCCTCGGCCACCCGCGAGATCGTCACCGGATCGCTCAGGTCGCGACGGGTGGCCACCTCCGGCAGCAGCAGGTGCAGCCGGACCAGCTTCTCGATCGTCGCCACGTCGGCCGGCGGCAGCCCGACCCGGCCGGCGATGCCGGCGGCGATCGGCGCGCCGACCGTGCTGTGATCGCCGGGGAGCCCTTTGCCGACGTCGTGCAGGAACGCGCCGAGCAGCAGCAGGTCCGGCCGGTCCACCTCCCGGGTGTACGCGGTCGCCTCCTGCGCGGCCTGCACCAGGTGCCGGTCGAGGGTGAACCGGTGCACCGGATTGTGCTGCGGCAGGCTGCGCATCCGGGGCCACTCGGGCAACCAGCCGTCGACCAGCCCGTACCGGTCGCAGGTCTCCCAGGTGGGCACCAGGCCGGGACCGGCGCCGAGCAGGGTGATCAGCGCGGCGCGGGCCGCGTCCGGCCAGGGCGCCGGCAGCGGCGGGCAGTACGCGGCGAGCCACTCGCAGGTGGCGCGGGCGATCGGCAGCCGGCTGGTGGCGGCGGCCGCGGCGACCCGTAGCGACAGGCTGGGGTCCGGGCGGGCGCCGATCGCGGTCCGGGCGAGGACCAGCTCGCCGTCGTGTTCGACGACGTCGCGGGCGACCGGACGGCGGACCGGCGGGCCGGTGCCGCGTCGGCGGCCGGAGCGCAGCCGTTCGGCGCTGCGCCAGGCGTCGTCGAGAGCGTGGGTGACGGTCCGGGCGTCGGAGGCGACCCGGCGCAGCAGGGTGTCCGGGTCGTCGAGGTCGAGCAGTCGGGCCACGGCGGCGCGTTCCTGCGCGACCAGCCGGTCCACCCGGCGGCCGACGGCGACGTGCAGCGCGTCGCGGGTGTCGAGCAGGCGCAGGTGCGCGGCGCGGGCGGCCGGCCGCATGCTGTCGGCGATGCCGGCGAGGGCGATTCCGCGCAGGATGCCGACGTCGCGGAGCCCGCCGGCGGCTTCCTTGAGATCGCCTTCGAGCAGGAAGGCCAGCTCACCGTGGGTGCGCCAGCGGGCCTCGGTGACCTCCCGCAGCGCTGGCAGCTGCCGGACGGCGGTGCGCCGCCACTGGTCGGTGGCGGCGTCCTGCAGCGCGGCGGTGAGCTCCCGGTCACCGGCCACGTGCCGGGCGTCGAGCAGACCGAGCGCGACCTTGACGTCGTCGTGGGCCACCGACAGCGCTTCGGGCAGCGTCCGCACCGAGTGGTCGAGGCCGAGCCGGGCGTCCCAGATCGGATACCAGATGCGGGCCGCGAGTTCGTCCATGCCGGCGACGCCTCGGTGCAGCAGCACCAGGTCGAGATCGCTGTACGGCGAGCACTGCAGCCGGCCGAGTCCACCGACCGCCACCAGGGCGACGCCGGGGAGCCCGGCCGGCAGCAGCGAGGCCAGCCAGACGTCGAGCGCCGCCGCACGCTCCACGCGTGCGGCGGCGCCGATGCCCATGGTGAGCGTCGGGCCGGGGCCGGCCCCGCCGATCTGCCGGGCCCCGACTCCGTCGATCACCTGATCTCCCGGTGCTGGATCAGAGCGCGTCGAGTCCGCGCTCACCCGTCCGGACCCGGATGACGTCCTCGACGGCCGTCACCCAGACCTTCCCGTCACCGATCTTGCCGGTCCGGGCTGCCGTGACGACGGCGTCGACGACCTTCTCGACGTCGATCTCGTCGGTCAGCACCTCGATGCGGATCTTCGGCAGGAACTCCACGGTGTACTCGGCTCCCCGGTACACCTCGGTGTGGCCCTTCTGCCGTCCGTATCCTTGGACCTCGCTCACGGTCAGGCCGGCCACGCCGAGGGCGTGCAGGGCCTCCTTCACCGCGTCGAGCTGGTACGGCTTGATGACTGCGGTCACCAGCTTCATGTCTAACCCCTCCATCAGGGAACGTTATCCGGCGACCTTTTCGCTGACCGGAGCGGACTCGCCCGATGCGGTGGGCGCCTTCCCGATGCCGGCGGCGGCGAAGCCACCACCAGAGGTGCTGCCGAACTCGTACGCGCTCTCGGCGTGTTCGGCGGTGTCGATGCCCTCGACCTCGGCGTCGGCGCTGGCCCGGAAGCCGATGGTCTTGTCGATCGCGAAGCCGATGATGTAGGCGACGACGAACGAGTAGACCAGCACCGCGACCACACCGAGCGCCTGCAGGCCGAGTAGGTCGATGCCACCGCCGTAGATCAGTCCGTCGTTGCCCTCACCCGCCAAGACCTCGACGGCCAGGAAGCCGATCAGCAGCGAACCGATGATGCCGCCGACCATGTGCACGGCGACCACGTCGAGCGAGTCGTCGTAGCCCAGCTTGTACTTCAGGCCGACCGCCAGGGCGCAGACGGCACCGGCGATGATGCCCAGCGCGATGGCACCCAGCGGCTCCAGGAACGCACAGGCCGGGGTGATCGCGACCAGACCGGCGATGGCACCGGAGGCGGCACCGAGGGTGGTCGGCTTGCCGTCACGCAGCCACTCGACGACGATCCAGCCCAGCACCGCGGCGGCCGTGGCGACCTGGGTGTTGATGAAGGCGACCGTCGCGGTGCCGTTGGCGGCCAGGGCCGAGCCGGCGTTGAAGCCGAACCAGCCGAACCAGAGCAGACCGGCACCGAGCAGGACCATCGGCAGGTTGTGCGGCTTGAACTTGTCCTTTGGCCAGCCGACCCGCTTGCCCAGCACCAGAGCCAGGGCGAGCGCGGCGGCACCGGCGTTGATGTGCACCGCGGTGCCACCGGCGAAGTCAAGGACGCCGAGCTCGAAGATCCAGCCACCGCCCCAGACCCAGTGCGCGACCGGGAAGTAGACCAGAGTCGCCCAGAGGCCCGCGAACAGCAGCCAGGCACCGAACTTCGCCCGGTCCGCGATCGCGCCACTGATCAGCGCGACGGTGATGATCGCGAACATCATCTGGAACACGACGAAGAGCAGGTCCGGGATGCCACCTTCGGTGCCGGACTCGAGCATCCCGCGCAGCCCCGCCATCGACAGGTCGCCGGTGATGCCGCCGACGTCCTCGCCGAAGGCGATGCTGTAGCC
The DNA here is from genome assembly GCF_029626025.1 of Solwaraspora sp. WMMD406. Lineage (NCBI taxonomy): Bacteria > Bacillati > Actinomycetota > Actinomycetes > Micromonosporales > Micromonosporaceae > Solwaraspora > Solwaraspora sp. WMMD406. Next base: position 5,528,492 of record NZ_JARUBF010000001.1, read on the forward strand.
GTAGAAGACCCACAGCAGGCTGACCAGGCCGATCGCCCCGAAGCTCATCATCATCATGTTGAGCACGGACTTGGACCGCGTCATGCCACCATAGAACAGCGCCAATCCGGGCGTCATGAGCAACACCAGGGCGGCTGAAGTCAAAATCCAGGCGGTGGCACCAGAATCTAGTTCCGGCACGCTGCCTCCTCTCAGTTGGAAACAAAACCGGCACCAAGAGGCAGCATCGCCCGCTCGCCGGTTGCGCGAAGCTTGCTGGGCTGCTGTTTCACACACGGTCCCCGAGGGGTTTCCAACAGGTGACGGGTTGTTTCCAACATGTGAAGAACCGTTCACGATCCCTTGATCAGGTGGGGGCATATCAGCCGAATAGCCCACGGCGAGTGTCCGGAAGGCGACACAAGCTTGCGGCTCGGCCGGATAGGCGGTGCCGAGCGGTGAGCCAACGACACCAGACGATCCATCGGACCTGCGGCACGGCCCGTGCGACCCGGTGGCACCCGCCCACCGGAACCACTCCGCCGGTCACCGCAGGGCGTACTCCAGGATGTGCCGTTCGTAGTCGAGTAGCCGCAGATCGCGCATCGGGCGACGGAGGTGACCCTTGTGCACGATACGGACGAACGCCGGGTCGCCGGCGGCCGCCATCCGCCGGATCCCCTCCACATGGTCGACGACCCGCTTGCGGATGGTCCGGACCAGGCGGTGTCGGTCCCGGGGGATCAGGCCGTACGCGTCGGCGAACAGCCGCAGCCGGCGCGGACGGTCCGGCTGGCGCCAGCCGAGCGTGTAGGAGTCCCGGTCGGAGAAAAGCGGCACCCAGGTCCAGGCGGCATAGGCCACGTCGTAGATCCGGGCACCCGGCGACGCGAGGTCGAAGTCGATCAGCGCGAGCGTGCCGTCCGGCCGCCAGATCACGTTGTGCGGGGCGGCGTCGTGATGGCAGATCACCTCGGTGTCCGGGGGCGGCGGACCGAACGAGCGCCAGACCGCGTTGCGCGGCGGCTGGAAGCCGTACTGGGCGTCGTGGAACATCCGCAACATGGTGGCGACGGTGACCAGCGCCTCGTCGCTGACCCAGTGCGGGGCCAACGGATACTCTCCGCACTCGCCGTCGACGTAGGACAGCACCTCGCGGTTGCGTTCGTCCATGCCGAGCGCGCGCGGCGACCCGGTGAACCCGACGTACTCCAGGTGCCGCAGCAGGGCGTGCACCGAGGGTGTCCACGGGCCGACGTTGCGCCGGACGGTGTCCCCGACCCGCACCACGGTGCTGACGTTGCCACCGCGCAGGGGGATCTCATGCTGGGTCACGTACGGTCTCCCGAGACGTGGCTCCTGATCGCGATAGCTCACCCGAGGCTACGCATCCGTTCCACGAGGTTCGACACCCAGCAGGGCGTCGACAAACTGTACGGGGACAAATGGTGCGAGATCGTCCGGCCCTTCGCCGAGACCGATGAGTTTCACCGGGATGCCGAGTTTACGTTGCACCGCGATGACGATGCCTCCCTTGGCCGTGCCGTCGAGCTTGGTCAGCACCACCCCGGTGACGTCGACCGCCTCGGTGAACAGGCGGGCCTGCTCCAGGCCATTCTGACCAGTGGTCGCGTCCAGGACGAGGAGCGTCTCGTGTACCGGACCGTGCTTGCCGACCACCCGTTTGACCTTGCCCAGCTCGTCCATCAGGCCGACCTTGTTCTGCAGCCGCCCGGCCGTGTCGATCAACACCGCGTCGACCGAGGTGTCGATCCCGCGCTTCACGGCGTCGAACGCCACACTGGCCGGATCCGCCCCCTCCGGGCCACGGACCACCTCGGCGCCCACCCGGGACGCCCAGGTGGTGAGCTGATCGGCGGCTGCGGCACGGAAGGTGTCCGCCGCACCGAGCAGCACGGTGCGCCCGTCGGCGACCAGGACCCGGGCGATCTTGCCGCAGGTGGTGGTCTTACCGGCACCGTTCACCCCGACCACCAGGATCACGCTCGGCCCGCCCCCGGTGTTCAGTGTCCGGTCGAGCTGCGGATCGAGCGCGGCCACCAACTCCTCGGACAACAGGGTACGCAGCTCGTCGACGCTGCGGGTGCCGAGCACCCGGGTCCGTTCGCGCAACCGGCCCACGATGTCGCTGGTGGCGTCGATGCCGACGTCCGCGCTGATCAGGCTCTCCTCGATCTCCTCCCAGACGTCCTCGTCGAGGCGGTCGCGGGCGAGCAGGTTGAGCAGCCCCTTGCCGAGCAGACCCTGCGACCGGGACAGTCGGGCGCGCAGCCGGACCAACCTGCCGGCGGTCGGTTCCGGGCGTTCCAGCGTCGCGGGTGTCGGGGCGACCGGCTCACCGGGAGCCTGTTCCGGCTCGACCGGCGGCGCCGGTGGACGGGGCTCGACCGCGATCCCGGCCGACCGGTCGGCGTCCTCGACGGCCGGGGGGCGTTCCTCGGTGACCGTGCCTTCCGGTGGGACCGGGGGCGCCGGGGGCAACGGGGGCTGCCGACGGAACCGGGGAACCAGCAGCCCCACCCCGGCAAGCAGCAGCACACCGAGCAGGATCGCGGCGAGGACGAGGTAATCCATCCGGAAATCCTGACAGATGGCCGCCGGGTCGTCCCGCCCACCGCGCCTATCCGTGACGCCGACCCACCGGTAAGGTGTCCCCACCGTGGCGAACAGGCACGACGCCGGCAGCTGGCGCGCCGACGTGCGCAATCCGCCGCCGACTGTCGGCCGTTGGCCCGTCCGCGCCGGTGGCACCCCGGTGAAACCCAGGTGAGAGGTACGTCGCCAGGCTGGGTGATCGGTCGTCGGCAGGGGTACAACAGACTCGCGTCCCGCCCGCCCCGGCTTTCCGCACCCGCTCCCGGAGGTCGCACATGTCGCAGTCCCGACGACACCGCCGGCTGGCTCGGCCGTGACCAGCGACCCAACGCCACCGACTGGCCACGAAACGCTGCCGGCCGGCGACGAACCGCTGCCGGAGTCGCTGCTGGAGCCGACCGCGCCGCACGACGCGGGCACCCACCGCGCCGACCGTACCCACCACGGCGGCCGCGCCGACCTGCTGATCGGGCCGGTGCTGCGCCGTGTCGTCGGCGATCGGGCGACGATCTGGGTGGAAACCAGCGCGCCAGCGACGGTCCGGGTGACGGCCACGACCGCCGCGACGGGCTCGTCGGCGGCCCGCGTCACCGCGAGCGGTACGGCCCACACCTTCAGCGCGTACGACCACCATTACGCGTTGGTCGTGGTGACCGGACTCGCCGCAGGTGCCAGCGCGCGATACGAGGTCTTCCTGGACGACCGGCGGGTCTGGCCGGACCCGGAGTCGCCCTATCCGGCGAGTGTGATCCGTACCCGTCGGGACGACACCCAACCGGTACGGCTGGTCTTCGGCTCGTGCCGGGAGACCACCCAGCATTCGACCACTCGTCGGCTGCCCCCGGACGCGCTCGACGCGTACTCGCGACGTCTGATGGGTCTCGACCCGGGCGGGGACGACTGGCCGGACCTGCTGCTGCTCCTCGGTGACCAGGTCTACGCCGACGAGACCTCGCCGATGATCCAGCGGTTCCTGCGGCGCCGCCGCCGGCACCGGGGACTTCCGCCGGACGCCCCGGCCGACCAGGTGGTCAGCTACGAGGAGTACACGAAGCTCTATCTGGAGTCGTGGCGGGATCCGGAGATCCGGTGGCTGCTGTCGACCGTTCCCAGTGTGATGATCTTCGACGATCACGAAATCATCGACGACTGGAACACCTCCGCGTCCTGGCGGGCGCAGATGCGCCGGCAGAGCTGGTGGTCCGAGCGGATCAGCAGCGGCCTCGCTTCCTACTGGGTCTACCAGCACCTGGGCAACCTCAGCCCGGACGAGATCGTCGCCGACCCGGTGTACGGCAAGGTGGTCGCGGCGGCCGACGACGCCACCGAGGTGTTGCGCGAGTTCGGCGGCCGGGTGGACACCGAGTCCGGCGTCGCCCACGATTCCCGGCTCTGGGCCGAGGCCCAGTACCAGTGGAGCTATGCGCTGGATGTCGGACGGACCCGGATCGTCGTGCTGGACAACCGGTGCAGCCGGGTACTGGAGCCGGGTGCGCGGAGCATCCTTCCGGTCGGTGAGTGGTCGTGGTTCACCGACCAGGTCCACGGGCGGTACGAGCACTTGGTGGTCGGTTCGTCGTTGCCTTGGCTCATGCCGCCGGCCATCCACCATCTGGAGGCGTGGAACGAGCGGCTGGCGGAATCACCCAGGCGGTGGGTGGCCGCCGCGTCGGAACGGCTGCGTCGGGGCATTGACCTCGAACACTGGGCCGCCTTCCGACGGTCCTTCGACGACCTCGGTCACCTGTTCGCCCGGGTGGGTGCGGGCACCCGCAGCGCGGCACCGGCACCATCTGGGGCCGTGGACTCGCCGGGTGCCGAAGGGTCGATCGCCGCGGCTGGGACGACGGACACCGCGCCAGGCCGGGTGGGAGCCGGTGCGGCCTATCCGCCGCCGGCGTCGATCAGCGTGCTCTCCGGCGACGTGCACCATTCGTACGTGGCCCGGGCCGGTATGCCGGCCGAGGTCCGCACCCCGGTGCACCAGCTGACCTGTTCGCCGATCCACAACCAGGTGCCGGCACCCATGCGGCCCCTCATGCGGCTGGGTTGGTGGCGTGGTCCGGCCACGGTGCTCCGGGCGCTGGGCCGGGCGGCCGGCCTGCCGGCTCCGTCGGTGCGCTGGCGCAAGCTGGACGGCCCGTACTTCGGCAACGCGGTCAGCACGCTGGTACACGACGGGTCCACGGCCGAGGTGCTGCTGGAGGGCACGACCAAGGACGGTCACCTGCGTGAGGTCACGCGGCGGGTGCTCAGCGGGGCTCGACCGTAGCGGCGGGCTCCGGTCGCGACGTCGGAACCGTCGACGTCGGAGCAGCCGACGCCGGATCCACCGACGCCGGATCCACGGACGCCGGAGCAGCCGACGACGGGGTGTCCGAGGGGGTGTCCGACGCGGTCTTCAGCCGCTGGCTGATCACCTGGGTCACCCCGTTGCGCATGGTGACGCCGTAGAGTGCGTCCGCCACCTCCATGGTGCGCTTCTGGTGGGTGATGATGATCAGCTGGCTACGGTCCCGCAGCTGCGCCATCAGGGTGATCAGCCGGCCCAGGTTGACGTCGTCGAGGGCGGCCTCCACCTCGTCCATGATGTAGAACGGGCTGGGCCGGGCGCGGAAGATGGCGACCAGCATGGCGACGGCGGTCAGCGAACGCTCCCCGCCGGAGAGCAGCGACAGCCGCTTGATCTTCTTGCCGGGTGGCCGCGCCTCGACCTCCACCCCGGTGGTGAGCAGGTCGTCGGGGTCGGTGAGGATCAACCGGCCCTCGCCGCCGGGAAACAGCACGGTGAAGACCTGTTCGAACTCCCGGGCCGTGTCGGCGAAGGCGCTGGAGAACACCTCCAGGATTCGATCGTCCACATCGGATACGACGGTGAGCAGGTCCTTGCGGGTGGCTTTGAGGTCTTCGAGCTGGTCGGAGAGGAACTTGTAGCGTTCCTCCAACGCGGCGAACTCCTCCAACGCCAGCGGGTTGACCTTGCCGAGCAGTGCCAGCTCGCGTTCGGCCTTGGCGGCCCGTTTCTCCTGCGTCGGCCGGTCGAAGGGCACCGGCTGCGGCTCCGGTTTGCCGTCGGCGGCGGCCGTCGCCAGCTGCGCCTCGGTCGGCGGCACCGGCTGGCCGGGGCCGTACTCGGTGAGCAGCGTCTCGACGTCCAGGGCGAAATCCTCGGCGGCCTTCGCCTCCAACTGCTCGATCCGTAGCCGCTGTTCGGCCCGCGCCACCTCGTCGCGGTGCACCGCGCCGGTGAGCCGCTCCAGTTCCGTACCGAGCCGTTTGACCGCGCCCCGTACCTCCTGCAACTCGGCCTCGCGCCCGGCGCGGGCGCGGGCGATCTCGTCGCGGGTCCGGGCGGCCTCGACCAGGGACTCGGCCAGCCGGGTCAGGGCGGCGCGGGCACCGAGGCCGACCGCGCGGGCGATCTGAGCGCCCCGCGCGCGGGCGGCACGCCGGGCGGCGGCGCGTTCCCGGGCCGCCCGTTCGGCCGCCGCCTGACGCAGCAGGGAGTCGGCCCGCCCGGCGATCGAGGAAACCCGTTCCTCGGCGGTACGGACCGCGAGCCGTACCTCCATCTCGTTCTGCCGGGCACCGGGCAGCATCGCGGCGAGTTCGTCCCGTTCGGTGGTCGACGGGTCGGCGTCGATCGGGGTCGCCTCGGCGAGCCGGAGCCGCTCCTCCAGGTCGGCGAGGGTGGCCAGGTCGCGCTCGCGCGCCTCGGTCGCCTTGTCCCGGGAGGCCGCCAGCCGCTCGGCTTCGGCCCGTGCCGATCGGGCGGCGGCACCGAGTTCGGCGAGCCGGCGGGCGGCGGTGTTGCGCTGCCCCTCGGCCTGCCGGCGGGCGGCGCTCGCCTCGGCGACCAGCTCGGCGTGGGCGGCGACGACGTCGCGCGCCTCGTCGAGTTGGGCCCGCAGCTCGGCGATCTGCTCCTCGGCGGTGAGTCGGTTGGCCCGGGCTTCTTCGACCGCCGCCTGCACCTCGATGAAGCTCGGTGCCTTGGCCGATCCGCCAGCGGCGGCGTAGGCGCCGACGATGTCTCCGTCCGGGGTGACCGCCCGGAGTTGGGGATGGTCGGCCACTGCCCGCGCCGCCGCGTCGAGGTCGGCGACCAGGATCACGTCGCGTAGCGCCCAGTGCAGCGCCGGGCGCAGCGGTTCCGGGCAGCCGATCGCGTCCGGTGCCCAGGTGGCGTCCGGCGGCATGGCCGGCCGCAGCGCGTCAGCCGGCCCGATCATCCCCGGTCCGGCCGGTCCGGCCACCAGCAGACTGGCCCGCCCGGAATCCTGGATCTTGAGCAGCCGCATCGCTTCGGTGGCTTCGTCGACGCCTTCGACGGCGACCGCGTCGGCGAGACTGCCGAGCGCCGCAGCCAGCGCGGCTTCGTGGCCCGGCGCGACGGTCAGCACGCTGGCCAGGCTGCCGAGCAGGCCGGGTACCTGGTCGCCTCGGGCGAGCAGGGCACCGGCTCCGTCCGCGCGCCGCAGTCCCATCGCGAGGGCGTCTTCCCGGGCCTTCCAGGTGGCCGCTTCCTTCTCGGCCCGCCGCTCGGCGTCGGACAGCTGCCGGACCTGGGCGGTGGCGGACTCGTGCGCGGCGACCGCCTCGGCGTGCCGGGTGTCCAGGTCGGCGTTGTCCCGGTCTGCTTCGGTGGACTGCTCGGCGGCCGCGTCGAGTTCCTGTTGACTCTGGTCGGCGCGGGTCCGCGCGTCGGCGTACGCGGCGGCGAGCCGGGAGATCTCCTCGGCGGAGCTGGAGGTGCGCGCCCGGGCGGAGTTGACCTGGCCGGTCAACCGTGCCAATCCCTCGCGGCGGTCGGCGATCGCCTTCGCGGCGGCGACCAGGGCCCGCTCCGCCTCGGCGAGCTGCGCTTCCAATTGTTGGCGGGACTCGACCGCTTCGGCGAGCCGGACCTGGTCGTCGGTGAGCGCGGCGCGCAGCTCCTCCTCCTGGGCCCGGATCCGGTCGGCCTCCGCGGTGAGCTGGTCGGGGTCGCGGCCGGGGCGCTCGTCGTCCGGCACCAGCGACAGGTGTCGCAATCGTTCGCTGGCGAGTTGTTCGGTGGAGCGGAATCGTTCCTGCAGGGAGGCGAGCTTGTACCAGGTGTCCTGGGCGGAGGCCAGCAGCGGGGCGTCCTCGGCGAGCGCGGCTTCCAGTTCGGCCAGCCGTTCCTGGACCTCGGCGTGCTCGGCCTCGACCTCGGTACGCCGCTGCCGCAGCGCGGTCTCGTCGGCGATTTCCTTGTCCAGTGTGGTTCGCAGCGTGGTCAGGTCGTCGGCGAGCAGCCGGAGTCGGGCGTCGCGCAGGTCGGCCTGGATGCCGGCGGCCCGCCGGGCGACCTCGGCCTGTCGGCCGAGCGGTTTGAGCTGGCGACGCAGTTCGGCGGTCAGGTCGGTCAGCCGGTCCAGGTTGGTCTGCATCGCGGTCAGCTTGCGCAGCGCCTTTTCCTTGCGCTTGCGGTGCTTGAGCACTCCGGCGGCCTCTTCGATGAAGGCTCGCCGGTCTTCCGGCTTGGCGTGCAGTACGGCGTCGAGCTGGCCCTGGCCGACGATGACGTGCATCTCCCGGCCGATGCCGGAGTCGGAGAGCAGTTCCTGGATGTCGAGTAGCCGGCACGAGTTGCCGTTGATCTCGTATTCGCTCTCCCCGGAGCGGAACATCCGGCGGGTGATCGACACCTCGGTGTACTCGATCGGCAACGCTCCGTCGGTGTTGTCGATCGTGAGGGTGACCTCGGCCCGGCCGAGCGGTGCCCGGCCGGCGGTGCCGGCGAAGATGACGTCCTCCATCTTGCCGCCCCGGAGCGCCTTGGCGCCCTGTTCGCCGAGGACCCAGGCGATGGCGTCCACGACGTTGGACTTGCCGGAACCGTTTGGGCCGACCACGCAGGTGATCCCGGGTTCGAGCTTCAAGGTGGTGGCGGAGGCGAAGGATTTGAATCCCTTCACCGTCAAACTCTTGAGATGCACGGTGCGATTCCTCGTCCGACGGGTCGCCGTGCGGCCGTCAGTCCCTGGTCAGTACCGCACAGGTTAACCGGTCCGCGCCCAGGTCACCCGGTCCGGCGCGCAGTGCGACACCCGGGATACCGTCCGGCACCGCCGGACCTGCCCGGGATACCGTCCGGCACCGCCGGACCTGCCCGGGATACCGTCCGGCACCGCCGGGAGACGGTCGGCTGTGCCGGAGTCGGACAGTGGTGGCGCCGGCCACACGACAGCCAGCGGGCCCGGACAAAAAGGTGCGCGCCGCCACGGGTGAGGTGTCGGCGCGCTCTGGGTTACGTGCGGTAGGGATGGTGCACTGGCGGTGGGCGCCGGTCACCCGGCGCCCGGTGAGATCAGGTAAGTGCTGGCTCAGCCAGCCGGAGCAGGTCGTCTGCTTCGGCGGCCGCTGCGGCGAGCCGATCATTGTCAGCTCGCAGCCGGGTGATCTCGAACTCCAGTGCCTGCACCCTGGCACGCAATCGGGTGACCTCGTCGAGCATGCGCCGATCGGCTGCCGCACCAACGTGGCCGTAGAGGGCCTTCGCCATTTCGTCTCCTTGTAATGCGCTGCCGGAAAGGCCGGCCAACGCGCGCCCAAACTCTCGCGACTGTCAACCCCCGGGCATGCGGGGGCGCGACTGGGCGCGACTGGCGACTTCTTTATGGTCCGCCGAAGTCGTCGCTTCGTCAAGTTCCACCGGACGAGGATCCCCACATCATCTACCGAACCTATCGCCCAAAAGGTACGAAGGGTGGCGGTTTTGCGGCGCAGGTCACACCAGCAACGCCACCAACTCGCGTGGAGGTCTGTCCGCCTTATCTCTTCCTTAGGCGGATCGCCGGAGTTCCTTAGCCGGATTGCCGAACGTCACAGTGGTCCGTAGCGTCGCACCCGGCCCGGCCGCGATCGACGGCGAACCCCGCCCTGGCGACGAAGCCCACAGCTCATCTGACGGAGGAACCGACGTTGTACCGGCGGATCGACCCGGGTGACGACTCCGCCCAGGGCAGGACGTCACCGTCACCGACCGACCAGCGCCTCCCCGGTACGGGTGGCGACCGACCGGGTGACGACGGCGGCTGGGACACCCGGTCGCTCGGTCAGACGTCCTGGCGCGACCATCTCGACGCCGGCTGGCGCGGTCCAGACGGCCAGCGCGGGCACGACCCGGCCCAGCTGGACGAAAACCAGCACCTGGGGCACGATCAGCACCCGTACCCGGATCAGCACCCGCACGTCACACACCTCGGCCCGGAGCCGACCGGCGAGGCCTGGCCCGCTGAATGGCCTGACACGCCGGGTTGGCTCGCTGCCGACGCCGCCGAGGACACCGCGCGCCATCCGGCCGAGGGCGACCACGCCGAGAGCCACGACGGCCACGACGGCCATCCCGACCACGACCCGGATACGGCCGCGCTCACCCCGGCGGTTCCGTCCGGTGCCGCCGACACGAGCCGGGCTGCGAGGCGACGTGCCGCCCGCCTGGCCGGCGAGCCGACGTCGAGCCGTACCGGCCGGCCGGGTGACCGTAGACGGTTCGCCCCGGGCCCGATCGCACTGGCCACGCTCGTGGCCGTACTGCTGGTGGCCATCGGCGGCGGGGTGGCGATGATGCGTGCCGGGCTCGCCGACGGCTCGGGGGACGGCACCGGACCGGCCACGGTGGCCGCCGACGACACCCGGGCTCCAACGACCGACGAGACCGACGGCGGCGACGGCGAGCCGGAGATCGGCGAACCGGAGGTACTGGGTGTCGAACTCGGTCCGGCACCGACTCCCAGTCCCACCCCGGCCCCCAGCACCGCTGCCCCGACACCGGCGGCGCCCGACCGCGACGCTTCCGAGCGCCCCGCTCCCGACCCGACCACGCCGACTCCGTCGAGACCGACCACGGCCGCACCGGGCGGTGCCGGCCCCGCACCAACTGCGGCGGGCGGTGGTGACGACGTCGAGCAGCAGGTGTTGGCTATCGTCAATGCCGAACGTTCCGCCAACGGCTGCGGCGAGGTCGTCGTCAACTCCCGGCTGTCGGAGGCCTCCCGGCTGCACAGCGAGGACCAGGCCGCGACCGACACCATGTCGCACACCGGCAGCGACGGCAGCGATCCGTGGCAGCGGGCGCAGCGGGCCGGATATCAGCGCGCCATCGGCGAGAACGTGGCGGCGGGTTACCCCACCGCGCAAGCGGTGATGGACGGCTGGATGAACAGTCAGGGACACCGGGCCAACATCCTCAACTGCGAGGCGGTGTCCATGGGAGTCGGCACCGCCAAGGCGGCCGACGGCACCCTCTACTGGACTCAGATGTTCGGCGCGGTGGCGTAGCCGGCCGGTCGCGTCGGCACGCTCCGTGGACGGGGCTGGGGACGGATCTGCGGGCGGGGCTGGCAGCGCGGACAGCTGAACGACGATCGGTTCATGAACGCCTCGCGGCGAATCGCCGCGCCGCAGCGGCGACACGGCCGGCCTTCCTGGCCGTAGACGCTCAACGACCGGTCGAAGTAGCCGCTGCGCCCGTTCACGTCGACGTAGAGCGCGTCGAAGCTCGTACCGCCCTGCACGATGGCCTCCCGCAGCACGTCCCGGACGTGGCCCAGCAGCCGGACCACCGCCGGCCCGGTGAGCCGGTCGGTGGGCCGGGCACCGTGCAGTTCGGCCCGCCACAGGGCTTCGTCCGCGTAGATGTTGCCGACGCCGGAGATCAGGGTCTGGTCCAACAGCGCCCGCTTGACCTCGGTACGACGACGGCGGAGCGCCGCCACGAAGGCGGTATCGGAAAAATCCGGATCAAGGGGATCACGGGCGATGTGCGCGATCTCCGCCGGCAACTCGGCACCACCGTCGGAGACCGACAACCCACCGAACGTACGCTGGTCGACGAAACGCAGCTCGGGATCACCGTCGGTGAACCGGAACCGGATCCGCAGGTGTGCCTCGTCGTCGGCGGTGGCCGGTTGCAGCAGCAACTGTCCCGACATGCCGAGATGGCCGACCACCGCGTCGCCGCTGTCCAGCGGTAGCCAGAGGTACTTTCCGCGCCGGCACACGTCGAGCACCCGTCGATCGACGAGCACCGCGGCGAAATGCGCGGCACCGGCGGCGTGCCGGCGCACCGCCCGAGCGTGCAGCACCTGTACGGCCGCGAACCGCCGCCCGACGATCCAGCCGGCCAGGCCCTGCCGGACCGTCTCCACCTCGGGAAGTTCAGGCATCGGCGCCGTCCTCGGGCCGATCGCCGCCAGCACGATCGCCGTCAGCGCGATCCTCGCCGGACGGCTCGACCCCCGGCTCAGTCCCGGCAGCACCGGACGGCGCGACCTCCGCCACACCGGACGGCGCGACCTCCGCCACACCGGACGGCACGACCTCCGCCACACCGGACGGCACGACCTCCGCCACACCGGACGGCACGATCTCCGACGCACCGGGCGGCGGGGTGCCGGGGACCCCGGACGGCGGGGTCACCTCCGGGTCGGCCACCTGCGCCGACAAGGTCCGCCACGCGGCCTCGGCGGCCCGCTGCTCGGCTTCCTTCTTGCTGCGTCCCTCGGCACCGCCGTACCGGATGCGGGCGACCACCACCCAGGCGGTGAAGGTCTTCGCGTGGTCCGGCCCGGCGTCGTCGATGCGGTACTCGGGCACACCGAGCCCGAGGGTCGCGGTCAGCTCCTGCAGGCTCGTCTTCCAGTCCAGCGCCGCGCCCCGGCGGGCGGACTCGGCCATCAGCGGGTCGAACAGCCGGTGGATGACGATCGACGCGGTGTCCAGGCCGTACTGCAGATAGATGGCACCGAGCAACGCTTCGAGGGTGTCGGCCAGGATGCTGGCCTTGTCCCGGCCCCCGGTGCTCTCCTCGCCCTTGCCCAGCAGCAGGTACGGGCCGAGCCCCTTCGGGCCGAGCGAACGCGCCACGTCGGCCAACGCCCGCATGTTGACGACGCTGGCGCGCAGCTTCGCCAGCTGACCTTCCGGCAGGTCAGGGTGGTTGTGGAACAACGCCGAGGTGATCACCACGCCGAGCACCGAGTCACCGAGGAACTCCAACCGCTCGTTGGTCGGCAGGCCGCCGTTCTCGTAGGCGTACGACCGGTGGGTCAGCGCGCGTTCCAGCAGATCCGGTTCGAACGCGACGCCGAACGCCGCTTCCAGGTGGGCGACCGCTGGCCGCCGGGACTGGTTGTTGCTCATGCCGTTACCTCGTCTACGTCTGCGTCTGCGAGCAGCCTGGCGGTGGTGGCGGTCACGTCGCGGCGGTGCAGGCTGGCCGCGAGGGCGATGCCGGAGGCGAGATCGGCGGCGGTGGCGGCGCCGTGGCAGACCACCGCCGTACCGGCGACGCCGAGCAGGGCGGCGGCCCGGGGCGCGATGTCACCCGGCTCGGGGCCACCGGCCATGGCGTACGCGCCTTCGATGCCTTTGAGTAGCACGTTGCCGGTGAATCCGTCGGTGACCACGACGTCGGCCCGGCCACCGAGGGCCACCTCGTGTCCCTCGACCAGCCCGACGTACCGGCCTTCGCCGGGTAGGGTGACGGACCGTAGTAGGACCTCCGCACCGCGCCGGGCCCGGTCGCCCTTGCCGCTTTCGGTGCCGATGGAGAGCAGCCCGACCCGGGGCCGGCGGTGAGTCCCGGTAGCGACGGCGTACGCCGCGCCGAGCACGGCGTGCCGGGCCAGGGTCGCCGGTCGGGCCTCGACCGAGGCGCCCACGTCGAGCAGCAGCACCGGTCCGGCGACGGCCGGCAGGGTGGCGATCAGGGCGGGACGGCGGACCAGCGGCAGGCGGCCGAAGCCGAGGGCCGCGGCGGTGACCGTGGCTCCGCTGGGTCCGGCGGACACGACGGCGTCGGCGGCACCGTCGGCGACGGCGGCGACACTGGCCTGGGTGGTGGTGCCGGCCCGGCTGGCCCGTACCGCCGGGTCGGTCATCCGTACGGCCTCCCGCACGGACCGTACGGTGATCCGGCGGCGGTCGTCGACCGGGAGCGCGGCGACCAGCTCGTCGGCCGCCTCGTGGGGGCCGACGAGCAACAGGTGAAGATCGGGATCGGCGCGGCAGGCCCGCAGAGCGCCGTCAACCACGACGGCGGGTGCCCCATCCCCGCCGAGGAGGTCGACGGCGATCCGCGCGGTGCCCTGCTCCGAAACGGTGCTCACCGGTTCGCGCCGGTCGGCACGTCCGGAGGCAGGCGCACCAGGCGTTCGCCCGAAGGCTCGCGCCGCCCGATCAAAGATCGGCGGCGTCACGACGACCGGATCAGACCTCGATGACCTGGCGGCCGTTGTAGGTGCCGCAGACGTTGCAGGCGGTGTGCGGCAGCTTGGCGGACTTGCACTGCGGGCACTCGACGGTCACGACCGCGGTGGTCTTCCACTGGGACCGGCGGGACCGGGTGTTGCTGCGGGACATCCGGCGCTTGGGAACGGCCACGTCGTTACTCCTCTTGGCGGGTCAGTTGCGTCAGGCCGGCCCATCTCGGGTCGACCTGCTGGTGGCTGTGGTCGTCCGGCAGTTCGTCCCAGTGCACCCCGCATTCGGAGCACAGGCCCGGGCAGTCGCGCCGGCAGAGCGGGTTGGTCGGCAGCGCGAGCACCACCGCGTCCCGCAGCGCCGGCTCCAGGTCGATCAGATCGCCCTGCAACCGGCCCACCTCGTCGATGTCGGTCGTCTCGTCCGTGGTGCTGTTCTCGTACGCGTACAGCTCCTGGATCGGGACGGTCAGCGACTCGCTGATCGGGCGGAGACACCGCCCGCACTCCCCGGAGACCGGTCCGGAGACCGTCCCGGAGACCAGCACCCCCTCGGAGACCGACTCGAGCCGCAGGTCCAGGCTCAGGTCGGCACCTTCGGGAACGCCGTTCATTTCCAGTCCGAGGTCCGCCGGTGCCGGGACCACCCGATCGACGGTACGCAACGAGCCAGGTCGGCGCGGCAGCTCCCTCGTATCGAGGACCAGCGGCGACCTGGGGTTGAGTTTGTTCGACGAGTGATTGCGCATAGTTGGACTCCGGCCTGGTAGAGGCCGACAAAGCAGGTTACCCGAGCGGCGACGTCAGCGTCGAATCGGGGCGGGCCACGCCCCCGACACGTCGGGTCGGGGGAGCCCCGTTACCGGGCCGCCGGGCCGCCGGCCCGGCGGCCCGAACCGGCCGTACCGGGCCCGACCCCGGCCCGACCCCGTACCGGGCAGAACCGGTCAGAACGGCAGGGGTCGCTCGTTTTCGTCGCCGGAGAAGGTGCCGATCTCCCGCAGCGCGTGCATCTTGTCCCGGCCGCGTTCGATCGAGGCGAGTGCCCGGGTGAGGAACTGCTCGAAGTTGGCCAGGGCCGTGTCGACGTAGTCGTCGACCTCGGCGCGCAACCGCTGCGCCTCGGCGCGGGCCTCGGCGACGATCCGGGCGCCCTCGTGCTCGGCAGAGACAGTGATCTCGTTCACCGACACCAGTCGGGCGTGCTCGGCCTCACCTTCGCCGATGATCCGGTCGGCCTCCCGCTTGCCGGCGTCCATGATCTTGTCGCGTTCCTCCAACAGGGCGGCGGCCCGGCGGATGTCGGCCGGCAGCTCGGCCCGGAGCTGGTCGAGGATGCCGATCATCTCGGCCCGGTCGATCATGCAGTTGTTCCGGGACATCGGAACGGCCCGCGCGGTCTCCACCATCGCGATGATCTCGTCGATGCGGTCGAACGGATCCACCAGCATCTCACTCCCTGTCGTCGGTGGGTCGACCCATGATGGCAAGGCCGGACCAGAACGTCATCATCGCGCAACCGTGCCGGATCGGCGCTCCACCAATGATGCGGTCGGGGGCGACGGACGGTCCACCCACACCCGTCAGCGGCGCGTCGCGGTCGCCGGCCGGGTCCCGACGCGTGGCGGCCGCGCGGCAGGCCCGCGCCGCCGGCCGGGTCAGGGCTTCGGCGGTACGGTCACTCGGGCGAGCAGCCGGTCGGCGACCACGTCCGGCAGGTGCGCCGAGACGTCACCGCCCCACTTGGTGACCTCCTTGACCAGACTGGAGGAAAGGAACGAATACAGCGGATTGGTGGGCATGAAGAGGGTCTCCACCCCGGCCAGGCCGATGTTCATCTGCGCCATCTGCAGCTCGTAGTCGAAGTCGCTGACCGCTCGCAGCCCCTTGACCACGACCGCCGCTTCCTGCGCTCGGCAGAAGTCCACCAGCAGGCCACGGAACGATTCGACCCGTACGTTGCGGTAGGACTCGGTGACTTCGCGGAGCATCGATATTCGCTCGTCGATGGTGAACAGCCCCGCCTTGGACTGGTTGATGAGGACTCCGACGATGACCTCGTCGAACAGTCGGCTGGCCCGGCCGATGATGTCGAGGTGACCGTTGGTGACCGGATCGAACGAGCCGGGACACACCGCACGTCTCATGATCGCCGACCGTACCAAAGCATTGTCTCGCCGTAACGCCGCCCGCGCTCGGCAGTGATGCCTTCCACCCATTCCCACGCCGGCCCCCGGGCGGACCGTTCGACCACCACCACGGCGTCCGGTGCCAGCCACCCGCCGGTGACCAGGGCGCCGAGCACTCGACGTACCTCGTCGTCGGTGACCGCGTACGGCGGGTCGGCGAAGATCACGTCGTAGCCGCCGCCGTCCGGCGGCGTGGCCAGGGCGGTGGCGACCTTCGCGGTGATCAGGCGTACGTCAGGTCCGGCCCGTAGCGTGGCGATGTTGTCCCGGACGGTACGGGCGGCCCGCGCGTCGGACTCGATCAGCAGGACGTGGGACGCGCCCCGGGACAGCGCTTCCAGGCCGACCGCGCCGGAACCGGCGTAGAGGTCGGCGAAGCGGGCACCGGGCAGGTCGACCATGGTGCCGAGGGCGCTGAACAACGCCTCGCGGACTCGGTCGGCGGTGGGTCGGGTGCCCGCTCCCGGTGGCGCGGTGATCCGGCGCCCGCCCAGCCGGCCGGCGATGATCCGGGTCATGACCAGAACGCTACGCGATCAGATGAGCGGCTCCCCCGCCGGACGGACGACCGTCGGACATCACTCGTGACCAGCATCGGGGGCACTCTTCGTATATCAATTGTCTCGAATAGACAACATCACTCTTAGCTCGACCTGTGGGTCACTACGGGACTTCAGGAACCGCTAAGGTCGGGCGCTGTGCCGGCGTGAACTCGCCGGACGCGCGACGCGAGGAATCGTCGCACCGGCCGCTCGACCGCATCCGACACCGGCCGTCCGCCCCGCGTCGCGCCTTGATACCCCTCACCCAGGAGTACCTGTGAACCGTCTGAAGTCTCCGCTTCGGCGCGCCTTGGCCCTCGCGGCCGGCGCGACGATCGGCCTGGTCGGTGCGGTGGCTTTCGCCGCCCCCGCCAGCGCGCACTACTCCGTACCGACCGGTAGCGCGGTCTGTGACACCACCACCGGCGAGTGGGTGGTGACCTGGAACGTCGACAGTGAGTGGCATTTCGAGTCGACGCACTTCAAATTCCTGGCCGCCTTCCACCTGCCGGCGAGCACGACGCTCACCGGCATCGAGCGGACCAAGATCCGGGACGGCTACCCGTACCCGGTCGAGGAGACCGTCGTCGGCGAGCAGCGCCTGCCTGGTGACGCCAAATGGGCGACGCTCGGCGTGATGGTCGGCTGGAACGACGGATTCGCCGAGAAGAAGCTGCGCAAGCAGACGATCACCTTCGAGGGTGAGTGCACCACCGAGACCCCCGAGCCGACGCCGACGCCGAGCCCGACTCAGGAGCCCAGCCCTTCGCCGGAGCCGAGCCCCGAGCCGACCGCGACGGCCGAGCCGACGCCGTCGCCGAGCCCGACCCAGGAAGTCCCCACCGTCGCGCCGGCCGCCAGCTACCTGTCCGACTGCGACGGCATGGTCTGGGTGACGCTGAGCAACGGTGAGACCGCCACCGAGCCGGTCGAGCTGGTCGTGTCCGCCGGTGAGTTCAGCGAGTCGTACGTCATCGAACCCGGTGACAGCAAGGAAGACATCGTGGTGCCCGGCGACGCCGGGCCGGTCACGGTGACCGCCGACGGCGAGCCGGTCGGGGAGCCGTACAGCTGGGTCGAGCCGGAAGACTGCGTCGTGCCGGGCGAGCCCGAGGGCGGCTACGAGTCCACCTGTGAGGAGCTGGTCTTCGGGTTCGCCAACCCGGAGGACGGCGAGGAGTTCAGCGTCACGCTCACCCCGAACTCGGGCGACGCGCAGACCGTGACCGTGGCGCCGGGCGTCACCGAGATCGTCGCCTTCCCGGCAGAGGAGGGCCTCGAGGTCACCGTGGTCAGCGAGACGCTCGGGGTCGAGGAGACCATCGCCTGGGAGCAGCCGGAGGACTGCGGCGGTGAAGGCGGCGGCGAACTGCCGGTCACCGGCGCGGCCGCCGGTGGCATCGCCGCCGGTGCCCTGGCCCTGCTGGCCCTGGGTGGCGGCCTGTTCTACCTGGCTCGTCGTCGGCGGATCACCTTCACCGCCTGAGCACGACCACTGCGGATGACCTGAACCGTCATCCGTGACAGCACCGCACGACGGAGGAGCGCCGACCGGTTCCGGTCGGCGCTCCTCCGTCGTTGGGAAACCCGTCCGGATGCCGTCGACCCAGGACCGGACCGCCGGTCAGCCCTTCTCCAGGTATTCGGCGCGCTCCTCGTCGACCAAGGCCGCCACCGCCGCCGCCAACGCCGGCTGCCGGACCAGTTCCGGGTCCTCGGTGAGCAGCTCGATCGCTTCGGCCCGCGCCTGCCCGATCAACTCGCTGTCGCGTAGCAGGGACAGCAGCCGCAGGTGTGAACGCCGGCCCGACTGGGTGGCGCCCAGCACGTCGCCCTCGCGCCGCTGCTCCAGGTCGAGTTCGGCCAACCGGAACCCGTCGGTCGTCGACGCCACCGCGTCCAACCGTTCCCGGGCCGGGCTGCCCTCGACCGCCTCGGTGACCAGCAGGCACAGCCCGGCCGCCGCGCCCCGGCCGACCCGGCCCCGGAGCTGGTGCAGCTGCGACACCCCGAACCGGTCGGCGTCCAGCACCACCATCACGGTCGCGTTCGGTACGTCAACGCCGACCTCGATCACGGTCGTGGCCACCAGCACGTCCAGGTCACCGGCGGCGAAGGCCCGCATGACGGTGTCCTTCTCGTCCGCCGGAAGCCGGCCGTGCAGCACACCGAGCCGCAGCCCGTGCAGCGGGCCGTCGGCCAGCAGCGGCGCCACCTCGGCCACCGCCAGCGGCGGTCGTCGCGAGCCGGTGTCGGAGCTGCCGGCGTCGGTGCCACCGTCACCGGGCGGTTCCTCGTCGTCGGACGCCGCCGCGCCGGATCCCCCCTGGTCACCGATGCGCGGGCAGACCACGTACGCCTGATGGCCGGCGGCGACCTCCTCCCGGATCCGCCGCCAGGTGCGGTCCAGGAACGCCGGCTTCTCGGCGGCGGGCACCACGTGCGAGGCGATCGGCGAACGGCCGCCGGGCAGCTGGGTCAGTGCGGAGATCTCCAGGTCGCCGTAGACGGTCATCGCGACCGTACGCGGGATCGGGGTCGCGGTCATCACCAGCACGTGCGGCGGCTGCTCGGCCTTGGCCCGCAACGCGTCGCGCTGCTCCACCCCGAACCGGTGCTGCTCGTCGACGACCACCAGGCCCAGGTCGGCGAAGTCGACACCCTCGTACAGCAGGGCGTGGGTGCCGATCACGATGCCGGCCCGGCCCTCGCGTACCTCCTCCAGGGCGGCCCGCCGGGCCGCCGCGCCGAGCGAACCGGTGACCAGCACCACCCGGGTGCCGTCCGGGTCGCCGTCCAGTTCACCGGCCCGGCCGAGCGGCCCGAGCAGGTCGCCGATCCCCCGATGATGCTGGGCGGCGAGGACCTCGGTGGGGGCCAGCAGCGCCGCCTGACCGCCAGCGTCGACCACCTGCAGCATCGCCCGCAGCGCGCAGACCGTCTTGCCGGAACCGACCTCGCCCTGCAGCAGCCGGTGCATCGGGTGCGCGGTCGCCAGGTCGGCGGCGATCTCGTCACCGACCCGCCGCTGCCCGTCGGTCAACTCGTACGGCAGCCGTCCGTCGAAGGTGGCCAGCAGGCCGGCGTCCGCGCGGGGCCGGGGCCGCGCCGGCCAGTCGGCGGCGCGCAGCTTGCGCCGCACCAACGTCAGCTGTACGGCGAACGCCTCGTCCCACTTGAGCCGCCGCCGGGCCTGGAACAGCTCTGGTTCGCCGGCCGGACGGTGGATCTGCCGCAACGCGGCGTCCAGCCCGATCAGGTTGCGGGTGGCCCGGACCGCCGCCGGCATCGGGTCCTCGGGCGGGGTGAGCACGTCCAGCACGGTCTTGACGCAGCGGGCGATCACCCAGGTGGGTACGGCGGCGGCGGCCCGGTAGACCGGGATCAGCGCGCCGGCGAACTCCTCCACGTCGCCCTCGGCGGCCACCTCGCCGTCGGCGGCACCGTCGCCGAGCAGCACGTACTCGGGTCCGTTGAGTTGCCGTACGCCCCGGAACTCGGTGACCTTGCCGGCGAACAGCCCCCAGCGGCCGGGTCGCAGGTCGCGTTCCCGCCAGGCCTGGTTGCCGAAGAAGGTCAACGTCAGGGTGCCACCGGAGCCGTCCTCGACGACGACCTCCAGCAGTTTGCCCCGGCGTTGCCGCATCGGCCGTACGGTGGTCCGCCGCACCTGGCCGAGGACGGTGACCTGCTCACCGACCTCCAGGGACCGGATGTCGGTGTGTTCGCCGCGTTCGTCGTAGCGGCGGGGGAAGTGGTAGAGCAGGTCACCGACGGTGTGCAGGTCGAGGTGGTCGGCCATCGCCTTGGCGGTCTTGGCGCCGAGGTTGACGGTCAACGGCGTGTCCAGGGTGCACGGCTGGGTCATTCGACTCCCCATGGCTGTCGTTCGGCTCCCGGTGGCGATGTCATTCGACTCCCACCAGCAGCGGATAGTGCGGCTGCCCGCCGGTGAGGACGTGCACGTCGACGAACGGCCAGGCGTGGCGGACGTGGTCGGCGACGGTGTCGGCGAGCCCGGCCGGGGCCTGCGCCCCGACGACCAGGGTGACCAGTTCACCGCCGCCGCCGAGGAGCTGGTCGAGCAGGTTGCGGCAGGTGCCGGCCAGGTCGGTGCCGATCAGCAGCACGTCCCCTTCGACCAGGGCGAGTACGTCGCCGGGGCGGCAGCGGCCGGCCGTGGTGAGTGCGTCGCGGGCGGCGTAGCAGACCTCGGCGTACCGGCAGGCTCCGGCGGCCTCCGCCATCGCGATCACGTCGTCGTCGAAGCGGCGCCGGGGGTCCCGTACGGCGAGCGCGGCCAAGGCCTGCACCGGGGAGCGGGTGGGGACGACGGCGATGGTGACGCCGTCGGTTTCGGCTTCGCGGGCGGCGAGGCCGGCGACGGCCTGGGTGTCCGGGTCGTTGGGCAGGACCACGACCTGGGTGGCGCCGGTGGCCCGGATCGCGGCCAGCAGCTGCCCGGTGGACGGGCCGGCGGGGACCACGGCCGCGCCTTCGTCGGCGAAGATGGCGGACAGCCCGTCCCCGGCGGCGACGACCACGGCACCCCGGGCGGGTCGCGGCACCGCCGGGTCCGCGTCGGAACGCAGGTCCGCCCCGGGTCGCGGGGCCACGTCGCCGGTCGCCGCCGGCTGGGCGGCGAAGCGGGTCACCGAGATCTGGTACGGCCGGCCGGCGGTGATCCCGGCTTCGATGGCGGCCCCGATGTGCCCGACGTCGACGTGTACGTGCACGTTCCAGGTGGGTGGGTCGTCGCCGGTGCCGACCACGACCAGCGAGTCACCGAGGCGGCGCAGTTCGGCGCGCATCCGCCGCACCGCGTCGGCGGTGGCGTCGAGCAGGAACTGCACCTCGTAGGCGTACCCGCTGGCACCGGTCGGGTGGGGGTGTTCGCCGGAATCGGTGGCGTGGACGGTGCCCGCGCCGGCACCCCGGCCGGCAGCGGTGTCGGGGCCTGGGTCGGTGTCCGTGTCCGTGTCCGTGTCCGTATCCGGGTCGGTGTCCGTGTCGGTGTCGGTGTCGGGGCTCGGGTCGGCACCTGTGGCGGTGCCGTTGGTGACGACCGCCGCCAGGGCGTCCAGCAGCAGGCACAGTCCTCGGCCGCCGGCGTCGACGACCCCGGCGCGGGCCAGCGCCGGCAGCTGCTTCGGGGTGGCGGCGAGTGCCGTGGTGGCGGCGGAGGCGGCGGCCCGGACCACGGTCGGCAGGTCGTCGGATCCGGTCCGGTCGGCGGCCCGCGCGGCGGCGGCGACCACGGTCAGCACGGTGCCCTCGACCGGTCGGGCCACCGCCGCGTACGCGGCGTCGGTGGCGGCGGTGAGCGCGCCGGCCAGGGCGCGGCCCCGGATCACGGCGGTGTCGGTCAGCGCGTCGGCGAGGCCGCGCAGGATCTGCGAGACGATCACGCCGGAGTTGCCTCGGGCGCCGAGCAGCGCGCCCCGGGCCATCAGCCGCAGCACCCGGCCGTGTGCGGTCTGCTCTCCTTCGGAGGAGTTGTCCAGGTCGAGGGCGAGCGCGTGGTGGGCGGAGGTGAGGGTGAGCACCAGGTTGGTGCCGGTGTCGCCGTCGGGCACCGGATAGACGTTGAGGGCGTCGATCTCGCTCTGATGCCGGCGCAGCGCGGCCAGGCCACCCGCGCACCACCGGCGGACGGCGGTGGCGTCGAGGGTGTCCAGCACGGCGATGAGCCTACTGGCGTGCCCCGACAGCTGCCGGAAGGACGGCCCCGACCGGGCCGGTCCGCAGCGGCAGAGCGACGGCGGGGCAGCAGCGTGGGCAGCAGCGGGCAGCGACGGGGCGGGGCGGGGGCGATTGGCCGGGCGGGCGGGGCATCGGGTAACCTGGCCAGGTTGTCTGGGCGGCGTGTCTGTCGGGTCTTCCGGCGTTTCATGTCCCCGCGACCGGCGACCTGATGAACGACACAATCCCAGGAGTATCCCGTGGCTAGCGTGTGCGACGTCTGTGGCAAGGGGCCGGGCTTCGGTCACAACGTGCCGTGGTCGAAGAAGAAGACCAACCGCCGCTGGAACCCCAACATCCAGACCGTGCGCACTCCGGCCGGTGGCGGCAACACCCGCAAGGTGAACGCCTGCACCTCCTGCCTAAAGGCCGGCAAGGTGGTCCGGGGCGCCTGACGCCCTCGCCTTTCGATCTACTCGATTTACCGTCCGTAGCCGCCGGGTCGTCTGACGACCCGGCGGCTACGCGTGTACCCGCGGTCGGTTACGCGGGTGCCCCGGACGTCTCCCCCGGCCGGGTCACAGGTCACGACCGAAGGACAGGCAGCCCGGCGAGTCCCGGTAGTAGCCGAAGTTGGGGATCCGGGCGTACCCGCTGCTGCGGTAGAGGGCGATCGCCTCGGGTTGCTTGTCGCCGCATTCGAGGATGACCCGGCGGCGGCCGTGTTCGGCGGCGGACCGCTCGACCGCGCCGAGCAGCGTGCGGGCCACACCTCGGCCACGGGCCGCGTCGGCGACGTACATCCGTTTGAGTTCGGCGTCGGAGCCGGCGTCGCCGTGGCTGCGCCAGCCGGCGCAACCGACCGGTACGTCGTCGAGGTAGGCGACGAGAAACGTCCCGGCGGGCGGTGCGAAGTCGGTCGGGTCGACCGGGGTGTCGTCGCCGGTGCCGCCGTAGCGGGCACCGAGGTCGGCCATGGCGGCGCGGACCAGGTCCTGGGCCACCGGGTCGGTGTAGGGCACCGGGCGGATGTCGACGCTGGTCCTGAGCAGATCGGTCACGATCCCCAGGGTAGGTCCCGGCGCGGCCGGACCGGGATTCGCCCGGCCGGCTCAGGCCAGCTCCGCTCCGGCGGTCAGCGGAAGTGTTCCCAGCCGGCGGCCCCCTGGTAGGGGCGGCCGTCGATGGTCACGCCCGCGCCTTTGACGACGTGCCCGACGTGCTGCCAGCCTTTCGGCAACGGCAGGTCCTCGGGGAAGGTCGCGGCCAGGGCGTGGTCGTCGCCACCGCCGAAGATCCACTGGTACGGGTCGACGCCGAGCGCGTTGGCGGTGTCGCGCATCTGCGGCGGTACGTCGAAGGCGTCCCGGCGCAGATCGATGCCGACCTGGCTGGCGGTGGCGACGTGGCCCAGGTCGGCGATCAACCCGTCCGAGATGTCGATCATGGCGCTGGCGCCGGCGAGCGCGGCGGCCGGCCCGGCGGCGTACGGCACCTCCGGACGTCGATGCGCTTCGACCAGCAGCTTCGGTGACCGGAACCCGCGCGACAGCACCGTGTAGCCGGCAGCGGCGTACCCGAGCCGGCCGGCCAGAGCGACCACGTCCCCGGCGTGGGCGCCGCCGCGCAGCACCGGGTCGACGCCGTGCAGGTCACCGAGGGCGGTCACCGCGATGGTCAGCGTCGGACTGGCCGACATGTCCCCGCCGACCACGCTGGCACCGACCAGGGCGGCTTCCGCCGACAGGCCGGCGGCCAGGTCCTCGGCCCAGCCGGCGTCGGTGTCCGGCGGGGCGCAGAAGGCCACCAGCAGCGCGGTCGGCACCGCCCCCATCGCCACGATGTCGGCCAGGTTCGCTGCGGCGGCCCGATGCCCGACGTCGACCGCGCTCGACCAGTCCCGCCGGAAGTGGCGGCCTTCGACGAGCACGTCGGTGGAGGCGACCACCCGGCCGTCGGAGGCGGCGACCACGGCCGCGTCGTCGCCGGGACCGAGCAGAGTGGCGGCACCGGGCCGCAGCCGCGCGGTGACCCGAGAGATGAGCCCGAATTCACCCGCCCGTGCCACATTCACCGGTCCACCTCGTCCATCGTCGTCTCCACTCGGGCACCGTCATGAATCCGGCCTGCTCCGTACGGTAGTTTCACGTTCGAGCCGCTCCCGGCGGCGGATAGGAGTCGGGTCGTGGTCCAGGCATACATCCTCATCCAGACCGAAGTCGGAAGGGCACGCGACGTGGCAGACTCGATCGCGGACATCTCCGGCGTGGTCCGGGTGGACGCGGTGACCGGGCCGTACGACGTCGTCGTGCTCACCGAGGCGCATACCGTGGACGAACTCGGGACGATGATAGTCAGCCGGGTCCAGATGGTGCCGGGCATCACCCGCACCCTTACCTGCTCGGTGGTGCGACTGTAAGTGACCGACCAGCTCACTCCCCCGACGACCAGCCCGTCCGCGCCGCAGCCGGCGCCGGGCGGGTCGGACCGCACCACCCGCCAGGCGGCGATCTGGGCGACCGTGGTGGCGCTGCCGCTGACTCTGATCGTGGCGTTCGCCGCGCTGAGCCGGCTCGCGCCGGCCGACCCGGCGGACCCCGGCACCGCGCCGGACGCCGCCGCGGCGGCGTCCGGCGCGCCGGGCGCCGGACCGGACGCCGGGGGCTCGGCCGCGCCGGTGCCGACCGCGCCCGTACCGATGGAGGCCGCCGCCCTCGACGAACGCTCCGCGATCGTCTGCCGGGCGTTGCTGTCCCAACTTCCCGGTACGCTGCGCGACCTGCGCCAGCGGCTGGTGAGCGCCGGGGCGGAGCAGAACGCCGCGTACGGCGAGCCGCCGATCACGGTGGCCTGCGGGGTGCCGGCCGCCACGTTTCCTCCGACTGATCTGGTGTATCCGCTGGACGGGGTCTGCTGGCACGCCGCCGAGCAGCCGGCCGGCGAGCAGCCAGCGGGCGAGCAGCCAGCGGGCGAGCAGCCGGCTGCGACGGTCTGGACGACGGTCGACCGGGAGGTGCCGGTACGGGTGACCGTGCCCGGCTCCTACGACGAGCCGGGGCAGTGGGTGATCGCGTTGTCCGACACGCTGATCGAGACGGTGCCGAGCGACCGGGAGGCGGCACCGCGCGGCTGCCGCCCCTGAGCCGAGCGAATCGCGTCGGTCGGCGGGTCAGCGTACTGCGGTGCCTCGGCTGAGCGGTCAGCGTAGTCCGGTGCCTCGGCTGAGCGCGGTGCGGATCAGCCGGTCGACCAGCTTCGGGTATTCCAGGCCGGTCGCCGCCCACATCCGGGGGAACATCGATGTCGGGGTGAACCCGGGCATCGTGTTGATCTCGTTGAGGTAGATCTGGTCGTCGTCGGTGACGAAGAAGTCGACCCGGGCGAGTCCGGCGCAGTCGAGCGCGGTGAAGGTCCGGCAGGCGTAGTCCTGGACCTGTTTGACGACGTGCGCGGGTAGTCCGGCCGGGATGTCGTACTCGCAGGAGTTGTCGAGGTATTTGGCCTCGAAGTCGTAGAACTCGTGGTCGGTGACGACCCGTACCTCGGCCAGCATTGACGCCTCGGGTCCGCCGCCGGCTTCGCCTTCGATCACGCCGCATTCGATCTCGCGGCCGACGATCGCCGCTTCGACGAGCACCTTGGGGTCGATCTCGCGGGCGGTGGCGACGGCGGCGTCCAGGTCGGCCCAGTCGGAGACCTTGGTGATGCCGTACGAGGATCCGGCGCGGGACGGTTTGACGAAGACGGGCAGGCCGAGGCGGTCCTTGTCGGCTTCGCTGAGGCTGACCCCGGCGCGCAGTACGGCGTACGGGCCGGTGGGGATGCCCTCGACGGTGGCCAGCTTCTTGGTGAATTCCTTGTCCATGGCGGCGGCGGAGGCGAACACCCCGGCCCCGACGTACGGGATGCCGGCCATTTCCAGCAGTCCTTGGATGGTGCCGTCTTCGCCGTACGCGCCGTGCAGGGCGGGGAAGACGACGTCGACGCCGGCGAGGGCGGCGGCCGGGCCGGTGGTCGGGTCGAGCACCATGATCCCGTTGTCGGTGGGGTCGGCGGGCAGCACCACGGCCGAGCCGGAGCGGTCGGTGATCTCCGGCAGTCGCCGGTCGGTGATCGCCAGTTCGGTGGTGTCGCCGGTGGTGAGCACCCATCGTCCGGCGCGGGTGATGCCGACCGGGACGATCTCGTACTCGTCGGTGTCGAGGGCGGCGAGGATGCTGCCGGCGCTGACGCAGGAGATCGCGTGTTCGGTGCTGCGGCCACCGAAGACGATGGCGACGCGGGTCTTCCGTGGGCTTGTCACAGGGGTGCCTTTCGTTCGCGGCTCACGCGCGTGCCGGACGGGTCGGGGGGTGCCCGGCGGGTACGCGG